>NZ_CP046266.1:4507500-4872514 GCF_009720625.1 Metabacillus sediminilitoris
ATCGTAACTCGCCGGTTCATTCTACAAAAGGCACGCCATTACCCATTAACGGGCTTTGACTACTTGTAGGCACACGGTTTCAGGATCTCTTTCACTCCCCTTCCGGGGTGCTTTTCACCTTTCCCTCACGGTACTGGTTCACTATCGGTCACTAGGGAGTATTTAGCCTTGGGAGATGGTCCTCCCTGCTTCCGACGGGATTTCACGTGTCCCGCCGTACTCAGGATCCACTCTGGAGGGAACGAAGTTTCAACTACAGGGTTGTTACCTTCTTTGACGGGCCTTTCCAGACCTCTTCATTTACTCCGTTCCTTTGTAACTCCGTATAGAGTGTCCTACAACCCCAAGAGGCAAGCCTCTTGGTTTGGGCTAATTCCGTTTCGCTCGCCGCTACTTGGGAAATCGCGTTTGCTTTCTCTTCCTCCGGGTACTTAGATGTTTCAGTTCCCCGGGTCTGCCTTTATCACCCTATGTATTCAGGTGAAAATACTGCTCCATTACGAGCAGTGGGTTCCCCCATTCGGAAATCTCCGGATCAAAGCTTACTTACAGCTCCCCGAAGCATATCGGTGTTAGTACCGTCCTTCATCGGCTCCTAGTGCCAAGGCATCCACCGTGCGCCCTTAACAACTTAACCTTCGGCGAACGATAAGCTTCAGATTACTTCGTTGGCTTCGCGTTCTCCGGTGCTCATGTACCAAAACGGTACACTCTGCTCCTCGACCACTCGCCGCCTCGTACTCTTCGCTTCTCCTTCGCCTCGGGACATCAATACGAAATTAATGTCCCTTTAATAATTATTAAGAGAATCACTAAACTAAGCGTTTAAACTCAGTGAATTACTTGAATTGTTATCGTTATCTAGTTTTCAAGGAACATAAAGCACAGGACGTGCAAATGCTACATGCATTTATACTCCTATGTTTTTCTTACATATAGAAAGATCAGAATGATCTCTCAAAACTAAACAAAAACCAAGTGTGCCTCATTTTCCTTAGAAAGGAGGTGATCCAGCCGCACCTTCCGATACGGCTACCTTGTTACGACTTCACCCCAATCATCTGTCCCACCTTAGGCGGCTGGCTCCTTACGGTTACCCCACCGACTTCGGGTGTTACAAACTCTCGTGGTGTGACGGGCGGTGTGTACAAGGCCCGGGAACGTATTCACCGCGGCATGCTGATCCGCGATTACTAGCGATTCCGGCTTCATGCAGGCGAGTTGCAGCCTGCAATCCGAACTGAGAATGGTTTTATGGGATTGGCTTGACTTCGCAGTCTTGCAGCCCTTTGTACCATCCATTGTAGCACGTGTGTAGCCCAGGTCATAAGGGGCATGATGATTTGACGTCATCCCCACCTTCCTCCGGTTTGTCACCGGCAGTTACCTTAGAGTGCCCAACTGAATGCTGGCAACTAAGATCAAGGGTTGCGCTCGTTGCGGGACTTAACCCAACATCTCACGACACGAGCTGACGACAACCATGCACCACCTGTCACCACTGTCCCCGAAGGGAAAGGTATATCTCTATACCGGGCAGTGGGATGTCAAGACCTGGTAAGGTTCTTCGCGTTGCTTCGAATTAAACCACATGCTCCACCGCTTGTGCGGGCCCCCGTCAATTCCTTTGAGTTTCAGTCTTGCGACCGTACTCCCCAGGCGGAGTGCTTAATGCGTTTGCTGCAGCACTAAAGGGCGGAAACCCTCTAACACTTAGCACTCATCGTTTACGGCGTGGACTACCAGGGTATCTAATCCTGTTCGCTCCCCACGCTTTCGCGCCTCAGTGTCAGTTACAGACCAGAAAGTCGCCTTCGCCACTGGTGTTCCTCCAAATCTCTACGCATTTCACCGCTACACTTGGAATTCCACTTTCCTCTTCTGCACTCAAGTTCCCCAGTTTCCAATGACCCTCCACGGTTGAGCCGTGGGCTTTCACATCAGACTTAAGAAACCACCTGCGCGCGCTTTACGCCCAATAATTCCGGACAACGCTTGCCACCTACGTATTACCGCGGCTGCTGGCACGTAGTTAGCCGTGGCTTTCTGGTTAGGTACCGTCAAGGTACCAGCAGTTACTCTGGTACTTGTTCTTCCCTAACAACAGAACTTTACGACCCGAAGGCCTTCATCGTTCACGCGGCGTTGCTCCGTCAGACTTTCGTCCATTGCGGAAGATTCCCTACTGCTGCCTCCCGTAGGAGTCTGGGCCGTGTCTCAGTCCCAGTGTGGCCGATCACCCTCTCAGGTCGGCTACGCATCGTCGCCTTGGTGAGCCGTTACCTCACCAACTAGCTAATGCGCCGCGGGTCCATCTGTAAGTGATAGCCGAAGCCATCTTTCAATGTCGAACCATGCGGTTCGAAATGTTATCCGGTATTAGCTCCGGTTTCCCGGAGTTATCCCAATCTTACAGGCAGGTTACCCACGTGTTACTCACCCGTCCGCCGCTAATCTTTGGGAGCAAGCTCCCTCAGATTCGCTCGACTTGCATGTATTAGGCACGCCGCCAGCGTTCGTCCTGAGCCAGGATCAAACTCTCCAATAAAGAGTTGATATAGCTCATAAATTTGTACTTTATAGTACGTTGTTTTGTTAATCAAAATTAACGTTGGCACGCTTGGTTTTGTTTAGTTTTCAAAGATCATTTTTTGTCGTTTCATCCAGAAGCGACTTTCTAAATTTAACATTTATTTCAATGCTTGTCAACATCATTTTTCACTTTTAAATAATAAGTTTTTGATGTTATTGTTTTTCGCTTTGTTCATCAGCGCCGTTTAATAATATATCACGATAAAAAAATAATAGCAATAGTTTTTTTCTATTCAATTTGACGATTTGTTATAAAAAGAATTTGTAATCTATAAATGGTAATTATTTACATAGCTTTTCTCTTTCTTTCTAAATTCCAACTATTGTTCTCTTCTTTAATTGTTTAAATTGACGTTACAAATTCCAAAAAAGTTATCATATTACTAGAGTTTTTTGCATGTATTAATAGTAAAACTAGAATATTAAAAGGCGGAGGAAAGAAAATGACTGTTACGTTTGCAATAATGTTACTAACACTATTTCTATCACTATTTCACTTTTCCTACGGTTATAAGGAAGCCATTCGAATTAGTAATGAAGAGGGGCCTGTTGACGGATTTCCAATTATTTTAAGCCTGCCTTTAGGTTTTACCTTTGCTTATTTATCCTCGATATTTTATCAGCTTATTTAACATAGAATGATTTTAACGTTATGCATTTTGCATAACGTTTTTATATGGTTTCAATTCAAAAGAAAAAATTTTATATATAATATCATGATTTTTTTCTTAGTTACTTCATAAATATCAATAAGGATACACCTATTTGGGAGGTAGCTTTGAAAATATTTCATGACGTTATTAGGAACCTAATTAAATCCTTACTTGTGTTTATTATTATTTTTGTTCTTATATTAGGTTTATTTTTAATAGTAAATAAAACGATTAGTCTTTTTATAACGATCATCTTTATTCTGCTGTATGTTGGACTATTTTGCTACTGTATGTATGCTTTTGTTTATGCATCTAAAACATTCAACTTTCTTTCTTTTAAAGGTTTCATTGGTCTCATATCTTTTACATTGTTAACAATTACATGCACATTTGCAACAATCTTCTTTTTTTCAATCAATCTAATGATTACAAATGAGCTCGGAGAAAACCTGACTTTCGAAGAGAAAATGGAGTTTTACATACTTCCTTTTCTAAAAGACAAGACAAATTCCATCGATTATCATGCAATAAAAACTCATAAATTACGTACAACATACGATAATGTTGAAATCTTTTATGAACCACACGAAAAGGATTTACTACCAATTATCAAACATGCCATTGATAAGACTGATACACTAACTACTAATTTATTTGGAAAAGTAGAGGATAATGATATCGACCTTATTCTTCATTCTTCTTCAGAGGAATTATATGAGCAAACTTCTTTACTAAAGACGATGGGCTATTTTGATGATCCGAATGATATCGTTGGAATTGCGATCTCAGATTTAGACGAAATCTTGTCTGATCAAATGCCTGGAATCTTTTATTTTCAGAGTACCATTATGCATGAATACACTCATTATCGTTTACAAACATTTATGAAAGAGCAAGGACTTTATATCAACAGAGTTCCACTATGGTTTCATGAAGGTGTAGCAGAATATGTTGGAATGCATGAAGTAGCACACCGTTACTATCCATTTAAAGAAGCACCGTTCGAAAAGCTCATTACACATGAAGAATGGGAAGAATACAGATTTGACAATTATGAAGTTTATATTCAGAGCTATTATGCCATTCACTACTTAGTGAAAAAATACGGAGACGAAATTATCAGATCTATTATAGAAGAAACAGCCAAAGTGAATGATTTTAATGAAGGATTTACTAGAGCTACTGGAATAACCATTAAAGATCTCCAAGAAGTGTATTTAGAAACTAACAAAATCAGTATGAATCAATAACAAAGGCCTGCATATCTCACTCTGCAGGCCTTTGGACTCTTTTTGCTATATATCCAAGTCGTTTTTCTAATAAAAATAGGATGATTCCGGCCATAATAACAGCTCCGCCTATTAATTGAGTAGGGATCACATTTTCCCCTAGTATGTAATAGGCAAGGATAATTGCACCAACTGGTTCAAATAAAATCATGACGGAGATTGTATTCGTACTAACCCATTTTAATGCCCAGTTAAATAGTGAATGGCCTAACAAGGTTGGCACAAGCGCTTGTAATAAAAAATAATACCAATCTGATGTTGGATAGGGCGCCAAAGGATATTGTAAAAATAAACAATATAGAAGCAATGTAATGGAACTTATTCCATAAACAATGAATGTGTATAATGTCAAAGAATGGTGCTTCCTAATACCTTGGCCAAATAGTAAATACGCAGTTATCATTGCACATGCTGCAAGTGCAAGCATATCTCCAAACAACGCCAAGCCGCTTATTTGGAAATCTCCCCAGCTTATAATGACACTCCCTACAATCGCTACTCCCCCACTTACAACAGCAATCTTGGAGACTTTTTCTTTAAAAAATAAATAGGTTCCGATAAAAGCAAAAAGAGGCTGTAATGTAACAAGAACGACTGAGCTCGCAACAGACGTGTAATTTAGCGACTCAAACCATAAAATAAAATGGAAAGCTAAAAAAACTCCAGATATAGAAGAAAAAAGCCAGTCTTTCTTTGACATCAACTTTACTTCACCTAAACTTTTTATCAGAAATAACGGTGCGATCAGGACAGTTGAAAAGAATAAGCGATAAAACGCAATAACAGGAGCAGGTGCAGTCGTAAGTTTAACAAATACCGCTGAAGCGGAAACAGCAATAACCCCTATTATTAGTGCTATAAAAGGGTATAGCCGTGAAGAATCCATGTTTTGTCACTCCTAATCTATAATAGTAAACCTTCATTATTCTATCACGAAATGAAGAATAAAATCGAAATTTGTTGAAAGGATTTACTAATTGCAAAAAAATTCGTGTTTTATAATGAGAGCGCATGACATAAAAGGAGGGAAGGATACGATAATTGATCATTAACGGGAAACATACAAGAAACATGATAGGATTTAATTACAAGGGGGATCAAAATTAAATATGTTTAAGAAACTGCCCATTCTTTTTACGATTATACTTTTACTAAGTATAATGTTTTCCACATTTGCTTCTGCAAATGAACATGAGAAGTTAACTGTTGTTTCTTTAGGTGATTCGATTACATTTGGGTATAATCTTGAAAAACCTCAAAACCCACCTAAACAATCACAAAACGCATTTCCATTTTTAATAGGGACTGGTGGTATTGAGGTATTAAATGTCAGTTTTCCTGGTTGGACTTCTACTCATTTAGTACAAGTACTCAACACAAGTGAAGCAGGTACTAAGCTACAACAAGCAGATGTTATTACGATATATATAGGGGCAAATGATTTAATGCAGGCAGTTGGACTTGGAGAAATTCTTGTATCAAAGCAGCCAATTGTTCCAACAGAAGTGATGATAAATAAGGTGAACACTGCAGCAACTCAGCTTTCTGTTAATTTACAAGAATCCATTAAGTTAATTCGCACAAAGACTGATGCACCTATTATGCTATACTCGATTTATAATCCCTTTGGACAAAGCACAGATCCCTTTGCCGCTTCCCTCTATAACATTGGAGAGCTAATCACGACAAAAGTTAACACAGAAGTAATCAGTCAAATTGCAGCTCATACAGGGTCAATTTACCTTGATGCGTATACAAAATTTACTGGTAATCAGGTAAATTATATTATACAAGGTGATTTTCATCCTACTAAAGCCGGGCATGAAGCACTTGCACTACTTGCAACGAAAGAATTACCATCCTTACAACCACTTAAGTAAATGACAATTGATGAACCTATCTTATCCACTAAGGATGAGACTTCACGTCCTGCTCTTGTCATACTTCCTAAAAATACGGATATTGTCGAATTTAAATGGTTACCATGAGCAAAAACCATTGCAGTTTTTGCTACAGCAGGGACTAAAGTGACCGGAAATTCATTTGAGATCGCTGAAAATGGAATATATACAATCTATGCAAAAACCGCTACAGGCAGTGAAGCAGTTGGTTCATTTGAAATTAAGATCGATTAGTCTTGTTATGTATTTGATTAGCTATCGATTAACGTTCGTTATAAAAACCCCATCCGTTTGATGGGGTTTTTTTCGTAATGAAGAGTACATTTTAGTTTGTTGCTTCTTTCCCAACCGACGATTCCCCTTTATGGAATCCTCCTTTATGTCCCCCAAAGTGAAAGCCCTTGTCTCCATCAAATGGAAAAAGCTTCTTGTCCTTTGCTTCATCAGCATAATTTGTAAAAATCTCTTCCATAATATCATGTGTTGATTTACCCTTCGTATCAATTCCTAGTTTATCAGCCGTCCGAAAGAGTTTTTTGACATTCACTTCTCTTGCAAGTTCCATAAGCTCTTTTCCATCTGTGTTAATTCCTAAATCCTTTGCATCTTTATAAATACTTGCTTTTAAGACTTCTTTAGCTAGATCATCTATCTCCTTCCCCTCTGTATCAATACCTAGTTCCTTTGCTTTATTTTTAATGAGAGCTACTCTTACTTCTTCTGCTAGCTCATCCACTTCTTTCCCTTCTGATTTTATACCTAGTTCCTTCGCCTTGTTTTTAACAACTGTTTCCCTTACTTCTTTAGCTAGTTCTTTTATGTCTTTTCCTTCTGTTTTAATCCCCAGTTCCTCTGCTTCTTTTTTAAGGTGTATTTTGCGAACCTCTTTTGCTAATTCTTTTGCATCTTTACCCTCTGTTTCAATCCCTAACTTTTCTGCTTGTCTTTGAATAAACTCAATATGTTCTTCAGGATCTCCGTGTGGATGTCCTTTATCTTCTAATGAAATCTCTTCTTTCACATTCGCGATTGTCTCTTTCATAGACATTTCTGCAAAAGCTGGATTCGCACCTACAGCGAATATTGTAAAAATTCCCGATAGAACATATATAAATGTTTGATTCTTCATCTTTCACCCTCCAAAATTATAGTAGTTGTTTATGTAATCAATTTACTTTGTAGGATATTCTCCTCATTCACCACCACCAATTTAGGTTACCTGCACGTGAATAGTTTCTCCATTAATTATGAACAAACTATTACCAAACTATTTCATTTTTTAAAAATTTTTGCGAAGAAAGATTGATGAATGTTAATTGATAAAATAATTTTTACAGTTAGAATGGTCATTATTTTTAAATAGGTGAATATCATGATGTTTGAAAGGGGATGAAAAAAGTGACATACGAAAACGTTGATTCTAATAATGAATTCGATTATTCGCGCAATTTACATGAAAAATGCAAAAAATATTTGCATCATCACGTTCTTTTAACAATGAACGATGGAAAGACTTATGATGGAATCATCGAAGAGGTTGAGGGGGATCGACTTACAGTATTAGTTGGTGAAGATGCTAGAGACGACGAGGTAGATGATCGACAATTTTATGGTGGTTATGGCCCACGTAGATTTAGACGCTTTAGACGTCAATTTTTCCCATTAGCTGCTTTAACCGCTTTAGCATTATTACCTTACGCATACCCTTACCCTTATCCTTATCCTTACTACCCGCCATATTATCCATATTATCCATATTATTAAATTAATTATTTTTAAAAAAAGAGTCTGCACGACTGGCAAATGAGCAACAATTGAAACAAAGGGAGTTCAATTATGTAACAAATTGAACTCCCTCTTAAAATTATTTGAATTTTTTGATATCTTTAGACCCGAACAAAAAAATCATGCCGGTTCATTTTGTGAAAATTGACTTTTATATAAATCTGAGTAGAATCCACCTTGTGCAAGTAACTCTTCATGTGTTCCTTTTTCAATGATATCTCCTTGATCCATCACTAGAATCAGATCAGCATCGCGAATCGTTGATAATCGATGTGCAATAACAAAACTTGTTCGACCTTCCAATAACTTTGTCATTGCTTTTTGAATTTTCATTTCTGTTCGAGTATCTACACTGCTTGTTGCTTCATCAAGAAGCAGGATTTTCGGTTTAGCAATAATGGCTCTCGCTATCGTCAGAAGCTGACGCTGCCCTTGCGAAATATTTGTTGCATCTTCTCCTAAAACCGTGTCATATCCATCCGGAAGCGTCCGGATAAAATCATCGGCATATGCATTTCTTGCAGCTTCCTCGATTTCATCATTCGTTGCATCCTCTTGACCATATGCGATATTTTCTCGAATTGTACCATTAAACAGCCATGTATCCTGTAGAACCATCGCGTACAAACTACGAACTTGTTCCTTACTCATGTCTGTTAAAGGTACACCATCAATTTTTATAGCACCGTTATTCAACTCATAAAATCTCATTAATAGATTCACAATGGTCGTTTTCCCCGCACCAGTAGGTCCAACAATTGCAACAGTTTGGCCTTCTTTTACTTCAAGACTGACATCATTTATAATCGGCTGATCTTTTTCATAGCCAAACCGGACATGATCGAAGACGACATGGCCGCGAAGCGCATGAATGTCAATAGGTGCTGCCTCTTCCTGTTTTTCTTCTTCTTCATCTAATAAATGAAAAACACGTTCAGCAGAAGCAAGTGCGACTTGAATCATGTTCGCAATACCTGCTGCTTGTGCTAATGGATGTGATATTTGTTGTGTATATTGAATAAACGCTTGAACGTCACCGACGCGAATATTTCCATTTAAAACAAGAAGTCCACCAGAGATTGAAACGATGATAAACCCTAGATTTCCGACAAAACCCATTAGAGGCATCATCAGACCTGAGATGAATTGAGCCTTCCAGCTTGAATAGTATAAGCGAGCATTAATTTCCTCGAATTCAGCAATTGACTTTTTTTCATGGCCAAATGCTTTTATAACTTGGTGTCCAGTAAACATTTCTTCAATATGACCATTAATGTTCCCTAGCTCCATTTGTTGCTTAACAAAATGCTTTTGAGAAAACTTTGTCACAAATTGTGCAACAAAGATACTTAACGGTATTGTGATCAGCACCACTAATGTAAGGAGCGGACTAATGACGAGCATCATAATGATAATACCGAGAATTGAAATAACTGAGTTAATAATTTGTGTTAATGCCTGCTGTAACGATTGATTAATACTATCAATATCATTAACAGCTCTACTTAATAAATCACCATGTGAGTGTTTGTCAAAAAAGCTTAAAGGCATTCTTGATAACTTTTCATTTACTTCTTTTCGTAGTTGAGCAACTGTCCGTTGCGAGACACCGGCCATTACATATTGCTGAACATACGCAAACAAAGAAGAGATGAAATATAAGCCTACTAAAAGGAGTAATAAATTACCTATAAACGCAAAATCAATGGAGGTACGTGTTGTAAAACTCGCAAATATAGATGATGTTGCATCACCTAACAACTTTGGACTGACGACACTAAATAGAGTAGACAAAATTGCTGTAATCACGACTAAGATCATACGATTTTTCCATGGTTTTAAATATCCTACTAGTCTTTTGAAGGTTTTCTTAAAATCCTTGGGTTTCTCGACGACCATTCCTGGCCTTGGTCCGTGGTGCATCCCACCTCGCATCGGAGGTCCACCAGAACGATTTTTTTCACTCATGCTGAAACCTCCCCATTTTCTTGAGATGACACAATTTCTTGATAAATGGTATTGTTATTTAAAAGCTCTTCATGTGTTCCTACACCAGCAATCTTTCCTTCATTTAATACGATGATTTTTTCAGCATCCTTCACAGTATTCACACGTTGCGCAACAATAATGATTGTTGCATTAGATGTTTCTGTTTTTAATGCATAGCGGAGCTTGCTATCTGTTTTGTAATCAAGAGCTGAGAAACTGTCATCAAATAAATAAATTTGTGGTTTTCTCACAAGTGCACGAGCAATCGATAACCGTTGTTTTTGGCCACCAGACAAATTTGCTCCCGCTTGTTCGAGTATACTCTGGATACCTTGCTCTCTTTTTTGAACAAATTCACTTGCTTGTGCTGTTTCTAATGCGTCATGAATTTCTTCATCAGTTGCCTCTTCTTTTCCATAGCGCATATTCTCTGCTATCGTTCCACTAAACAACATAGCCTTTTGAGGAACATACCCAATTTTATTGCGAAGGGTACTTTGCTTCATGTTTTGAATATTTACACCATCAATTAATATAGAACCACTTTCCACATCATAAAAACGCGGGATCATTTGTAAAAGTGTCGATTTTCCCGCTCCTGTACTTCCAATAACTGCCGTTGTTTCACCTGGTTTAGCAGTAAACGAAATTCCTTCAAGAACAGGCTTTTCAGCCCCTTCATAACGGAAAGTTACATCTTTGAACTCAACAATTCCATCACAAGACTTTAACTCTGTATCTTTTTCTGGATCTTTAATTATCGGTTTTGTTTGTAAAACTTCTTTTAAGCGTTTTGCCGATACTTGTGCACGGGGAATCATGATAAATGCCATTGACAACATAATCAACGACATTAAAATCATTGCCGCGTATTGAATAAACGCTAATAAATTTCCAACCTGCATTTCACCTTGTTCAATACGGATAGCTCCAAACCAGACAATTGCGATGTTCGTAAAATTCATGATAATAAGCATAATCGGAAACATTAATGCCATCAGTTTACCAACTTTTATTCCTGTATCTCGAAAATCATCATTTGCAAGATTAAAACGTTTTTTTTCATAGTCAATTCTATTAAATGCTCGAACAACACGTATCCCAGTTAGTACCTCACGAAGAATAAGTGTTAATCGATCAGTTTTTTGCTGTAACGCTGAAAAAAGTGGTATGGCTCTTTTCGCTACAATGAAAATGATGAATGCTAATATCGGTAATGCAGCAAGGAATACTAATGATAAATAACGATCCCTTGAAACTGCGAGCACGATCCCGCCGACTAACATTAACGGAGCCCTTGTCATCATTCGTTGCATCATATTAATGACATCTTGAACAATCTTAACATCATTTGTTGTTCTCGTAATTAACGAAGCAGATCCAAATTTCTCATACTCCTGTAAAGAGAAATGCTCTACATGAACAAAAAGCTCTCTGCGCATATCTCGACCGAATCCAAGTGATACCTTAGCTGCGAAGTAACTAACGCCAACCATTAATAAAATTGACATGATGCCACAAACCACCATCAAGCCGCCAGTTCTCAAAATAAAAGGAACATCTTGATTGACAATCCCAACGTCAACAATCTCAGCCATTAGAGTCGGTAAATATAACTCGAATAAAATGGCGATTAATTGAAAAACAAAGACGAGAACGAGTTGCCATCTGTATGGCTTTAGATACTTAAACATTTCTAGCATTATTATCACCTTCTCTGATTTGTAAAACTTTCCATCATTCTTCGCTTACCTATTATAGTATATTTCCAGATGATTAACCTAATGAAATATTATTATTTGAATTAATTCTCATGTTATGTCTAGTAGGTTAATACTGAATTGTTTGTTAGATTTTTTTTAGAAGGGGTAGAATCTTGTACTACAAATTTAGTATAATGTTTACACGTAAAGATTTTTAATACATGGGGCCTTGGTATAATGGGATTACGCTTGACTGGCAGTCAAGTAATACGAGTTCGATTCTCGTAGGCTCCATTTCAACAGATTAACTTCTTAATGTAACACTAAAAAACTCGTCAAAATGCTGACGAGTTTTTTGCTACTGTAAATGTTTTTAAAGAAGCCTGTCTTAAGCTTTATAACCTTTCGTATTGTTTGATTAAATAGCAAATTTTACTCTAAAACGTTTTTTAGAAAATTCATTCTCTCATTCCCATTACCTTTTACTATGATATCTACCCCGCTATCAATAACAGAATCCACGTTATTTCCCTTCGCTACTTTCATGGCGGCTTGAACACTTAAATAACCCATATCATAAGGATTTTGTGCTACTGTACCTGGCAGCTTTCCTTCATCAACTAATTTAACCATTTCAATAATTCCATCCGCACCAATGACTGGCATTTTTTTCCCTTGGGCCTCAAGTTGATCAAAAGCATTTAATGCCATAATATCAGTTGTTGCAATGACACCCTTGACATTAGGATGATTCTGCAAAATCTCTTTCATTGCTTGTTTAACTGGTACAGATTCATTTGGTAAATCTACTTTTTCAGAGGCGATGATGATCCCTGCTTCTTCTAAACTTAACTTTGCTCCTTTTACCCGTTCACCAGACACTTGACTAGTCATATTCCCGGCAATGACAGCAACCTCATCACCAGGGTATAATTCCGATGCTAATAATTCTCCTGCTTTTCTACCTAATTTATAATTATCGGTGCCTATATAGGAAGCCTTACCCTCCAAAGGAATATTCGTATCTAATAATAAAACTGGAATTTTATCCTCAATAAACTCCTCAAGGACAGACATGTATTTAGGAACCTCTATTGGAGCACAAACTAAAACGTCAGGCTTTTCGAATAGGATTTTCTTTAACATTTCTTCGTGATCTGCCTCTTCTGATTCGGTACTAGGTGCAATCACTTCACCATCTATCCCAAAGTCTTGAAACCCCTTTTCTGCCCCAGCTTTTACTATTTCCCAATACTGAGTATCTAAATCTTTTAATACAACAACTATTTTTGGCTTTGGAACTTCCATTTTTTTAGTTATAAAAAATATTATAATAGCAGAAATTACAACTATACATAAAAGAAATACAAAACTACTTTTCACAAAATAATCCCCTTCTCTTTTACTTATTTTAAAGAAAGTAAGAAGAAACTTCTAAATTAAACAAGTATTTTAAACAAAAAGAAGTTTTCACTTAAATTTCTTCGAGCGTTACAAAGAGGTAATCGCCCCTAATTTTTGTACATGTTTTTGCCACGACTTTATGTGAAAAGGATACCATATCTTTAAGCATTGAGAAATCACTAAAAAACGAGTCTTATTTCCAAAATGGGATATATGGTAGAATAACACCCCTATAAAAATGCGTCTCAACCCTGTGGAATCAACAAATTTTATAGTGATACTTCGAATAATTGATTGAATTATACTATTAGAAAACGAGTGTACCTCCTGCTTGGTTAACAAAATGGAAAACAACCATTAAATCCACATTGATATCTTCTCAAAATAAATCAATTAATATCTCTTACACCCTATACTTGCGAATTTTAAGTTCATCATAAAATTTTTGACAACGAGTTAAAAATAAGGTAAATTACCAAAGGACGAACATTTTTTACAACTCAAAATAATAATATTCGTTTTTAGGGGTGCAAAATATGGAGAATGTGTTTGATTATGAAGATATTCAATTAATTCCAGCAAAGTGTATAGTAGATAGCCGTTCTGAATGTGATACTACTGTAACTTTAGGTGAACATAAATTTAAATTACCTGTTGTACCTGCAAATATGCAGACAATTATCGATGAAAAAATAGCGATTTATTTAGCAGAAAAAGGCTACTTTTATGTCATGCATCGTTTTCAGCCAGAAAAACGAGTGTCTTTTATAAAAGATATGAAATCACGTGGATTGATCGCCTCTATTAGTGTTGGGGTAAAAGAAGAAGAGTATGGATTTATTCAACAATTATCAGAAGAAAATCTTGTACCTGAATATATTACGATTGATATTGCACATGGTCATTCCAATGCTGTAATTAAGATGATCCATCATATTAAGAAGCTCTTACCACAAAGTTTTGTGATTGCAGGTAATGTCGGAACTCCTGAAGCAGTAAGAGAGTTAGAGAACGCTGGAGCGGATGCGACAAAAGTTGGGATCGGACCTGGAAAGGTATGTATTACAAAAATCAAAACTGGATTCGGAACGGGTGGTTGGCAATTAGCTGCTTTACGTTGGTGTGCAAAGGCAGCAAGCAAACCGATTATTGCAGATGGAGGAATTCGTACACATGGTGACATTGCAAAATCTATCCGATTTGGTGCATCAATGGTCATGATTGGTTCATTATTTGCTGGCCATGAAGAATCTCCGGGTGAAACGATTGAAAAAGATGGAAAGCTCTATAAAGCATACTTTGGTTCAGCTTCAGAATTTCAAAAAGGCGAAAAGAAAAATGTTGAAGGCAAAAGAATGTATGTAGAACATAAAGGTTCTTTAATTGATACTTTAATAGAAATGGAGCAGGACCTACAATCTTCTATTTCATATGCTGGAGGCAAAAAACTAGATGCGATACGTAATGTAGATTATGTTGTCGTTAAGAATTCAATCTTTAATGGTGATAAGACATTTTAAATGTAATGAAACTTTTTAATAGTTGATTTCAAACTAGGTGAGTAAGTTATGTAATACTTGCTCATCTTTTTTTATATAATCACCATCTGCCAATGATAATTTCCCCCTCACCACCGCTTCATTTTCATTATTCCTGCCTTCAATGAAAAGATCGACTATTTCCCCCTCCAACATTATTTTGGCAACTAAATGAATCGTATCATTCATATAGATTGGTTTTAGAAACTGCATCTGAAACGTAAAAACCATCATTCCCTTTTCGGTAAAAGAAGAAACGATATCAAGTGAGAGGCCCATTGTTAACATACCATGGGCAATCGGTGCCTTAAATCCAGAACGTTCAGCTTCATCTTGATAAAGATGAATGGGATTAAAATCCCCTGAAAGAGAGGCGTACTTCATCATTTTTTCTTCTGTTATGGTAAACGAACGACTAATTCGGACACACATCGAAAACACTCGCTTCCTTCTTTGTTATACCCTACGAGAGATTGGGTGTAAAACATATATTTTCCTTTTTGTATTTCTTGTTCAAGTGTCACAACACAGCGATAACTTTCACCACTGAAAAGTTCTTTGAAACATTCACATGTCTGTTTTCGATGAATCGGTGCTGCCTGGAATTCCCATGGAACCTTGATATATCGGTATAAAATCATCGGAAAGGTTGGTGGTAACCTGTTTTGTTTTCCAACAATCGCTTCATAGTTTTGCACCATTTCTTCAGTAATCGTCACAATCGTTGTAACTTTTTTCATATCATACTCTCCCATAATATTGCGATCCCAATACCTCCGCCAATGCCAATCGTACTGATGATATAGTTTACTTTGTAACGCTGCACTTCATAAAATAATCGTGTCACCAATATGGCTCCTGAAGCCCCATATGGATGGCCTAAAGCAATGGCGCCGCCTTCTATGTTTAATTTCCCATAAGGAATCCCAAGCTCTCTTGCACATGCCACTACCTTTGAAGCAAACGCTTCATTTAATTCAATCAAGTCAATGTCCCGAATTGATAAAGAATGTTTAAATAAAATTTTTGAAACAGCTGGTATCGGGCCAGTTGCAGGATAGTTGGGATTCAACCCTGTTACAATACTATCGACAAAACGCAGGACAGGCTGATATCCTAATTCCTCAGCTTTTCCCTCAGACATAATAAGAACCGCTGCTGCCCCATCATTAATTCCACAGCAATTCCCTAGTGTTACCGTTCCATTTTCCTTAAAACAAGGGGATAATCGATGCAGCATTCTCTCATAGTTCAACTTGGGATTTAAGCGTTCATCTTGTAAGGAAACATCATTAATTTTTACAAGTTCATCAGAATAATAGTTATTTTTTAAGGAATGCATCGCTCTTTTATAACTTAGAAGAGCGTATTCGTCCTGCATGCTCCTAGTAATCCCGTACTTTTCTGCAACATACTCAGCAGCAACGCCCATGTCAGGGTCACCAATATGGTCAGGAGAAAAGCGGGCTCTTTTTTCGTACTTAGATTGGCTGGTACTTTCAACACCGCCTGCAAGAAATATTTCTCCAGCTCCACCTTGGATGAGGTGACATGCAATGCGAATTGCTTCTAATCCAGATCCACATTGCCGGTCAATCGTAACGCCTGGAACAGAATAAGGCAGACCACTCTCCAATGCTGATAGCCTTGCAATATTTCCCCCGGGACCTACCACATTTCCCAAAATGATATCATCAACCGGTTCGGTAAGATCTTGAACGATATCTCTAATAACAAATGCCGCTAATTGTTCAGGGCTATACTGCTTTAAGAAACCATCTTTTTTCCCTATAACTGTACGCTTAGCCTTCACGATCACCGCCCTTGTCATTTTAATGCTCCTTTCTCAAACAACTTTTTTATTTCTTGGCGTGAAATTTTCCCTCCAGTTGTATACGGAAACGTATCTACTTTTCTCCATATCTGTGGAATTTTATAAGATGATAAAGTCTTAAGACAATATGATTTCAATAAAGGTAAAGACACATTTCCATTAATAAATGCAGCTACTTTCTCTCCCCAATATTCATCATCGATTCCCAAAACAACTGCTTCATCGACCCCTTCATATCTTTTTAATACTTGTTCAATTTCTTGAGGGTATATATTCATACCACCATATAAAATCATGTCATTTTGCCGACCAAGTAAGTATATATACCCCTTCTCATCTATTTTTGCAATATCATATACAGTCGCCCACTCACCTTGTAATACTTTCTTTGTTTCTTGCTCATTATTTAAATAACCATCAAAAAGCATTTTACTTTTCACATACAATATTCCATCTTCCCCGACCTTTACTTCTCGTCCTTTTTCATTCCGAATACTAATTTCAACATTATGAAACACCCTGCCAACTGAATCTGCATAGCTAACTTGTTCATCATTCTTTAAAACCGAAACATAACTAAGCTCTGATGATCCGTAAAACTCATAAAAAGTTGCATTTGGAAACTGCTGGCGCATTTTTGACTTTACACTGGGCAGCCATTTCGCCCCTGTCGATATAAAAGAAACAGATTGTTCATGAAAATAACCAGCATTTAATAGTCCTTGAATCATAGTCGGTACGACATATACAGTAGAAATCGGATAAGTACGTAAGGAATTCATCAACCGTGCTGGTGAAAATTTTTTCAACACGTAGATCGTTCCACCTAAAAATAAAGTACTTAAGGCTCCATATAAAAAAGTAGAATTTACAAATGAACCAGGGATTAATACATGTTCTTTTTCCGTCATCTCAAGATCTACTTGATTACATCGGAAACTTTCAATCCATGAATGATGGGATCGTATAAAGGCTTTTGGTTGCCCTGTTGAACCAGAGGTAAAACCAATGTAAAAAGGGACATTTTCATCCTTGTCTTGAATATCGATATTAGAACCTAGCCATTCCTCAATCTCATCTGAAAAAATTGTCTTTATTGGATGCTGATGAAAAAATTCCTTCATCTTTTCATCAGCAATAATGAGATCAGGTGTTACTTGTTGAAGACGTTCCACTATTTCCCTTTCTTTCCATCTCATATCACCAACAATACTTGCCCAGCCAGCTTCACTTGCACCAGCGAAAAGTTGTAAAAACAATCGGCCATTTGGCAAGAATAAAGCAACTCTTTTATTGATGACCGTTTCTTTATAAAAAGAGGCAGCTGTTCGCTGCACTAAGTTCAACCAATCACCATATGTAACCCTTTCGTCATCTGTAACAATCGCAATCCGATTGTCAGCCCTTTCAGCAAAACTCTTATAAGTGCTAGTAATTTTCATTAAACCTCCAGCCTTTCGGAAATCGGTATAGAATGTTGCAATTTTACAGCAAGCAATGAAGCAACAATTACTTTCAAAAGATCACCTGGTATATACACAAGACTAAGCAGTGCTGCGTGATCTATAGAAACATTCATCATCAATGCTTGAATGGGAATACCAAATAAATAAACTACTAAAATACCACCCAAAATATTAGCAAGCAAAATCTTAATAAATGATACGCTTTTCATACGATAAGCTAAAAATCCGATCACATATGCACCAAGGATCCAGCCGATGAGGTACCCTCCGGATGGACTAAAAAACACACCGATTCCACCTCTGCCGCCAGATAATAGAGGTAAACCAGTCATGACAAGTAATAAAAATAAGATCTGACTTAAAGCAGCATATTTTGGACCAAAACGTGCTCCTAATACACTTCCTGACAACATGACACCCAATGTTTGTAAAGTAATTGGTACTGGAGAAACCCCTGTAAAGATGGGAGGAAGAAGCCCTAATGCTCCCATAATTGTTGCAAACATTGAAACATAGATTAGTTTTTTTACTTTCATATGTTAACCTACTCTCATTAAAAGTTAACATAATTATAATGCTGTTCTTAATTATTTGTAAAGAGCATATGAACACTGAATAGAGCGTATCTATACTCACAAGTGTTATTTTCTATATAAAAATAGCCCCAACTTCATACAGAAGTTGAGACTATGCTAAGAAATTTATTCATTTGAGCAAGAAAGTGACAATGTGTTAACCCTTTCTTGTTATCTTTTTAAAGGAAGGATACTTAGATGATACGAGTTGTCACGATACCTTCGATTTCTTTAATTTTCTCCTCTAATTCAGGAATAATATCCGCATTTACCTCATTGTCAATGTCAATTAGCGTATACGCGTATTCCCCGCGGCTTCTGTTAACCATGTCTGCGATATTTAAATGGTAACTAGAGAAAGCCAATGTAATTTGACCAACCATGTTCGGTACGTTTTTATGGAAAGCTGCTACACGACGCTTTCCTGTATAAGGAATTGAAGCATTTGGGAAATTCACTGAGTTTTTGATATTTCCTGTTTCTAGAAATTCTTTCACTTGACGTGCTGCCATAATAGCACAGTTTTCCTCTGATTCTTTTGTAGAAGCACCAAGATGTGGAATCGGAACTGCATTTTTCATTTTCAATACATTAGCATTCGGGAAGTCTGTAATATATTTACCAACTTTTCCACTTTCAAGTGCTGCTTCCATATCTGTTTCATTTACAAGCTCACCACGTGAGAAATTCAAAATATGAACTCCCGGCTTCATGATGGCAAATGTTTCATTGTTAAACATTCCTTTTGTGTCATTCGTTAAAGGAACGTGCACAGTAATATAATCTGAGTTAGCAAACAATTGCTCAAGCGTCATTGCACGTTGTACATTTCTAGATAAATTCCAAGCTGTATCAACAGAGATAAACGGATCAAATCCAATAACATCCATGTCTAAATCAAGTGCATCATTCGCAACAAGGGCACCAATTGCACCTAAACCAATGACACCTAAAGTTTTCCCCTTGATTTCTTTCCCAACAAATTGTTTTTTCCCTGCTTCAACAAGCTTAGGAATTTGATCGCCTTCACCATCTAATGTCTTTGTCCATTCTACACCGGCAAAAAGGTTACGAGAAGAAGCCATTAATGAAGTTAGAACCATTTCTTTTACAGCATTAGCGTTCGCACCAGGTGTATTAAAAACAACAATTCCTTGTTCTGTACATTTATCGACCGGAATATTATTAACACCTGCTCCAGCACGTGCAATAGCTTTTAAATTATTGTTTAATTCCATGTTATGCATGTTAAAGCTGCGAAGAACGATGGCATCTGGGTTTTCACTGTCATTATCAATTGTAAAACGCTCTGTATTAAATACATTTAGCCCGCTTTCTGCAATATTATTTAACGTTTTAATAGTTTTAACTTTATCTAAAGTGATTGTAGTCATAATGGATTCTCCTCTTTATATAGTGATAGTTTATTTTAAGCAAGTGTCCTTACCAATAATCAAAAATAATGATATCTGTATTTTCTAAAATATCGGAATATAACAGTAGTATTTACTTTAATATCCTCTCCTTATATACAGAAAGAGGTAAGGGAAATACTTCCCTTACCTCTGCCCAGGCGAACGGCTACGACACTATATGCTCCCTCGCGGTTATCCGCGTTTCGCCAGTTACATATAGCCTTTTCATTTCTTTCATTTTATCAAATTCTTCTGAAACCTTCAACATCTATTTTAAGTTTTGATACAGGAAAATCAATTTTATATTTATTGATAATTTTATTAGCTTATCACTCATAATCTTGATTAAAAATACTACAAATTAAAAATGTACATTGATTTTATATGATTTTTTTAAAAAACGTAGTCTGTAACCACATGAATAGTAAAATCAGGAATTGTTCTAAAATTAGGCTATTAAAAATTAACGTTTGAAAGATAGATGTTTGAGGAATGGAACAATTATGATCAATAGGAGGTATTTTGAATGAATAATGTAGAAACGTACCTTGAAAGCAGACTACCAGAAATGAAGAGCTTATTAGAACAATTAGTGAACATTGATAGCGGTTCTTTTCATAAAGAAGGAGTAGATAAAGTTGGTACACTGATTCGAAAACAGTTTGAAGACCTTGGCATGAATGTAAAGGTTCATCGGGAATCCAAATATGGAAACCATCTTGAAATCATGCACGATCATGACAGTCAACCGAAAATAATCATTATTGCCCATATGGATACCGTTTTTCCAGCAGGCGAGGTTAAAAAAAGACCTTATAAAGTCATTGGCAATAAGGCATATGGACCAGGTGTGAGTGATGAAAAAGCAAGCCATGTTGCCGTTCTCTTTGCATTAAAAGCTTTAAAAGCAAGCGGTTCGGATGCTTATAAAAATGTTCATATTATTTTTAATAGTGATGAAGAAATTGGTTCCCCTACCTCAAAAGCCATTATAAAAGAAGCAGCTAAGCAAAAGGACTATTCACTTGTTGTTGAATCTGGACGACCAAATGATGGCATTGTTACGGAAAGAAAAGGAGTTGGATGTTTTGTTTTCGAAGTAAAAGGTAAAAGTGCCCATGCAGGTGTTGAACCGGAGAGCGGCAGGAGTGCTATAGAGGAACTTGCCCATAAGATTATTAAACTCCAAAAATTAAACGATTACGAGACAGGATTATCTGTTAATGTCGGCTTAATTGAGGGTGGGATTTCAACCAATACAATTCCTTCCAATGCTACGGCTCATGTGGATGTAAGGGTAAAAAATATGAAACAAGCAGAAGAAATAACAAGTAAAATAAACGAAATTGCTCATGAAGAATATGTTTCAGGAACAGAAACAAAGCTTAGCGGAAAAATCGATAGACCCCCAATGGAGAAGGTTGAAGGTACAGAAGAGCTACTTCACATTATTCGATCTGTAGGGGAAGAATTGGGGATGTCGATTCGTGAAGTGAGTTCAGGAGGTGGTTCGGATGCATCCTATACTTCAACAGAAGGAATTCCAACTGTCGATGGAATGGGACCGCTTGGTGAGTTTTCTCATAGTGAAACAAATGAGTACGTAGATTTAAGCTCTCTTTCTAAACGAACAGCTTTACTTGCTTTAACAATTGAACGCTTAAGCCGCGCAAAACAATAAGTAACTAAATAGAGAATAAAGCTACTTTCTAAAAGGCTGTTTTTGCAAACTTTGTACTATTTACCAAGTCGGGCGGTGTGCCTCCTCGGCGTAAACGCCTGCATGAGTCTCACCTGTCCCGCTGCTCTATGCAGGAGTCTCGCAATCTGCTCCAATCAACTTTATATAGTTTTCATTTTAAAAGCAACAATCTCTTTGAAAAGAGCCTTCTAAAAACATGTAAAATTACCCTATTATCCTTTTAGAGAGGGGGTATTTGTTATGTGTAATCGTCTTTAACCCACTTACACCATAATGAATTTTGCTCTTTCATACATTCCCGTCATTTTAAAATATTACAATAATGATAAACATCTTTGTAACCTATGAGTAAAAATGGATAGAAATTAACCTAATTTTATGATAAATATTAATTTTACAACATTGGATAATGACGTTGTTTCATGATAAACACTAGTATAATATAATCTTTATTCCTAAAAAAATCTCAAATTAGTTTCCTTGTATAATATCAGTTTACAATGGTCTGATAGTTTCTACCTGGCAGCCGCTTTTAAATGCCGGACTACAAGGAAGTGTGAAAAAAATAGAAAAAGCTTATGGGATCGTAAACTTTGATCATTCCCTTTCATACATGCTCTTATTTTTTCATACTTTCTGTCTTGCTGCTGAAGGTGTGAAGAAATAAGAGTTTTTATTTGGGTAAAATTTCATCTGGAGTTGTTATACATGTTCTTTTTATTAAATATCCTCGGAATATTGGTTGTCACCGGTCTCGTCTACCTTTGCTCGCCTGCAAAACGAATCGTTAAGTGGCGGTCAATCCTTAGTTTATTCATTGTTGAATTGCTCATTACATGGTTTATGCTAACAACTACAGTAGGAGCATGGACAATTGATAAGATTGCTTCCTTCTTTACTTGGTTGGTAGCATGCGCTAATTCTGGAATCTCGTTTGTTTTTCCTTCAGTAATGGCTAACGAAACGGTTGATTTCTTCTTTAGCGCCTTAATGCCAATTATTTTCATTGTTACTTTCTTCGATATATTGACTTATTTCGGTATCATGACTTGGATCATTAATAAAGTCGGCTGGGTGATTTCGAAAATTTCTGGATTACCTAAGTTAGAGAGCTTTTTCTCAATTCAAATGATGTTTCTTGGAAACACCGAAGCTCTTGCCGTTATCCGTCAACAACTTGTTGTTCTTAAGAACAACCGCTTATTGACATTTGGAATTATGAGCATGAGCAGTATTAGCGGTTCGATTATTGGGGCATATTTGACGATGGTTCCTGCCGAGTATGTTTTTGCTGCTATCCCGTTAAATTGCTTAAACGCACTATTGATTGCAAGTATTTTACATCCTGTAGAAGTTAGCAAAGACGAAGACATTGTATATGTTCCTCCAAAAGAAGAGCGTAAAGATTTCTTTTCTACGATCTCAAACAGTATGCTTGTCGGCATGAACATGGTAATCGTTATCTTAGCGATGGTCATCGGATATGTTGCTTTAACAAGTGCCCTGAACGGTATTCTTGGTTTCTTAGTCAATGGATTGACAATTGAAAAGATTTTTGGTGTCATTTTTAGCCCATTTGCTTTCTTGCTTGGTTTAGGTGGTCAAGATGCCATGTATGTTGCTTCATTAATGGGAATTAAAATCTCAACAAATGAATTTGTGGCGATGATGGACTTAAAGAACCATTTAAATGAATTGGACCCGCACACAGTTGCGGTAGCTGTAACGTTCTTGACCTCATTCGCGAACTTTAGTACTGTTGGCATGATTTATGGAACTTATAACTCTATTTTCGGTGAAAAAGGTTCCGAGGTAATCGGTAAAAATGTTTGGAAGCTATTAGTTAGCGGAATGGCTGTTTCCCTATTAAGCGCTATGATCGTTGGATTATTTGTTTGGTAAAAATAAATGAGATGTAATAGCTGAACTGATCATTTAAATATTCTTTACACATGAAACAATATCTCTTTTTACCTAAGAAAATAATAAAAAATAATCAATATTATCCATTTGCTTTACAATGCGCTATCTGTTATGCTAAATAAGAATTATTTTTGTTCGGTCTGTAAGGAAAGAATAAGTATACTAACTTTTCACCTTTGATTTCTAATTGAGCAACTATAGTAATAAATTGTGGGAATATCCACACAGGAGGAAACAAACATGCAACAAGGTACAGTAAAATGGTTTAACGCTGATAAAGGTTTCGGTTTCATTGAAGTTGAAGGTGGAGATGATGTATTCGTACATTTCTCAGCTATCCAAGGCGAAGGATACAAATCTTTAGAAGAAGGCCAAAAAGTAACGTTTGAAGTTGAACAAGGTCAACGTGGACCTCAAGCAACTAACGTAAACAAAGCATAATTGATCAAAGGACTCTATTATAGAGTCCTTTTTATTTTTTATAATGAAAACTACACCCCACTCTATTATGAATGGGGTAAATTTTGTTTATTTGTAACATATGCTTATGTCTTCTACAGGCTGTGATATTCAATAATAAAAACACTTTTATGTTTTGTTATCCTTTCTTTATCATCCATCATTTCTCTCCATATGTTGTCTCAAGTATCTCTTTAATTTTACGTAAGTCTTTCTTATTTGCCCTTGTCATCATTGTCGACATGAAGGGAGCAAACAGCGCTGAAAAACCTGAGGGATTCCCTTTATTTCGTAAAGTCATTCGTGTTAAATTGTCCTCAATCACTTCCCATGTATAGGTAGTTTCCATTGGAAATGGCCCATCGGCTGTTCTCATGACAAGTTTTTGCCCTTTTATAAATTCGACAATTTCATATACATACGCAAGTTCTCGCCCTAAGAATTTTGCCTTAAAAGCAATACGTGAACCAATTGATAGCGGTTTTGGTGTTTGCCATTCAGCTGAATGAATATTAACATACCACTTAGGTGCATTGTCAGGATTTGCTGCGTATTCTGACACTTTGTCAAGTGAGCATCGAATATTTGTTTCTGTCATAACGTCTACCATCTACTACCTCCAGCTGATTTTTATTAATAAAATGCTAATTATATCTATTATAACCATATTTTTGAATGTTGTATTTAATTATGGGGAATGTATATAAATCAAGAATTTAACTACTATTTTTGATTTTATTCGTTTATTAATGTGCAAAAAATTTCCCGCTAACACTTTTCACAAGCTTTTTATTGAGGGTATACACACAAATAAATCAAACGATGAATATCAAAAATAACCATTCAAATCCATTGACAATTCCAATTATCCCGATTAATATAGTATGAAATAATATCTCTTATCCAGAGAGGTGGAGGAACTGGTCCTAAGAAACCTCAGCAACCACAGTTTAATCCTGTACGGTGCTAATTCCAGAAGAGCTTAGCTTTTGAAGATAAGAAAGGAGAATGTTTATGAGCATTCAAGAAGATAACGTATTAGTAAATGATTTTTTAGATTTATATCTTTATGCAGGAAAAATCGGAGATCCATTGTGGCAAGAAGAAATTATTGAAAATCTCAAGATTATTTATTATAAAAAAACAGAGCAAATTAGCTTTATTACAAGTCAAACTTCATAGACTATATAGCGGGATAATCGGCGTTTTCAGAGTAAAGACATACCCCTTTTTTCAAAAAAAATTTGAAAAAGGGGTATTTTTTTATTTATTAATCTATGAATCCTTTAAGCTTTTTCTTTCATTCCAACCATCATATTCATCATAGAGGACATCATTTCATTTCACACATCATTTATTCCATTTTCCATTCCCTCGCTTCAGTTTAATTTAGATAAAAAGATTAGAAAAGCTTGGCTTATACTATCATCCTTAGGTTATAAATTCTGATTGTAAAATAAAAAGGCGCATAAAAAGTTCATATTATGTCAGAACTCTTTAGCTCCTCCTGTAGACAAGTCAGCTATTCTCTTTATCCAAACCAATTGTATATCTACTAATAGTCTAATGTACCTCTATTACTGAGTATTAGTAAACAATTCTTAAAAAATCACATACTGTTTAGAAAATATTTTTTCAAACATTGCAGTTATATCTTTTTAAGTACTCAGTTTAATAGATAGGAGTGTAAAAAGAATTGATAAGTACAAATGAAACAGAGGTGACCCAAATTGAGTCACCTCTGTTTCTTTTTGAATTCTATTTACTTTTTAAAGAGACAAAAATGATTCTTATCTCAAAACATACTTCAATTACTCGTGGAAATTCGTACCGTCTGTTGTTGCGTTAATGACTCCAGCACGGATAACAAAATCACCGAAATGTTCGCCTGCTTCACGTTCTTTTGCATAGCGAGGCAGAAGGACTCCCAGCTCTTTTAAGATTTCGTCTTCCCCAATATTTTCGCGATACATTTTACTTAGACGGCTGCCATCGAAAGCTGCTCCAAGATACATATTGTATTTTCCTGGTGCTTTTCCGATAAAGCCAATTTCACCAAGCGCGTGTCGCGCACAACCATTTGGACATCCTGTCATACGGATTGTAATTTCTTCATTACGTAAGCCGTTTTCATCGATAATCTCATCAATTTTATCAATCAAAGTAGGTAAATAGCGTTCTGCCTCTGCCATCGCTAATCCACATGTTGGCAGGGCAACACATGCCATTGAGCTGCGACGAAGTGCAGTATAATGATTGCCATCAGTTAAACCGTATTGTTCGATAAGATCATTAATTTTTTTCTTTTGTTGTGTTGATATATTTGCAATGATTAGGTTTTGATTTGCTGTCAGACGGAAATCACCTGTATGAATTTTAGCAATTTCGCGCAAGCCTGTCATTAACTTATAATCATCATAATCAGTAACACGGCCACCTTCAACAAACAGCGTAAAATTCCATTTTCCTTTTACGCCTTTTACCCATCCGTAACGATCTCCGTTGCTGTCAAAATGAAACTGCTTCGCTTCATCAAGTTTCCAGCCAAGACGGTTTTCAAGCTCTGTTACAACTGTTTCAAGACCTAGACGATCAACTGTGTATTTAAAACGAGCATTTTTACGGACAGATCGATTTCCATAGTCGCGTTGTATCGTAATGATTTTTTCCGCAACGTCATAGATCTGCTCTGGCTTACAGAAGCCGATTACTTTGGCAAGCTGAGGATATGTCGCCTTATCACCATGAGACATCCCCATACCTCCACCGATTGCCACATTAAAACCAATTAGTTTGTTATCTTCAACAATCGCAATGAGTCCAAGATCTTGCGAATACACATCAATATCGTTTGATGGCGGTACCGCGATACCAATCTTAAATTTACGTGGCAAATAAAGCGGGCCGTACATTGGTTCAACTTCTTCTACTTCAGGTGTGCTGGCAACTTTTTCTTCATCAAGCCAAATTTCATGATAGGCTCTTGTACGTGGTAATAAATCATTACTTAGTTTTTTCGCCCATTCATATACTTCCAAATGAATATCAGATTGATAAGGGTTTGGATTACACATCACATTACGGTTTACATCACCACAAGCAGCAATTGTGTCCATAAGAGAAGCGTGGATGCCCTGAATCGTTTTCTTCATATTCCATTTTAAAATACCGTGCAGTTGGAATGTCATACGTGTTGTCAGTTTTAATGTACTGTTACCGTATTTTTGTGATAAATCATCCATAACCAGCCATTGATCTGGTGTTGCCACACCCCCTGGTAAACGAACACGTAACATGAACTGATACGCAGGTTCTAGCTTTTGCTTTTGACGCTCATTACGTAAGTCTCGGTCATCTTGTAAATAGCTGCCATGGTGTTTCATTAAACGGTTGTCATCATCTGAAATACCTGCACTAATTTGGTCAAGCATGGATTCACGAAGTGTTCCACGCAAATAGTTACTTTCTTCTTTAATGCGCTCTACATCGCTTGGAGGGCCTTCTGGCGCTTTTAATATTTCATTCCCCATGTTGAGAATAAACCCCTTTCAAGTTAAAATCAGTAAACATCTCGTTGGTAACGTTTTTGTTGTTGCATATCAGCAAGAAATTCAACCGCTTGATCACGGTTCATGCTGCCTTCTTTTTCAATAATGTCAAGTAGAGTGTTATGAACATCATGTGCCATGTTTTTCTCATCTCCACAAATGTAAACAACTGCTCCTTCTTGAAGCCATTGGAACAATTCTTTGCTATTCTCAAGCATACGGTGCTGCACATATACTTTTTCCTCTGTATCACGTGAAAATGCTACATCCATTTTCGATAACACGCCATCTTTTAACCATTTTTGCCATTCTGTCTGATAAAGGAAATCCGTAACAAAATGCTGGTCACCGAAGAATACCCATGATTTACCTTCAGCACCTATTTCTTCACGTTCCTGCATAAAGGAACGAAATGGTGCAATTCCTGTTCCTGGTCCAACCATAATGATCGGAGTATCAGGGTTCTCTGGCAGTTTAAAGTTTTGGTTATGCTGAATATAAACCGGCAGTGTGTCACCTGGCTGCAAACGTTCTGCACATAAAATCGAGCATACACCTTTTCTTTCACGTCCATGTGCATCATAGCGGACAGCACCAATTGTTACATGCACTTCTTCAGGATTTGCTTCTAGGCTGCTTGCAATCGAATAAAGTCTGGCAGGCATTTTTCTTAAAATCGATATGAATTCTTGTGCAGTTACATTCCATGGACCAAAATCGCGGACTAAATCAAGTAAATCGCGACCTTCTAAATATGCTTTTACTTTTGCTTCATTGCCCGGCGATAAAAGCTCTTGTAATTCCTCATTTTTGATTAGTTTTGCCGCCTGTTCAAGAAGGGGCTTTGTTAAATTCGTTATTTCAAAATTGGAAATGAGTGCTTCTTTAAGCGGACGAACATCTCCTTGCTTGTTGATTGTTACATTTTCTGTTGATTCTAATTTTAATTCTTCTAAAAGTATATCAACAAGTTCTGGGTCATTCTCAGGATAAATACCGAGGCTGTCTCCTGGTTGATATGTGAGACCTGATCCCTCAAGCGATATTTCAAGATGGCGCGTTTCTTTATTTGAACCACGGCCATTCAAATTAATATTCTCAAGTACCTCAGCTTTAAACGGATTTGTTCGCGAATATTCAGATTCAATTGCTTGTGTTGTAACAGCTTGTGCAATGGCTGCACTTCCACCATGTGCTTCACTAAAACCGCCTAAAACTCCTTCGATCCATTCTGAAGCCGGCTCATCAAAATCAAGATCACAATCTACGCGCTGATAAAGGCGTGTGCCTCCAAGCTCTTCAAGTCGTTTATCAAAGTCTTTACCAGTTTGACAGAAAAATTCATACGAACTGTCTCCAAGTGATAACACAGAAAAACGAAAATCTTCAAGCTTTGGTGCACGTTTTCCATGTAGGAACTCATGGAATGACAATGCGTTATCCGGCGGATCACCTTCACCATGTGTACTAACAACAATTAGAAGGTTTTTGACTTTCTTCAAATTGTTTGGCTTGAAATCACTCATTGACGATACAGTAACTTGAAAACCTTGACCTTCAAGTGTCTTAGCTGCCTTTCCAGCTAAGCTTTGTGCATTACCAGTCTGTGACCCGAACAGAATTGTTACTTCTTTTGAAATTGGATTTGCAGTGTTGTTAGCAGGAAGTCCTGCTGATGGTGCATCTGATGTAGCTGTAACAGAAACAGTTTGGGAAGCAGCCAAAAAACCGCTTAGCCAGACTTTTTGTGATTCTGTTAAAGTTGGCAATAGTTGATTAAGGAGCTCTGCTTGCTCCTGATTAAACGGACTGTTCAATACCTGAAGTTGCAACGATTATCCACCTCACATAGAAATATAAACCTTATAAACAATATGATACATATAATGACATGTTTCAACAATTCTTACTATTCACTTTTATGAAAAATTTTAATTTTATGATAGCTTCACTATTCCTATAAGTCAAGTAGGTTTTAAGTATTTCTCAAGCATATTATTTCCACCCGCTTCATTTTTTTCATAATTGGCAGTGTTTATATAAAGAATTTTTCATTACAAAAAACCCTGTAGTATTTGATTTCCACAGGGTTCAAAGACAATGAATGTCTTCTATATCATTTTATGCTTCAACGATTTGTTGTTGCTTGTAAACTTCTTTATCTAATTCACCTGTTGCTTTTCCAGTTAGTACACCAGATACCATAGCACCACTTA
This sequence comes from Metabacillus sediminilitoris, assembly GCF_009720625.1. Taxonomy (NCBI): domain Bacteria; kingdom Bacillati; phylum Bacillota; class Bacilli; order Caryophanales; family Bacillaceae; genus Metabacillus; species Metabacillus sediminilitoris. The sequence goes on from NZ_CP046266.1 coordinate 4,537,493, forward strand.
CGTTCAATGCTGTGCGTCCCATGTCGATTAGTGGCTCAACTGAAATAACGAGGGCAGCAATTTCAATTGGAAGGTTCATCACTGATAAGACGATAAGCGCAGCAAATGTAGCACCACCACCAACTCCAGCGACACCAAATGAACTAATTGCAACTACTATGATAAGTGTAATAATGAAAGCTGGACTTGTTGGATTAATACCAACAGCCGGTGCAACCATTACAGCTAACATTGCCGGGTATATTCCCGCACAGCCATTTTGACCGATTGATAGTCCAAATGAGCCTGCAAAGTTTGCAATTCCTTCAGATACACCAAAATCCTTCGTTTGTGTTTTAATTGTTAAAGGCAATGTACCTGCACTTGAACGTGATGTAAAAGCAAATGTTAATGTTGGCATAGCTTTTTTCACATATCTAACAGGACTGAGTTTAGCAAGAGATAACAAGATAAGATGAACAATAAACATCACAATTAATGCAACATATGATGCAATGACAAATTTACCTAATTTTGCAATCGCTACATAATCACTTGTTGCTGTAACCTTTGTTATTAACGCAAAAATACCGTATGGTGTTAATCGTAGAACAAGGGTAACGATTCTCATTGTAATTGCATATAACGTATCGATAATTTTCGCAAAAAATTCTCCATGTTCTGGATCCTTACGCTTTACTCCGAGGAATGCCATTCCAACAAAGGCTGCAAATATAACAACAGCAATTGTAGATGTTGGACGAGCACCAGTTAAATCTAAGAACGGATTACTTGGAATTAATTGAAGAATTTGTTGAGGAATCGTGACATCCTGTACAGTAACAACTTTTTCTTCTAATTCCATATTACGAGTTGCTTCAGCATCACCTTGTGTTAATTGAATACCATCAAGACCAAAACCTAATGCTGATCCGATTCCAACTGCAGCAGAAATAGCTGTTGTACCAAGAAGAATTCCAATAACAAGAAAACTAATTTTCCCAATATTTTTGGTTAATTTTAACTTAGTAAATGCACCAACAATTGAAACGAATACAAGTGGCATGACAATCATTTGTAATAGTTTTACATAACCGCTACCTACAATTGTAAACCAATCTATCGTACCTATCGTTACTTCGGAAGTTGCTCCGTAGATTAATTGTATAATTACACCAAATACTAGCCCTAAACCTAATGCAGTAAAAATACGTTTAGAAAATGAAACATGTTTTTTCTGCATCATGAACAAACCCATTATAAGTAATAAAAAAATAATGATGTTAACAATAATAAGAATGGTGTTCATCATAATCTCCCTTTTTATAATATATTTAAATAACAAAACAAACTATATTACAATTATTCCAATCAGTCAAGTTGGAATTACTCTTTTTCTCGAATTAAAAATATCTTAATTCTTTCTTTTATAATTTAACAGCAATCGGATTTCTTTTTTCATACTTAAACATGTACTTAAAACCGCATTCCTTTGCCATCTCAATCGCTTCAAATAGATGAGACCCGACAGTTTCAACTGTATGAGAATCAGAACCTATCGTTAAGATTTCACCACCCAATTCTTTATATAGCTTAATAACATGAATGGATGGAAGCGATTCATTTAATTTCCCTCTTAGACCTGAGGTATTTATTTCTATACCAATATTTCTCTCAATCGCTTTTGTTAAAATAGACTCTATCAGATCTTTAACTTCATGAAATTTGAAATTTCCAACTGTCTGAATCGCATATCGTTTTAACAAATCCAGATGAGCAATAACATCAATATCTGCTTGACTTACCATATTATATACTTCAGTGAAATATTCCCGATAAGCAATAAGATTCGACTTATTCCCAAGAAAGATTCTCAGTTTATCATTATTAATATTATGTACAGAACCTAAAATAAAATCCAAATCAAGTGATTTAAACGCTTGGGTGTATTCATTTATAAGTTGATGAGGCTCGCAAATTTCTATACCAGCTTTTACGATTAATTGGCTCTCGAATTGATCTCTGCATTCCTTAATATCTTGAAAGTATTTTTCAAAATCCATATGACCATATGTAGGGACAACAGGATTAAGAGAAAAATGCTCTGTGAAACATATTTCATTCAAACCTTTATTTATTGCTTCTTTACAAACTTCTCTCATAATTGCCTTTGAATCAAATGAATGATTTGTATGATGATGATAATCCATTAAATACATATTTGCTGAGCCTTCCTTTTCCCTATTTTCACATCTAATTATATCAACAATCCGTTTTAAATAAGATATTTTTCTACTATATAATTATATAAACTGTTCAATAGGATTTTAAGGCTCTAATATGGGATTCAATTAGGGACAGGAATTCAAAAAGGCATCGATGAAGGTCTATAATACTAAATTTGTATAAGAAAAGTCCTTCATAACAGCAATGAAGGACTTTTTTTCACTAAGATTAGATGTTTTTCCAACCTATTAATAAACGATCATTCATCCGATTTTTCTGTTCTTAAATGCCCTGAACGAACGACTTTTGTTTCTAAATATTTTTTATTATATTCGGAGATATCGCCCCATAATTGTACTCGGCCTGAAAGATTTGCACCTGATTTTTCTAACGCTTCTAATTTTCTCGGGTTGTTTGTTATTAGTGTGACAGGATTCGAGCGCAGTGTTTTTAACACCTTTATAGCATCATCATAGTTGCGTGCATCGTCTACAAACCCAAGCTCTAAATTTGCTTCCACCGTGTCTAAACCTTCTTCTTGTAAGACATATGCCATTGCTTTACTGAATAAACCAATGCCTCTACCTTCATGATTTGCTAAATAAAATAACGCTCCTGAGCCATGAGTCACAATCATCTTCATTGCTTGTTTTAGTTGAAAACCACAATCACAGCGTTTACTCCCAAAAATATCGCCTGTATGACAAATACTGTGCATACGGATGAGAGCGTCATTAGAATTTTGAAAATCTCCATATACAAGCACACTTGATTGCTGCATTTCTGCTAAATTGGAAGAAGCCAAAGTTTCAATTATTTTTTCGGTGTTATATGAGCCATCCTCACAAAAATGTCCTGACATATTCTCGCAGCGCAACCAGCAATACCATTGAAACTTTGTTGTTTCTCCATCTAAATTAACAGGTAAATTTATCGGTCCCACTAAATATATAGATTTATCATCACTTTTGATTATGTTAATTTTATCGTGTAATATTGACGTCACTTTATGATTGATCATTCAATCTACCTCCTGAAGAACCCAAATATTTTATGTATGACTTTTCCCCATATCGTTTTATACTTATTGAATAATTATTATTGTACCCAATCCATACTATTATGAATCGATTATTGTTAGAATGGGTGACAAATTTCCTTCTACTTATTCACTTACCAGAAGTACACTTCTCTACCCTTTATAAGAACACATCTAAAAGGATCCGAACAAAAAATAGATTAAGCCCTACACTTATATGTGTAGGGCTCATGTTTCATTTAGATCAGACCATAACTTTACAAATATTATTTGTAAATTCAACAGGGTCATTTATCGGTAATCCTTCAATTAGAAGTGCCTGATTGTACAGTAGATTTGTGTACAAAGAAACCTTTTCTTTATCATTTGCAAATGAGTCTTTTAATGATTGGAAAACATGATGATTCACGTTAATTTCTAAAATTTTATCAGCCTTAATATTTTGGTTATCAGGCATTGCGCTCAGAATTTTTTCCATTTCGATTGTTACTTCACCTTCTGTTGCTAAACAAACTGGATGAGTTTTCAATCGTTTGGATACCCTTACATCCTTTACTTTATCCCCAAGGATTGTTTTCATATAGTCAAAAAGCTCTTTGTTTTCACTGTCTTCCTTAGAAGTACTTGTTTCATTGTCATCTGCCTCAATTCCTAAGTCCCCACTAGATACAGATTTAAATTCTTTTTCTTTATATGTCATGATCATTTTAATTGCAAATTCATCAATATCTTCAGTAAAGTATAAAATTTCAAAGCCTTTATCAGTTACTAACTCAGTTTGTGGAAGCTTTTCAATTCTTTCATAAGATTCGCCTGTAGCATAGTAAATATATTTTTGATCCTCAGGCATTCTTGCTACATATTCATCTAAGGTAACCATTTTCTTCTCTTTTGACGAATAGAACATGATTAAATCCTGTAAGACCTCTTTATTACTTCCAAAATCACTATATACCCCGTATTTTAACTGTCTTCCAAAGGATTTATAGAACTCTTCATATTTATCTCTTTCATTTTTTAATAAGCTTTGCAATTCGTTTTTGATTTTTTTATTTATATTTTTAGCGATAAGTTTCAATTGGCGATCATGCTGCAGCATTTCTCTGGAAATATTAAGGGATAAATCTTCTGAGTCAACCATTCCCTTCACAAAACTGAAATAGTCAGGAAGGAGATCAGCACATTTATTCATGATTAATACGCCATTTGAATATAACTCCAAGCCTTTTTCAAATTCCTTTGAATAATAGTCAAAAGGAGTTTTTTCTGGAATATATAAAATGGCATTATATCTGATCGTACCATCAACACTAATGTGGATATGTTTAAGCGGCTTATCAAAACCGTAATGTTTTTCATTATAAAATTTCTCGTAGTCTTCAGGAGTAAGCTCACTTTTATTCTTTCTCCAAATTGGAACCATACTATTGATCGTTTGTTCTTCCTTGTATTCCTCTAATTCATTTTCACTGCCCTCTTTCGGTCTTTGACCAGATACATCCATCTTAATTGGGTAGCGAATGAAGTCGGAGTATTTTTTGATGATTGCTTTTAAACGATATTCTTCTAAAAACTCATCATAGCTTTCATCTTCGGTGTTCTCTTTGATTTTTAAAATGATTTCAGAACCTACTGTATCTTTCTCAATTGCCTCAATTGTGTATCCATCTGCACCTGTTGATTCCCACTTATAGGCCTCATCACTACCTAATGCTTTACTAATAACAGTGACAACATCAGCAACCATAAATGCTGCATAAAAACCAACACCGAACTGACCAATAATATCATGCCCATCTTTCAATTCATTTTCAGTTTTGAATGCTAGTGAGCCGCTCTTAGCTATCGTTCCAAGATTTGTTTCAAGCTCTTCTTTCGACATGCCGATTCCAGTATCTGTGATTGTTAATGTTCTGTTTTCTTTATCAGCAGATACTTTTATGTAATAGCTATCCTTGTCAAATGTTAACGCATCATCTGTTAATGCTTTATAATAAATTTTATCAATCGCATCACTTGCATTTGATATTAACTCCCTTAAAAATACCTCACGTTGTGAATAGATGGAGTTAATCATCATTTCTAATAATCGTTTAGACTCGGCTTTAAACTCTTTTTTTGCCATATTAACCTCTCCTTTCGAAATATTAATAAAGGTAGCTTATCTAATTTTAGCACTCTCCCCTGTTGAGTGCTAATATATACATAATTTTAAATATCATATCCTTATTTTTGTGTCAATATTTTACGATACATTTTTTTTGATAATCATTTTGTTTTGGACACATGAATTAGGCGCAATTCTATTAAGAATGCGCCTGATCGATCAATATGTTAGAACATCGTTTTAATCTATTTTATGCTCTTGACGTTCATACTTTACTTCCTTTAGTAGTAAAGCTAAATTTACTTTACGATCCCACACTTTTCTTGCATTTTCCGTCATATTGGGAAAAATATATTTATCAACTATCACCTGATAATCAAGATCATCAAGTAAATTATATGTACGAATTTTTATTTTTTTGTTATCGAAGGTTTCGATGACAATATCATTGATTAAGTTTAGGGGATTTCTAATTAAATCGATATTACGGATATTTTCAATAAAAACTGTTCCTTTTTTTGTAATAATTTTACCATTTCCATCATCTGAAATTGTTAATAATGTTTTCCCTGGAATAAATCCGGGCAGGGACCAAAGTGTTAAATAAAGAAAAATAGGAAAAAAAACGATCCCCCCAAAAATATAAACAAATGAATATTTAGATTCGAAAGAAAAACCTTCTATAAGTAAGAAGAAACAGCCTATTAATCCCCCTAAAACAAATGAAGCCATCCATCCGTACATAAACTTTGAACCTTTTATTTTTATCACATTATTTTCTTGCTTAGCATTTACCAAAACTTTAGCCTCCTTAAACTGAATGAACCTTGTCATTTAATAAAAGGTTTTTAATCGATGACTCATTTGCCTTTTGGACATTGAGGTCAAGATTTTGGTCTCTTGTAACTAACCAGCATTCGGTTTTTCCTGGGATGAAAAAATAAAGATCGATAAGCTCTGGATTATTTTCTGAGTCATACTTTAAGCTAAGTAAACTATCCATTTTACCGTTCCTTATAGAGATATCCTCTAAAAACTGTACGAGACTAGTAGAATTCTTCGTTTTACTTACCCATTTCTGAACAACTGATTCTGGTAAAGATCCAGATTGACTTACGTCCTCTAAAAGGTCTTCTAATTCTTCATTTTTCAACTTAAAAAGCAGTTCACTACTTTTGTCTAAATGATTGATAGTAAAAAACTTAGTAATGTTTAATAAAATTTCTTCTTCTTGTATTTTTGATATGTAATGAACTTGATGGTCATGCAATAATTTATGTAAAAAAACCTCTCCATTTTTTAAATGAAATGAAATACTTTCCTCTCCGTCTAAGTTAGGGTTAAATTTTGACGCCTTTACTGTTCTATCTGCATAATGTAAGGTATGAATAAATGAAGAAAACTCCTGTTTTATCTTATATTGATGATCTATTTCCATAATCATCTCTTTTGCTAACAATGAACGTGAGGCAAATTCTAGCATTAGTTTCAACTCAGAATCTTGCAATGTTGGAAAATAGGTTTCTTTAATAGAAATACCCTGTTCATATAATCCTTCACTATAAAATGAAAAAATTAGCTCCTCAATACTTAATTGAATGGTATTCATATGTCCTCCTAAATAAATGAGAATTTATCATCAAGAAAATCCTTCACTCCATCTACTAAGGAATTCGCCGTATCTTTTGCTTTTGATAACCCTTTACCTATTTGTTTCACTGTTCCTATTGGATCAGCAATTGTACTTTCAATTTGATTATTGACAAATTCCACCCCCTTATTAAAACCTTCAACAACTTTACCTGTTTTTTCTAAACCGCCTTTAATAGCTTCAAGACCATCATGTATTGGCTCTTTCAATATTAAAGCAGTTTTTTCTGCTATTCCGGCAGTTAATTTAGCAGCTTTCTCTCCAACAAGTCCACCTACAAAAGAACCTGCTGTAGCACCAATTACCGTACCCACTGGACCAGCTAAGCTTCCTAAAGCTCCACCAACTACAGCACCAGCAATGGACCCACCTGAAATAGCTACAGTATTATTAATTGCATTTCCGACAGCTTTTGCATTTTCTCGCTTTAATATCTCTGGGTTGTTTCCATATTTAGCATAGTTTTCAGAAACTTTCAGGCCCATACCGCCTACTTCCATTGCCCCTGTTAATAATACTGTACTAACAGCATTTGTTTTTGCAAATTTCGCTCCTGTTTGAACAAATGATTTAAATTTTGTCGAATCTAAGGTGTTATTACGAATCCCTCTAAAAAAAGTTTTTGAACTATCTGTATACTTAACAACATCATCTGGTAAATATTTCGCAACCTTTTTATGAATTAAATCTGAAAATGGTTTATCCTTATATTTATTCATTAAATATGTAGGATTTAACATAGCTCTTGCTACATTTTTTAGTTTAGAATTATCAACTACATCGGAAAATTTACTTAATGCAGTCATATGTCTATAAATATATACATCATCGGCACTTTTCATAAATTGAGTAAATCCTAGACCGTAAAATGCAAGTTGTTTTGATGCCAACGCCCCCATAGCTGTTAATGCACCATATTTTTCATGCAATTTATACAGTTTTCCGACTAGGTTATCAGCATCAGCAAATTTATTTGCTGTCATTCGAAGGTCGATCTCCATTTCACTCAGGAGGTCAGCTAATCGGTTTCCTGTTCCCCATGGATCACCTACTTGATAAAAACAATGACTGTATTCTGCCGGAGCACTGCTAATTAGACTGACGAGATCCATATGAAGATTCTTATATTCTTCCTCAATTGTTGATAACTGTAAGACTATGTCATTTGCTAAGTCTTCTAGTTTATTTGGATCGACAGATATTTTATTTCCCACCTAAATCAACCTCTTTTTTTCTTTTATTCTTCTCATTAAATTCTAGTAAAAAAGTGATAGCTAACTATATTAATCTGTAAAGGCAATATAAATAGATCGACACAACCCGGTACCCAGTTGTCATCCATTCCTTGCTTACCGTCATCTTCTTTTTTCTTTTTTTTATACTTATTACGAGCCATTACAAACCTCTCAATCATTTATAAATTATATATTTTTTAATAAGCTAGTCTCAAACAAGATTAATAACTTGATATGCTAAAACACTCAATTGAATCAATACAACAAAAAAATCACTGCAGCCAGGGAGTAAACTTCCATCTTTATTCTTCTTATTTTCATCTGGAAAGATCCAGCCTTCCGCTTCTAAAGTTTTACGATCCTTATTGTTTGGTTTTTGTTTCATATTACACCTCTATAAAGCTGTTTTATTTAATATTCTACTCATCCCTCATACAAGCAAGCCGCTCAAATTCTCTCTGTCTTTCAATCTCTTCCCTAACCCGATCAACTTCATTTGCAGCACTTTCTAATTCTCTGCTGATTTGATAAAGATTATCAGAATGTCTTTGAAATAGAACAGCTGCTTCATCAAGAACAGAGTCAAATTTATTTCGGGCCTCACCTGTCCATGTCGCAGTATTTGTATGGACACTTTGCATGAGCTTAGACTCATCTATCTTTAATGATTCAGAAGATTCTTGGAATACTTTTGCTAAGGCTCTAACTTTCTCCGAATTCATATGATCACCTCATTATTGGGAATTATATATGAGTCGATTTGTTCAAACACTCATTATTACTATTTTTCAATCAGATTAAAGCTAAGGAAATATTACTATAATTACCAAACCATTTCCATAAGTCTACAGTACGGAAATTCGTAATGTGTATAGGTATAACGTCTACTTTTTAGCATGAATAAAAAAACTGCCTCACAGTCATGATGAAATGACTTTAAAGGCAGCTCATTTATTAATCCATTCCATTCATTTTTCAACTTTTCTTTCATTTTATCAAAACGGTCCAACGTAGTTTTTACCATGACCAACAAGATTGTTGAGGTAAATATGTTGAGGAAAAAAATTTGTTACTTACTGGCTCTAATAATCAAATAATCGTTTGTTGTTTTCATTCTAACTATTTCACCTTTTAATGCTTTTGCAATGTCGGCTGTCATTTCTTTTTGTTCCTCTTCATTATGTGCTAATAATGATAATTGTTTACCGCCTAGAATTCTGTCCTTATCCAACGTAATAAGTGCTAAGATATCATAATTAGGATTAACATTCGATTCCCGTCCCATTCATTACCATCCTTTCAGCTTTGTTTTCATCACGGATTTTGTCTTTTTAACACTTTCTAATAAAGGACATTTTTTGACCACTTCAATAAACGCGTCTATATCTTTTTTTATCGGGACTAGAGCAATAACTACTCTTCCGTTTTCAAAGTCTCTCCTAGTAAATTGATAACGTTTTAGACCTAAGCTTCTTGTTGCTTCAAAGAGTGCAGCCTGTCGTTGGCCAAAATTATCCAAATTTATTCGGAAAATATCTTTATTTGGATAGATGACAATGGCCATCCCCTCGTCTTTAAACATTTTTTGCGCTTCGTCACTTCCTAATTGATTACTGACAAACATTCCATCAACATAAAGTTCAGATCCTATTACTTCAATAGTACCTTCTTTCACTTCAGCAATATCACCAATCGTTTTTCCTTTAGATATTCTAACTAATAAAAACAAAATAATAAGACCTACTGCAGCCCCAATTGAGATCCCGATCCATCCCTTTATTGGAACTAGTTTAATTGTGATAGATGTAACTAAAGCTACAACTAGGGAAAAATAGTTTCTTGCTTCAAAGGTTTTTGCAATGCCATCGATATAGGCTTTTCCTCGGAAAGTGAATTCAGTTTCCTCTAAGTCAGTTAAACTTTCTTTTTCCATTTTACGTACATCCCGAAACTGCTGGATAGCTATTGTTAGAAAGGTTACGGCTATAAAGTTTTTAACTAATAATGCTGGTAGAGCTACCGCACCTAATGCCGAAGCAATAAAGCCTGTTATAAGATGAATTAAATATCCATTTGGATAGCTTGGATACTGACGAAAATCCTCTTTCAATGTAATAATACGAGCAAATGTACCGATAATAATAGCTGTAATAATAACCCTTAAATCAGCTGATTCTAACAATTCATTTCCTTCCATATAAACCCCTTCATTTTTTTGTCATTCTAGAAGTTTTGACAAAACATATGAGAAGCATTCATTTTATTCTAATTCTGTTTTCGCAAACTTTGTTGCTATTTACCTAGTAGTGCGGTGTGGTTGATTGCAGCGAGAGATGCTCGCTTTCCGCGGGGCAGGCGTGCAAAAAGGCAAACTAGCTTTCATTGTTAAAAAAGGGTTGTTTTAAAGTATCCACAGATCATCTTTTTATCGTTGTTGTCATACATTAAGTTTTGTAAATCTAAAAGGGGGAAAAATATGCGAATTGATACAATTAAAACAGTTGAAGAAATTAAGGAAGAGCATGTTTATGACCGAACAGTTATTGTGATTGATGTCCTTAGAGCATCAAGTACAATTGTCACTGCTTTAGAAACCTGCTTCGCTTCCGTCATACCAGTTAGATCAGCAAAAGAAGCATTAGCATTACGGTCATCTAATACCATCATTGCAGGTGAGTGGCACGGTAAGCAACTTGATGGTTTTGATTATAATAATTCTCCTACTGCCCTTAAGAAAGAACGACATATTGGAAAAGACCTTGTCCTTACAACGACAAATGGGACGAAAGCTATTGAAAAAGCATCTAAAGCACATCGGCTTTTAATTGGCTGTTTTCTTAATGCAGCAGCTTGTATAAATGATGCATTGACTCAGAGCCGTGACATCACATTATATTGTGCAGGTACGCGAAATGAATTTTCTTTAGAGGATGGACTTGCAGCAGGATTAATGGTTTATTTAGCAAAGAAACAGGTACCTACAATCGAGACTTGTGATTTCTCAGTTGCAATGGAAGCCTGTTATCTTCAGCTTGAGAATCAACTATCTCCCCTTCTTTTTTCAACTACTACCGGAAAAAGATTGGTTAAAAATCATAACACAGAGGATATTGTATACTGCGGTCAAACAAACATTGTAAAGATTGTCCCAATTTTTAAAGGAAATAGAATACTTTCATTGTCCTATACATAAATCTGAATAGTAGAATATGGGACAGGGGTTGAAGGGCAATGATGATTTCTGCAGGTGAATTATCGCTTGTTATTCTTATACTAGTAGGCTTAATTGGTCGTTCACCGATTATTGCCACTGCAGCCAGCATTTTACTTGTTTTAAAATTAACTTCGCTCGAGCGATTTTTCCCGATGTTGGAACGGCGTGGTCTGGAATTAGGCCTTTTATTTTTAACGATATCTGTTTTAGTACCATTTGCCAGTGGTAAAATTTCTGGGAAAGATATTTTACTCCTCCTCTCCACACTTTCTGGAGCTGTTGCCTTAGCAGGAGGAGCGCTTGCTACATATATGAACGGAAAAGGATTGGAAATGCTTCGTGTCGAACCCCACATGATTGTCGGTCTTGTGGTTGGTTCTATTATCGGAATCGTTTTTTTACGCGGGATTCCTGTTGGCCCTCTTATGGCAGCAGCAATCACTGCCTTATTAATGAAAATCATCCACTTTTTAGCAAAAGTATTCTAATTCATTATGTTGTGGTTAACTTTTCACGTTTTTTAAAAAGCGTAGAGAGTTGTTCGTTTTTCTCTGATTCTCCTTTACTGTTTTTACTCGGCTTAATGAAAAAAAAGGCTAAAATTAACGTCACAAGGCTTAAACCTGCCATAGAAAAAAAGACAGTTTTATGAGAGATCTTCATTAACCAGCTAAATAGCGGCGGACCAAATGCTACACCAAGAAAACGAACACTACCATATAAAGATGTGATCATGCCCCGTTCTGCTTTTTCAACAGCTCCTGTAATTAAAGTGTTTAAGCATGGTAGCAAAAGTCCAGTTCCTATGCTGCCAAGTGTTAAAAACCCAATCAATAGATATATTTGTTTAAAAAAGGATACAGTTAACATAGAAGCAGTTAATAGTAATAATCCGAATATCATGATCTTTCGAATTAACGGTTTGTTCTGCTTTATTTTTGCACCGGTAATATAGGCTGTTATAACCATCCCTAATAATGGAATCGCGAGTATACAGCCTTTGATTATTCCGTCAATTTGATATTCTGATTCCAGCATTTCTGACAAATAAAATAAAACGCCAAAAAGGATAAACAAGCCGACTGATCCTACAAAAAACGCTGGAACAAGCCATTTGCCCTTTTGTTTAAATATTTGCTTTAATGCCCCAAGATACTCTGGCAAAGGCTTTCCTTGCTTTTTCTTCTTTTCCTTTACACCAATCCAAACAAAAACAGCTGTTGCAAAACAAAGAATTGGGAAAGTAAAAAACACAGCATACCAGATAATTAGAGCAATTAGTGACCCAATAATAGGTGATAAAATTTTCCCTAATCCATTTGTTGATTCAATGATACCAAGTGCTTTACTTTCCTTTGCTCCGGAATAAACATCACCAATCAAAGCCATTGCTATTGGAGAAGTTCCTGCAGCCCCAATACCTTGAATAATTCTTCCGATTAGGATGATCATATATGGTTTTTCCAGAGACCAAGCTGCAAATCCCGAAATAATTCCACCAATCCCGTAAATGATCAAAGATACGACAATAATCCACTTACGGCCGAATCGATCAGACAAATAACCAACTAAAGGGATGATTAAACCAGCTGCTAGTGAAAAAGCCGTAATTGTTAGACTTACTTGAAATTCAGATAAATTCAATTTTGATTTCATTGTTGGCAATACAGGTACCAACATAGAGTTTCCCAATACCATTACTAACGGGATAAGTGCGATAGCAAATATGTTTGCCTTTCCTTGGTTTGCTTGCATTTGCCTTCCTCCAATATATTGTCTGTACTCTGTTACCATTTCCCTTAACTAAATATTTGATACAAACCGATAGATGAATAAACTCCAACTAATTATTCCCATCATTAAACCCCAGTTATTAACAATGGAGGAGAATAAAAACTTTATTCATGTTGCCTATGTGGAAGATGATAAGAGATTGCTAAAACTATGTTTTAAAAAGGTAGATTCGTTATATAAAAAGAAAGGTATCTCGCTAGTGGCTTTCTCTAAAAAGAAAAAACTGGATTAGGAATCACTCTCCTCCAGTTTCATCATTTCATATTAATCGATCTGCATAATAGCTTGAGATCTGTTTAGTGGAAAAGTATCAAATCTAAGTCCTCTTCTAAGACATTCCAGATTATAGGAATCTTCGCATTGCACATTTCCTATATTAACGTTTCTCCCCCAAAATTGAATTAACTCAATTTGTTGTTTTTTTTGTGGTGCTTCCCATATGAGAAATTTTCTTATATCATTAGGAATCTTTGTTTCAATATCGAGGAGGAATTCTTTATCAATAAGACCTTTAGCATTAAATATGCCTACATTTTCCCCTGATTCCCTGCCTTCAACTATGACATAAGAAGCACCACATTCAAGATCAGAATAAAGAGTACGTTCTAAATCTTTCACTTCAAAATGACTGCCAGCAGCTTTTTTTCCGCATTCAGTTATTACCGTAAATCCCCTTTCAAGAGCTTCCTTAATCGTCTTTCGTCGAATTCGATAAGGTAAGTCGATTGTACCATCAGAAATTTCAATATGGTCAAACCCTAATTTCTGTATATAATCGAAATACTCTTTTAAAACCCCTTGATGTGCAGCGATTTCGTATAATGTTCCACCTGGATATAAAATGACATTCGCATTTTTGGCTAATTCGATCTTTTTTTTCAAAAGATCATATGGATACAGCACAGTTGTACCAAAACCAAGCTTAATATAGTCAGTATATTGTCCTGATAGCTGTAATAACTCCTCAAAAAAAGATAAACCAATTCCTTTATCAATTAACATGGTTAAACCTAAATCTTTTGACTTAGAGTCCCTTTCTCCAGATGGATCACTAAGTTGCGGATGACAGTTATTTTGCAGATATTTCACAGAACGCCCCTCCTCATTAATGGGTAATTGTCTATGTAAACCATCCTATGCATCAGAATAAGGAGAGGTTCTTCTGAAAATCTCTACTGGTTTTGATCATCACAATTATTATCTATATCAATTGCCTCACCGCCGAGATGGATACATAAATTAGGTTCCTTTTCACCGTTTCCAAGAATAGATTTTTTTAGGCCGTCAATGTATTTAGACGTAATGTCAATAAAATTCTGCTTCTCTCCTGGATTATCTAACTGCCCCATAATATAAAGATCATTTTCTCCTTTATATAAGTAGGCGAGGTATCCGATCGCTTTACCATAACTATCGACTACATTAATAATTTCCCCTTGCTGATTTCGAAATTCAGGTTGAAAATATAACAATGAATTATAACTCCCTTCCATTATGTAAGATAATGATCTAGCTTACATTAAAATTTTTAGTATTTTCTTTTATCATTGCTAAACAATACAAAAAAATACACAAAGGGTTACTATCATTTTACGTTAGGTTATTTTTGTTATATCTAAAGGCAACAAGAGATTTATGTGAAAATTCCCCTCAGCTCTCAGTCAAATTTTACTTAACAAAAAAGATCCCTTCCTATATTAGAAAGGGATCTCTTACCAAATTAAGCAAGTACTGCAAGTCTTTCTTTTACTTGTTCCTCTGTTAATCCATGCTCAGCAACATAGCGATTTCTTGGATGTTCTCTGCATTCATCACTACAAGCTCTCAAATATTTATGCTCATTTTCTTCAGAACATAGAATTTGCTTATTACACTCAGGATTTGCACAATTTACATAGCGTTCACAAGGTTCTCCTGAGAAGTAGTCCTTACCTACAACGACTGGATTTACACGATTTACAGGAACTTTAATTCGCTCATCAAAAACATAGCATTGGCCGTTCCATAATTCACCTTTTACCTCAGGATCTTTACCATATGTGACGATTCCACCATGAAGTTGTGCTACATCTTCGAAACCTTCTCTTTTTAACCAACCTGAGAATTTTTCACAGCGTACTCCACCTGTACAATATGTTAAGATTTTTTTACCTTCAAATTGTTCCTTGTTTTCACGAATCCACTCTGGCAATTCTTTAAAAGTTTTAATGTCAGGTTTAATTGCATTTTTGAAATGACCTAACTCATACTCGTAATCATTTCTTGCATCTATCACAACAGTATTTTCTTCCTGCATTGCTTCATAGAATTCTTTTGGACTGTAATATTTACCAGTTACCTCAAGAGGGTTAATATCATCCTCTAAACGTAAAGTAACAAGTTCTGGGCGAAGACGTACATGCATTTTTTTGAAGGCATGATCTTCTTCTTCATCTATTTTAAATACCATATCTTTAAAACGAGGATCTGCTTTCATATGTGCCATATATTTTTCTGTTTGCTCAACTGTACCAGATACAGTACCATTAATTCCCTCATGAGCAATAAGCACTCTGCCTTTTAATCCTAAACTTTTACAAAACTCTAAATGTTGTTGTGTATATTCTTCTGGATTTTCGATTGTTACATAATGATAATATAATAATACTCGATATTCTTTTGTTTCCATAATAATTCCACCTTCTATATTTATATTTGCAAGATATACTTACAGAGATGTTTAACTTGCTTATACACTTTTTAAATAATCATTATACTTAAAAAGCAACATCTTATTAAAACAAATTTTCAATAAAAAAGCAATCCTATTTTTTGAACAAACTAAAATAACGCGGTTAGTCTTATTCTAACCGCGTTCCACATATCTATTTCATTTTCACTAAAGTTAAGAGAAATGTTCATCACGATCAAACCATTTCGTTACTTCTGAGTAATGCTTTCTTTTTCCAGGGATTTCCTTCATATTAGGATAGCCTAAATAAATAAATCCTAACATTTCACCTTTGTCTGATAAACCGAATAATTGCTTAATTTCAGGTGAATAACAGACTTTACCTGTTCTCCAAACTGTACCTAACCCTAGCGCATGTGCGGCTAGCAGCATATTTTGAATCGCAGCATTGACAGCAGCGTATTCTTCATTTATTAATACTTTGTCATTAATAGTAGGTTCGACAGCTGCAGCAATGATCACTGGAGCCCTAAGAGGTTTAGCCGCTTCTTTTTCTAATCGTTTTTTCCCTTCTTCACTTAGAGGTACTTCAAGTGTTGATTCTAAAATGGAAGCAAGTGTATTTCCAAGTTTTTTTCGGGCATCACCTGTTAAAACAAAAAACTTCCATGGCTCTGTGCGATGATGGGAAGGAGCCCAAGTGCCAGCCTCAAGTATTTTATTAATTAATTCGGTCGGAACAGGATCAGGTTTTACTACACCAATACTTCTTCTCGTCGATATCGCTGTTAGAACATCCATATATGTACACACTCCTAACAAATTTATCGTGAAATCCATTCTTATTATTATATGTTTCTACCAATATCTTAATGAAAACGGTTCTTGTTCACAAGTATATTGTATAATGAGATATAATCTTAAGCCCAATCACTACAACTTATGGAAGAATGCCTTTATAATGTAATGTAAAGGCATTCATTCCACTTGAAAGGACGAAGTTAAATGTTTGACATTATTATTATTGGAGCAGGACCTGCTGGTGCAAGTGCAGCCCTTTTCACAGCAAAAGCTGGAAAAAAAACATTAATGATTGATAACGACAAAGGGATGACAAAACGAGCTTGGGTGGAAAATCATTATGGAGTAGCAGAAATCTCTGGTCCAGAATTAGTTGAAACAGGTATCAAGCAAGCACAAAAATTTGGATCTGAAATCGTAACTGGTACTGTAGTGGATATTAAAAATAACGAAACTGGTATTGAAGTACAAACCGAGGAAAATGGTTCATACTCTGCTAAACATGTCATTGTTGCAACAGGGGCAGTAGTAGCTCTTGCTGAAAAAGTTGGATTAGCGACAATCCCAGGACAAGAACCTCGTATAAAAACAGTATTCGAAGTAGATAAGAATGGGAAAACGAATGTAGAAGGTATTTGGGCTGCTGGTACTTGTGCTGGAGTTAGTGTACATACGATTATTACAGCAGGCGATGGTGCCCGTGTTGCAATAAATATTATTAGTGAGCTTAACGGGGAAAGATATGTAGATCACGATGTACTAAAATAAAAGCTTTATGGCTGACTCTATTGGGTCGGCCTTTTGATTTTGCTTTAGTGTTTTCACTTATCTAACCTTTCACCATAAAGGCATACAACCTCAACAAATAATTAATTTTTACAAATTTACAAAAAATTAACTATTCATACGAAAAATATATAGTACTCTTTAACTATCCTAATTAATTCATAGTAATTGGATCAGTTAATGGTAAACCTGTTGAAAAATAGGGACACAAAGTCACAGATCTAAGGTGAAAACTATGATGGCTGGACTGCCGGGTTTTATTCAAAGGAGACGATTCATTTGAAGATTAAATCCATTTTTTGCAGCTTTTTATTTCGAAATCATAAATATAGTTTTTATTCCGACGAATGTGTTAGATGTGGTAAAAAACGTAGAGCTCGATAATTTTCGAGGTCTTTTTTTCTTATTACGAAGGAAATAGGATGATCACTTACCCCCATGACAATTACCGCTTTTTAACTATATTGATGTCTTTTTTCTCCTATTTATCCTGGTAAAATGAAAGCATTACTTCTAAATGAAGTAATGCTCTTTTGTAAGATACTATTATGCAGCCTTTGCATTGTTGTTTTGTTGACCCTTAAATACAGCTTGATCAAGTGATAACATGTTACTTCCATTAACTGCAAGAAATAAGGCGATAGCCATTAAAGCGATATCTAGCTCATAGCCTGCCATTTGACCATTTCCTAAAAACCCAAGAGCTAATTTAGCCTTAAAAGTTGCACCAAGCATTAACAATACGAATAAAGCAGCTACGATTCTAGTTCCAAAACCGACAACTAATAATAAGCCACCAACTAATTCAAGTGATGCAACAACGTAAGCAAAAAATCCTGGAATTCCAATGCTATCGAACCAACCTACTGTATTTTCAATACCACCTTGAAATTTTACTAACCCATGGATAAAAAATGTAATCCCTAATACTACACGTAAAATGACTGTACTCCAAGCAAATTTTGAATTCATTCTTATTTACCTCCATTAATAATTTTTAATTTTTAATATATTATCCAAATTGCCATACACTATGGCTTAAGTTACCGTAACGATAACTGCGATGTCGTAATGTTGCCTTTTTTTGATCAGCAGCTGCTCCCATTGCATAGAAAAGGGGGGCAAAGTGCTCTTTTCCATATGGAGGAACGGCATATTGTGCATTTGGTGCAAGAGCATCATAATTGAATAGTGACTCTATATTCCAGGTTTTCAACTGATGAGCTAACCATTCATCAAATTCAAATGCCCACTTATCAACAGGTCCATTGTCTCCATGGAATTTGACCGCTCTTAGGTTATGAACAGTTCCCCCACTGCCAATAATTAAAATATCATTTTCTCTTAACATCGATAATGACTTTCCAATTTTATATTGTTCTTCTGGTGAGAGATGCGGATTTACAGACATCGATACGACCGGAATATCAGCATTTGGATAAAGCATCCTAAGAACAATCCAAGCGCCATGATCTAATCCACGACTAGTATCGATTTCATAGTGTAAACCTTGATTTGTAAACAATTCCTCTATTTCTCTGGAAAGCTCCTGACTTCCTTTTGCAAGATATTGAATTTGATATAACGCTTCAGGGAATCCCCCAAAATCATAAATCGTACTATATTCATCGACTTGACTAACCTTTTGCACATGAGACTCCCAATGAGCTGAAAATAAGACAATCGCTTTTGGAGTTGGCATTGTTTGACCTAATTCTTTTAAAAACTGCGTATAGTCATTATTTTCAATCGCTAATAGTGGTGCTCCGTGTGCAATAAAGAAAGATGGAATCATGTTACAAATCCTCCTCTCTAGCTTTCGTTTCTAACCATGTTCTAAAGTCACGAAGGTTATTAGGTGCTACCGTATGACCTTCTCTATACGTTTTGAACGTGACATTTGCTCCAAGCTTATTAAATAGCTCATTATTAGCTAATCCCCACTCAAAAGGCAGAATTTGATCCAGTTCACCATGAGAAATAAACAAAGATAACTGCTCGACATTCTTGATTTTGTATTCTTCCTTGACGAAAGCAGGGATATAACCACTTAGGGCAACAATACCCTTGATACGATCGCCCAGCGTTAAACCAAGTGTCATTGAAAGAATGGCACCTTGGCTGAAACCTAGTAAGTATACTTGGTTTCGATCAACTGGATATGCTTCACATGCATAATCAATAAAATGAAGCAATTTATTTACAGCTACATCAAAAACATCACGGTGCGGTTTGCCAAATCCCTGAATTGTAAAATAGGCAAATCCTGGTGGCTGAATTAAATGTCCTCGAATACTAAAGATATAATATGTGTCTTCTAATCCATCAACTAATGAAAGCATATCTTGTTCATTACTGCCTATTCCATGTAAGACGAATAACGCAGGATATGATTTTTCAGGGTCTATTTCTTTCGGTTTGCGAAGTTCGTAGATCATAGGTGATTGCACCATCACATCGTCCTTTCAATAATAAATTGGGGAAGATATAAAAAGTTTCTCTATAAGAATATTAATTTCTTATAAGATAACAACGTTAGCTATAGATTGTCAATGTTTTTTTTGCTAATATGTAATTAAGTTTTTTATTAGGAAACTTTCGAGGTGATACAATTGGATATCGGGGCAAAAATCCGTGCAATCAGAAATAGAAAAAAAATCACAATTGCACAAATGTGTGAGGAAACAGGTTTATCAAAAGGATTCATAAGCAATATCGAAAACAATAATACTTCCCCTTCTATTAGTACATTACAAACGATAGCTAGCTTTCTAGATGTACCTTTACCATACTTATTGTTAGAGAAGAATCAACAAATGAATGTCGTCCGCAAAAATGAACGTGGTTTCTCTACATTTAATAATTTAAAAATTGAGCATTTAACGTCAAAAGGCGGTTTAAGAATGAAGATCGTTGAATTTCCCCCTGGAACTTCAACTGGTGAACCACATGCCCATGAGGGAGAAGAGTGCCATATCGTTATGGAGGGGAAAGTTCTTGCCACACAAGGTGAGGACTCAGCAATCATTGAAAAAGGTGATTCATTCAGCTGGAATGCGTGTGTTCCACACTTTGTTGAAAATATTGGCGAGGAAACCGCGAAGGTGTTAATTGCTTCATATTCAGATAGTGAGCTTGGGGATCTACTTTGATGATCTAATTTTTTCTACAGGTCAGATTAATAGGAGAAACCAATAATGTTTCTCCTTTTAAGACTTAAAATACGGATTACCTATTTACTTAGTGCATTGTTATTAACTTTTTCTCATGTTGACTAAAAGCTAAACAAAAAGAGATAACAATTTTTGTTATCCCTATCCATTAAGAATTCTATTAAATTTTCATATGCGAAAACATTACCCCTTGACTATCTGCTGGATCATATACTTCAAACATTTTTACAACTGGTTTTTTCTCACTTATATTTGAAAGTTCATTTTCTAATTTTGGAAACATAACCTCGTTGGCATCTTCTGCATCACTTTTCGTGTCCCAATAATTTAAAGCACGGTATTCACCGACACGATCGTCAAAGAAATACACATTACCTCTAAAGCCTCTTAATGTTCTAGAAACTTTATCAAATTCTTTTGTGATTTTCTCAGCAAGGAGTCTCTTCCCATCCCCTAATGTAAAGACTACTAAACGTGCATACAATTTCCTCACCCCTGATTTAAACATATATTATTACTATATGTAGGGGGAATTTGTAAAATACTTAGATCATTACGGGATTTAGTAAGACATCGACTAAACGATCCATACCAAGTTTAATATTGTCCGGTGTAGAATGGCTAAAGTTTAAGCGGAATGTATGATATTCCGGATTATCAACATAGAATTGCGCACCAGGAACAAAGGCAACACCTTTTTTCACTGCTTCATTGAGTAAGGACGCTGTATTTAAATGCTTTTGGCCTTTTACCCACAAAAACATACCGCCTTTTGGCTCTTTCCAAGTAAATAACCCTGGCTCTAACTTATTCAAATAGTCTCTCATAATCGTCATTCGATGATAATATTCACCTCTTAAACGTTGAATGTGGCCATCAAGGTTAAAATCACGTAACAAATAATAGAGTGCTTGCTGATCAATCGAACTTGAATGCAAATCAGCCATTTGCTTTGCTTGCGTGATCATTTTCATGACAGGTACTGGTCCTGTTACCCAACCCGTTCGTAATGCTGGAACAACTGATTTCGAGAACGTACTTGTATAGAGTACATGTTCTTGGTTGTAATCAAGTGCTGCAATAGGTGGATAAACTTCCCCCTCATTAAATTGAATATCTCCATAAGGATCATCTTCAAGAATGAGAACATGATATTTTTGACAGAGCTCCAACAGCTGACGACGACGTTCTATGTTCCAAACTTTCCCATCAGGATTAGAGAAAGTAGGGATAACGTAAATAAATTTCGGATTATATTTTTTAATTTTCGTTTCTAAATTCTCATATTCCATACCATTTTCGTCTCCATCGACCGAAACGATTTCTGCTCCATATGATCTGAATACTTGCAATGCAGATAAATATGTTGGATTTTCGGTTAATACAACATCCCCTGGAGAGAGGATAATCCTTGAAAATAAATCGATTGCTTGTTGAGACCCTGTAGTTGTTAGAATATTATCTATTGCTGTATGAATTCCTTTACTTGCCATTTTCGCTTGAATAGCCTCTCTAAGTGGCGTAAATCCTTCAGTTAAACCATATTGTAGAGATCCTTTTCCTGAGGCAAACACTTTATCATAAGCTGTTTGAACTTCATCTAAAGGAAATAAATCTTCAGCAGGTAATCCTCCTGCAAAGGAAATCACATTACCTTGCTGAATAACACTTAAAATTTCCCTTACTGCAGATGATTTATAGTTCTTTGTTAATTCTGCAAATGAATAATTCATAAGATGTCCCTTCCCTTTTTATAAAGTATAAAATTCACAAATTTCAATATTATGTTTCTCTTTGGAATTTTCGTGAAATTTAAGCTGTAAATACATCCTTTACCATTTACATATCATATAACACAAAACGTGAAACAATCAAGCTTCTAAACTAAATATTCAGAAAATTATCATGAAAGTTTTAAAAACCTTGAATTTTATTTATATGTTATAATATAAAAGTAGCATTAATATAACATACAGCTTAGGAGTAGCATATGGATAAAAACTTCTTATCAACTCAGATTGGTCAACGTTTACGATTTTATCGACAACAGCGCCAGCTATCTTTAGAAGATCTTGCTGAACTAACCGGTGTTAGTAAACCAATGCTTGGTCAAATTGAACGTGGCTCATCTAATCCAACTGTTGCAATCCTTTGGAAAATTGCAGCAGGATTACAAATACCTTTTGCTTCTTTTCTAATAGGGGATCCCTCTATTAAGATTCTTAGAAAAGAGGAACAACCATTTTTAAAAGAAGATAATAATTTATTTGAAACGTATAATACGTTTGCTTCACCTGGTATACCTCTAGAAATTTATCGGATTCGTATGCTGCCGGGATGTAAACATATATCTTCTCCAACCGGATTAGGTGTATTAAAATCAATTACTGTTCATTCTGGAGAATTAACGATTGAAATTGGAGAAGATAATGGTAATACCTTAAAAAAAGGTGACGCAATCTCTTTCTCTTCTGATGTTTGTCAAGTCTATCTAAATCTAAAAGAGGATATATGTGAATTTCAAATGTCAATCTATTATTCCAGTCCACATATTCAATCCGGAGCAGGAATTATCAATAAATAAAGTTTTTGAAAGGGTGTTTTGGTTGGAAATAAACGGAAAAGCAATCTACTTTTTAGAGAACCCTGAAACAGGGATATGTAAATTGGCAACAGGCTTACAGTTGAAATATGAAGATACCATAAAAGATGTTTTTGGAGTGGCAGATTTTAAGGATCTCTTAATGATGCTTAAATATAATAAAGGGTTTCAGGAAAGTATTTGTAAGGCACATGAAATTGCGGAAAAAGACATTAAGTTAGAGTTGATTTTTCGTATTGCTACTAAAGATGATTTACTTCAACAAAAGGACCACGTTTCTAAATAATACAGTACGGGTATATTCTTTCACCAAGAAAAGCATCTTGTCATAATTAAGGGGGTGTTTTCTTGTCTTATATTAAAATTTGCAGAAATTGTACAGGAGACGGCAAATTACGTTCGAATTTATTACCAATAATAAAAAAGAAGTGCCCAATTTGTGATGGGACAGGCAAAGTTCATGTAGGATGGGATAAAAGACGGCTAGAATTAGTAAATATAGATGGATGTAAAGAGGAAAATTAGCTGGATCCATATGCTATGTAACTGGATAACAAATTTTCACTCTTTCTCTTTTAATTACTTTTCGAGATAATTACCGAGTAATCTTAGCTTGACAATCCATACCCGAAAAAGCCGGGTTCCCTTCCCCTGACTTTGTGTTTATTAATACTTCGAACTTGATTCGATGAAATTCATTCCCGTTACGAACCTCTATAAAATCTTCATCCTTTAGTTCAACAAGATTACCATTTTCCATTTTAATGAAGCACTTACCCTTTTCAACAATAACCGTACCAATAATTCGCTTCATTGCTCTCTTATTATCCATATTTAATATTACACTCTCCCATCTTCAACTATACAAATCTCCACTCTATGAAATAAAAAATTAACTTAAACTCTTAATTTGATAAAATATATTATATGATACATAAAATGTATTATAACATACATTTGAAAGTTTTACATTGTGACTTCCCTTTACCTAATAAAGAAAAAACTACAGACATTGAAAGTAAAAATAATACTTTCCCTTGTTTGCAGTTTTTTCTCATTTCTCATTTTATTAATTTATTGTGCTTTCCGCTGAGTGGTTATGTTAACATGATCTTGTTTTTCCGCTTTTTGTTCACTGTACATGGATTTAAATAATGAGATACTTATCAAAATCATGATAACTGTAAATGGAAGTGCAGCAATTAACGCAACCGATTGCAATCCTTCTAACCCGCTGCTAATAATTAATACAGCAGTAATAGCAGCTATTAATACACCCCAAATTGCCTTTACAGCATTTGATGGATTTTCATTTCCATCAGATGTCATTATTCCAAGGACGTATATCGTTGAGTCTGCTGATGTAACAAGAAAGATCATGATAAGTACAAGCATTAGCAATGATAAAATGCCATAAAGCGGAAACTGTTGCAGAAATACAAAGATCGCAGTAGCAACGTCTTTAGAGACTGCCTCTGATAGTGCTGTATTTTGGAATAGATCCATATATAATCCTGTACCGCCGAAGATTGCCATCCACATAAAAGCAATGACAGGTGGAATAATCAATACGCCAATAACAAATTCACGTATCGTCCTCCCTCTGGAAATACGGGCAACAAATGAACCAACGAATGGAGACCATGTAATAACCCATGCCCAATAAAAAATTGTCCAATCATGCACCCATTTATCACCTGAGTATGGAGTTAAATAAAAACTCATCTGAACAAAATTATGAAGATAGTCACCAACTGCTAGGACAAAGCTTTCTAAGATAAAGACTGTTGGACCTTTAAATAAGAAAAACAGCATAAATCCAATGACTAAAAACATGTTCGTATTACTTAAGATTTTTATTCCTTTATCGACACCTGTAATTGCTGATAAGGTATAAAGAATAAACATTACACCAACTATCCCTACTTGCATCCATGGATTATTCGGAAAAGAAAAGACATAATTCAGACCAGCATTTATTTGTAAGACACCCATCCCTAATGATGTGGCAACCCCTGTAACAGTCGCAATGACTGCTAGTATGTTTATTGATGTCTTTAATTTACTGCTAATCCTTTTCTTCGAAACCTCACCAAGAGTTTCACTTACAAGCAATTTGCTTTTCTTACGAAATTGAAAATAAGCCAGTGCTAATCCTACGATCGTAAATACTGACCATTGATGAAATCCCCAGTTAAAGAAAGAATAATTCATTGCTACTCGAGCAGCTTCAGCTGATTTCGGTTCAATTCCACTAAGTGGCGGATTGGCAAAATGAGTAAGTGGCTCAGCTACACCCCAAAATACGATTCCTGCACCAAATCCCGCAGCGAATAACATACTGATCCAAGCAAAGAAAGAAAACTCCGGCTTTTCATGTTCTTGTCCAAGTTTAATACTTCCATACTTACTGAAAGCAAGAAACAAACAAAATGCAACAAACCCTGCAACTGAAGCTAAATAAAACCAACCGAAAGAATGATTAATATAGCTTGCAACTGCAGATGCATTTTTTGCTAACCCCCCGGGGGAAATCACTCCCCACAGTGCAAAAAGTGTAACGATTATAGCCGATATTTTAAAAACTGAATTATTAAAAGATACTCGTTCTTTGCTTTTCTTCAAATAAACCACCCTTTGTCGCATTTTATAAGGAGCCGTATAATTTAATGCATAAGGTACATCTGATGGTAAGTTTTGAATATTCAGATATTTAATAATAGAAGGGAAAAGAGAATAATGCGTAAACCATACATTTTCCCTCTATTTTCTCTATTTGAACAACATACAATTATCATTGATCGAATAACAGTTAGATAGATAATTTAAAGCAGACAACTTTTTGTTCTGTCATTTCCTCGATCGCAAATTTGATGCCTTCACGCCCAAGCCCAGACTTTTTTGTACCTCCAAATGGCATAGCATCAATTCGATAATCACTTGAGTCATTGATCATGATACCACCAACATCCATTTTCGCAATCGCCTTGTAAGCTTTTCTAACATCATTAGTAAAAACTCCAGCTTGTAAACCATAATCAACATCATTTGCTTTCTCTATCGCTGTATCCAGATCTGAAACTGAGAAAAGGAGCACAACTGGTCCAAAAATTTCATCTTTTGCAACCGTACAATTTTCTGGTACGTTTGTGAGTACAGTCGGGGAATAAAAAGCGCCATTTCGCTCACCACCTGTTAATAGGACTGCACCTTTTCCGATCGCTTCATTAACCAATCCCTCAACACGAATTGCTTCCTTTTCATTGATAAGAGGTCCCATGTCTGTTCGTTCAGATTGTTTATCCCCAACACAATATTGGTTTGTTCGCTCAACAAATCTCGTTTGAAATTCATGGAATATACTTTCTTGGATATATATTCTTTGAACACCTAGGCAATTTTGTCCCGCTGCCCAAAAGGCACCTGAGACAGATGATTCTACAGCTTCTTGTAGATCGGCGTCTTCGAGTACGATAACTGGAGAATTTGAACCAAGCTCCATACTAATCTTTTTTAATCCGGCTTTTCGTGTTATTTCCTCTCCTGCATCTAAACCTCCTGTAAAGGAAATCATTCGAACGGCAGGATGGGTAACTAATGTATCACCAATTTCACTTCCATATCCCGTTATCACTGATAACACTTTAGGTGGTAGTCCTGCTTGTGCGAATGCTTCAGCTAACAACAAAGCACTTAACGGTGTGACAGTTGCTGGCTTAACGATAATCGCATTTCCTGAAGCGATTGCCGGTCCTACTTTATGTGCAACAAGGTTCAGTGGATCATTAAACGGAGTAATGGCACCGATAATACCAATTGGGAAACGATAATAATAACCAACTCGATCCTCACTTCCAGGCATTTGATCAAACGGGATTGTCTCACCATGGATCCGCCTTGCTTCCTCTGCACTTATTCGAAGTGTTTGTATACATCTAGCTACTTCTTTTGTTGCTTCGCGAATGGTCTTACTTCCTTCTCTTGAGATTGTTCGCGCATATTTCTCTGCATGTTGCTCAATATAATTCGCAGCAGTGTTGACAATTCTCATACGTTCATGCACGGGCATGGAAGCTGCAATTTTAGCTCCCTCTTTTGCTTCTTCAATGCATTTCATCATATCTTCAGCTGATGCTGCTGGTACTGTATCAATGATACTATTATCCTGAGGATCACGAATCTCAATCATTCGATCACTGTTCACCCAATTACCTGCTAGAAACATCTTTTGACCTGAAAGTTGAGTTGTCATGCCATTACCGCCTTCCATCATTAAATTTTTACGATTTGTTTTTCTCGATCAATGGTAATTAAATCAATTAAAAGGGAGAAACCTGTTTCTACTTTTCCAGCACCAGCACCACTTAATGTTACTGTGCCTAAAAGATCGCATTCATACGTAATTGCGTTTGTAGCACCACTAATAGAAGCAAGAGGGTCTGTGATCGCAACTTTTTCCGGTGCAATGGAGGCAATTACTTTGTCACCTTGTTTGCGAGCTTTCGCTATAAGTTTCCATCGCTTTCCTTGTGCTTTTGCATCCTCGATATCTTTTAATGTGATGTTTGTAATTCCATTGCAAGAAACTTCTTCTACAGTCAAAGGTGCTTTCATCACATAGTTTGATAAAATAACAATTTTATATCTTGCATCATAGCCTTCTACATCACTAGTAGGATCTGCTTCTGCATAGCCTAGCGCTTGTGCTTCTTTCAATGCTTCTTCGTAAGATACACCTTCTGCTTCCATTTTCGTTAAAATATAGTTTGTTGTACCATTTAAAATGCCGCGAATTTCTGTAATCTCATTCCCTGCTAATGTTGAGATCGGCATTCTTAATGCAGGAGTTCCACTCATAACCGTACCTTCAAAGCCCCAATGTACACCATGTTTATCAGCAATTTCTGCAAGTTCTTTATATGCTAACGCGACTGGCCCCTTGTTTGTCATGACAACGTTTTTACCGCTCTCGAATGCAGCTTTACAATGATTAATCGCAGGTTGACCTGTTTTCACATCTGTGTAGGAAACTTCAATAATTGTATCAGCATTTGTTTCTCTAATCGTTTTGAGACTATCCCACCCAGTTACAAGTCCTGGTGTTTGCGGATAGTTATCTAAATTTCCAGTTTCGTTTAATACTTGTAAAGCCGTATCGATATCAAGTCCGCCCGGATGATAGATTGATCCTTTCATTAAATCAGAAATTGCAACGATAACTGCTTCAAATCCTTCCTCTTGTTTCAATGCGGCTTTTTTGTCACGAAGAATTTCAGCTAAGCCTTGACCAACGACACCAAATCCAATAAATGCAAGTTTATGCGCCATTTGTTTGCACCTCCAAATTATTATTACTTGGTAAGCTAACATCACCTTTTAAATACTTAATGACTGTTTGTGTGAGAATAGCTGTCCCGATTGGTAAGCAATTTTCGTCAATATCAAAGATCGGTGTATGCAAATCCCTTTGGATCCCATCTTCTGGGGCGCATCCTAGGAAAAACATAGAACTAGGAAGCTTTTGTGTCACATAACCGAAGTCCTCTCCACCAAGTCCAAAAGGGCGATTTATGATCTTAAAACTAGGATAAATTTCTGTTATCGATTGGGTAAGCCACTCATTAACAGTTGAATGGTTCTTTAATGCTGGTTCACCTCTTTGGACAGTTAAAGAATAATGACCACCAAGAGGTCCAACTATCGAAAACGCTTTCTTTAATTGTGATTCTAATACATCGCGGATTTCAGGTGTATAACTGCGGATCGTCCCTTCAATTAATACCTCAGTTGGAATGATATTACTTGCTGTCCCTGCGTGAATTTGGCCAATACTTACAACTGCCGCATCCAATGCTGAGACTTTTCTTGCGACAATCCCATGTAATGCTTGCATGACAGGTCCAAGCATCCAAATCGGATCTGTACCAAGCTCTGGATATGCTCCATGGCCTCCTGTGCCAAAAATCTTTGCTTCAAACACATCAACATTTGCCATACTGTATCCATCGTTTATTTGTGCTTCTCCCACCGGGAGCCAAGGACACATATGTAGGGCAATCGCTGTATCTACTTTGTCATAGACACCAGCTTGCACCATATATGGTGATCCAGAAAGACCATGTTCATCAGTGCATTCCTCCGCTGGCTGAAAAATGAATTTTACTGTTCCCTTTATTTCTCCCTTTTTGAAGTGAACAGATAACATACTGGCAACACCTAGTAAAATAGCAGTATGTGCGTCATGACCACATGCGTGCATGACACCAGCATTTTTTGAACGATAGCTCGACATATTTTCTTCATGAATTGGCAATGCATCAATATCTGCCCTAATTGCAATCGTTGGACCTTCTCCAGATGTTAATGTACCAACAACACTGGTCTCGACACCAATTCCCCTTTCTACTATCATTCCATCAATCTTTTGCAACGTTTCAGCAACAAATTGAGAGGTCCCGAACTCCTGGAAGCTAAGCTCGGGATGTTGATGAAACGTGCGACGCCATTCAACCAATTTATCTAGCAGTCTTTCCGCTTGTTCAACTATTGGATGGTCATTCGCCATTTCCGCTCACCTCATTATGAATTTTATCTTCTATTAAACTTGCAAAGCATTTTCAACGTGCTGGAAAGCTTGCTCAAAATCTGCAATTAAATCCTCAATATCTTCAATACCACAAGATACACGAATGAGGCCTTCAGGAATACCCATTGCTGCACGCTCTTCTGATGTACATTCAACATGGCTAGTTGTTCGAGCAGGCCCTACAGTTGTTTCAACTGCACCTAGATTTGCAGCACGGTTTGCAAATTGTAATTTTGGTAATAGATCTCTAACTGTATCTACTCCTCCTTTTACTGCAAAGCTAAGCATTCCGCCAAAGTCTTTCATTTGTTTTTTCGCAATCTCATGGTTTGGATGTGTTTCAAGACCTGGATAGTAAACGTCTTCAACTAATCCTTTTGATTGTAAATATTTTGCTAGCGCCATTGCATTTGCACATTGCTGGCGAACACGCAAGTGAAGAGTTTTCATTCCACGTAGAGTCAAGTAAGCAGCCATTGGATCCATTGTTGCACCATTGATTTCGCGGAAGTGATAAATTTTTTCAACAAGCTCATGTGAACCACATACAACACCACCTAATGCATCTGCATGACCACCTAGGAATTTCGTTGCACTATGAATCACTAAGTCTACTCCTAATGAAAGTGGATTTTGGTTAATTGGTGTACCAAATGTATTATCAACGATCACAAGCGCTCCTGCATCACGTCCTGCTTTTGCCATGCGCTCAATATCAGTAATTTTCACAGTTGGATTTGTTGGTGTTTCTAAATATAATACTTTACAGCCTTTTGCTACTTCAGCTTCGATTGCTTCATGATTTCCCGTTTCACAAAGGACAACTTCAATTTGTTGACGAGGAAGAAACTCTGTAAAGATCTTGTTTGTACCGCCGTATGTATCTTTAATCGATACAATCCGATCTCCTGGTAATAAGAAGGTAGATAAAGTATTGCTTATCGCAGCCATTCCTGTTGAAAAACTTGTCGCCGCTTCTGCACCTTCAAGGATTTTCACTTTATCCTCGAACGCTTGAACAGTTGGATTTGTGTTACGTCCATAAATATGGCCTTTCTTCTTTCCAATTGCTACATCATACCATTCATCCATATCATCATAATTGTAAGCTACACTTAGTACGACAGGTACTTGCGTTGCACCATGTACTAAATATTCTTTCTCCCCTGCCCATACTGCTTTCGTACCTACTTTAATGTTGTCGTTTGACATGTTCCCCACTCCTCATTAGTTTTTTAGTTCAAACGTTTTGTTTTCAACATTTAACCCCATATTGCGTTTGACCATTTCATTGTAAGCAAACAATGCAATTGCTGTATCTTGAACACCTGTACCTGTTAAATCACAGACAGTAATTTGTTCTTCATTCTCACGGCCGATTACCTTTTTCGCTGTTAATTGACCAAGTTCAATAATGGACGAATCCAAAGTTAAAACACCACTGTCTAGTGCGTGATGTAATTCTCCTAATCTCGCACATTGTGCTTTCGTATCACACACAAGCTTATCTGCTCGTGCTAGTACTTCAGCTTCTAATTCTTGCTTATGTTCAGCATCAGAACCCATTGCTGTAATATGAAGACCAGGATGTAACCATTCAGCCTTGATAATCGGCTCCTTTGCTGGAGTTGTCGTTATTACCAAGTCACTATTTCGAACGACTTGTTCTGCGCTGTCAACAACTTGGACATCAATACCTAATTCTGAGGTCATTTCCTCAGCATACTTTTTTGCTTTGTCTGTTGAACGAGCATAAACAATGATTTTAGTAAAATCTCTTACTAGTTTTAATGCTTTCACCTGAAATCTCGCTTGACTTCCTGCACCGATCACACCAACTGTTTCAATTTTTTTTCGTGCAAGGTAATTTGCTGCGATCGCTCCGGCAGCTGCTGTTCTTATTTCTGTTAAATAACCATTATCAAGAAGTAGTGCCTGGGGAATACCCGTTTGTGTACTAATCAACATCATTAGTCCATTTCCACTTGGAAGACCAAGCTTGTAGTTATTAAAAAACCCAGATGAAACCTTTATCGCAAACATATCTTTTCGTTTAACATATGCTGTTTTGACATCTACTTCACCATTTTGATCGTGAATATCAACACGCATAATTGGTGGCATTTCTACTTCATTGTTTGCTAGTTTCGTAAAACCATCTTCAACCGTTGAAATGGCTTCAAGATTTAATTTCACATATTGTTTAAGCTCCTGCTCTGTAAATATAAGCATGGTCTGCTTCACCTCCTCGTTCCTAATGACAAAACTTGCTTAAGTTTCATACATGTAGGATATAAAGTTATTTCAGGATTTTGTAAGAGCTCCATCTTTAATAAATAAATCTCTTGGAAGTTTCGCGAATGTTTCACAGCCTGTTTCGGTTACTCGTAATGCTTCACTCGCCTCAAATCCGTATTGATCTAACCAAATGCCAGGAATGAGATGGAATGTCATATTTGGCTGAAGAATTGTTTTATCTCCTTTACGGATACTTGCTGTGTGCTCACCCCAGTCAGGAGGATAATTTAACCCCATTGCATAACCAAGTCGTGATTCCTTAATAATGCCGCTTTTTTGGATGGTTTTTCTCCAAGTTTCTTCAATTTCTTCACAGGCGATGCCAGGTTTTATCATGTCAAGACAAGCATTCAAACCTTCAACAACAACATCTGAAAGATTTTTAATTTTATCTGATGGTTTCCCAATATTTAATGTTCTTGCAAGCGGTGAGTGGTATCGTTTATAGCAACCCGCTAATTCTAAGATCACGGTATCACCTTGTTTATAGCGTTCATCTGTCCATGTTAAATGAGGAGTAGATGTTTTCTCTCCAGATGGGAGCAGTGGCATAATCGCCGGATAATCCCCGCCGTATTCTGCTGTTCCTGTAACTTGTGTGTGCAAGATTTTAGCAGCAACATCACATTCACGAACACCTTCATTAATCATTTCAATGCCAGCCATCATTGCTTTTTCAACAAATAATGCTGCACGTTTCATATACTCAATCTCAGTATCTGATTTCACAATGCGGACCCAGTTTACTAAAAGCGTTGCATCATGGAACTTTGCATTTGGCAGTCCTTTTTGCAGCTGTTGATAGCATTTGGCCGTGAAATAGTAGTTTTCCATTTCTACACCGATAGAACGGTTATCTTGACCAATTTGTTTTAAAATATCTGCGACAAAGTCCATTGGGTGTTTTACATCAGATTGTACATAATCTTCTGGGTACGGAATGATATTTTCATGGTATAGCCATGTAGTCACTTTCGCACCGTTTGCATCTTGAGTTCTTCCTATCCAAATTGGCTGATCTTCGTCATTAAAAATGATTAACATTTGATGTACATAGAACGACCAACCATCGTAACCAGATAAGTAGTTCATATTGGCTGGGTCCGTAATGAGTAATACATCAATCCCTTTTTCTGCCATTCTTTTTTTTGTTTTACGAATTCTCTCTTTATACTCTGCTGTTCCAAATGTCATAGGAACCTTCCCTCCTAAATTCAACAATGGTTTGTTTATGAAAATGTATGAATATCATTCTATGTGTTTATTATAGTGGCTGCGGGAAACATCTATCATCTGCAAAAATGTATGAAGATTTTAATTAGTTTGTAGTCAAATTATCAAAAAAGTATGAACTTTTTGGTAGATAATCTAACAAACACTGATTTCACGTGGTTTGTTTCGTTATACGCTTTATAGAAAGGTGTACATTTTGACAAACGACTTTGTCTTTTATACTATTTTTGCTGCTAAAAATGAATTTTCTACTTAAGTTATCCAAATAAAATAGACCGGCATGGAAATATCCATACCGGTCTCTATTAAAACCTATCATTTACCAACCGCGCTCTTGCATTCGTTGTGAACGGTCTAAGGTCGAGATTTCAATCCCTTTCATCGGATTGCCTAGACGTTTTGAAATATGAGCGATAAGCTCATAATCTTGATAATGAGTTGTTGCTTCGACGATCGCTTTTGCGAATTTTTCTGGATCATCGGACTTGAAGATTCCTGAGCCAACAAACACACCGTCAGACCCAAGCTCCATCATTAAGGCAGCATCAGCTGGAGTTGCAATTCCACCTGCAGCAAAGTTAACGACTGGGAGTCTGCCTGTTTCTCTGATTTGCAACAGAAATTCAAATGGTGCCTGTAAATCCTTCGCTTTTGTCATTAATTCATCATGACTCATGCTAGCCACTTGACGAATTTGCGCTTGAATAAGACGCATATGACGCACAGCTTCGACAACATTTCCTGTTCCAGGTTCCCCTTTTGTTCGTAGCATAGAAGCTCCTTCACCGATACGGCGCAATGCTTCTCCAAGGTTTCTTGCACCACATACAAAAGGAACGATGTATTTACGTTTATCAAGGTGATATTCTTCATCTGCTGGTGTCAATACTTCACTTTCATCAATGTAATCAACTCCAAGCGCTTCTAATACACGTGCTTCAACAATATGTCCGATACGAGCCTTTGCCATAACAGGGATGGATACTGCATTCATGACTTCCTCAACAATCGTCGGGTCTGCCATGCGTGCCACTCCTCCTGCAGCGCGAATATCAGCAGGAACACGTTCAAGTGCCATAACAGCAACAGCACCTGCTGCTTCTGCTATTTTTGCTTGTTCAGCATTGATGACGTCCATAATAACTCCACCCTTTTGCATTTCAGCCATTCCACGTTTAACAACATCAGTACCAATATTCACCATAATTTTATACCCCCAATATTTATCTTTGTTGTGTTAATTCTTCAGATACACCCATTTTCCAAGTCTTAATACTTAAATCCAATAAAAATAAATCATCAGGATCAACTAACGAAAGCCCTGTTAATGATTCAATTTTTCTTAAACGATACAACAAGGATTGCCGATGCAAATTCAATGATCTTGCCGTTTGACTTACATTACCGTGATATTGATTATACGCACTAAATGTACCAATTAAATCCATATTGCGTTGTTCGTCATATTCAACAAGCGGTTCAATTGTCGACATAATGACTTCCTTCATCTCATGATTTTGAGCAAGATTTAAGAGCACCCGGTCGACACGGGTATGCTCATACATCATGCGATGTCCTGTTCCTTTTTTTCGTCTTCCAATATTTAAGGCAACGTTTGCATGTTGATAGCTTTCTGCAAAGCCAGTAAAGCCTTCGCGAAAGTTCCCAATTCCCCAAGATATGACAACCTCAGGCAATAAATTCTTTAGACGTCTTTCTACTAGGTCTAAAAAATTTGTAGCGTTTTCATTTTTACACTGTATTTCTAAATATATAAGAAGCTGATCTCCTTGATATGTCATCATTACCTCTCGTTTAAGAGATTGTGCTGCATAATAAATTTCTTCTTCAATATAATGAATCATGCTTTCGAGCCAATGATCATAAGAATCATAATCCCGTTTTCGTTTTCGGAAAAGTTCCTCTAAGTTTTCAGGAAAACCTACAATACAGACGTAAGGATGCTTAATATTGTAGCCTAGTAATTTTGCTCGTGAATTCGCCTGATCACATGAAACAAATTCTCCTTTTGCAAGCTCTTGCACGAAATCACTGCGAAGACTGATTTTTGTTTCCTCGATAGCATTTTTTCTTGATAGCCAAAGAGCGATTGTTGTTGCTGAATGTTCTAGTACATTCACACGATACTGTGTTAAATAGGAGTCTACAGATGCATGAGGTGGGAGCATGACAAATATAAAGCCTTGTGCATCACCTAACACTTGTAGGACGGGGAGCTGAAGAACCGTCTGCTCTTCAATTTCTATCATTTGAAATTTTTGAAACATAGGGTCACGTGTTATCATCGATTCTTCTTTTTTTAAAGGGAGGATCCCTTGTAGAACACAGTTTTTCCACTTCTTAATAAACTCTTGAGAATGACAGCCTTTCTCTTGAATCGTTCCAGATCGATCCGTAATAATAATCGAACAGCCAATATGTCTTTGGATAAATTTTGAAATATGCTTAAGATCTGTTTCTTTTAAAATTAACTTTAATAGCTCCTGCTGGACTTTCTCTGATTTTTTCCGTTCTTTATGCTGAATATCGTTAATTTCTTTCATAACTTCTTCAATTATATTAGCAAAACGCACTTCCCATGGAAGTTCTATTAGCGTGAAGTTATGCTTCTCTGCTAATTCAATCACTTCCCGCGGAATATCGTATATATACCTTCCCATCGCAAACATAAGTGCTGATGCTTCAGAGTCGATAACATCTTGAACGAATGATTTTAACGTTTCAACATCATTATTGCAGCCAATTGCAGTCGTTAAAACAACTTCATTTTTACGAACAAAGTTTTCAACAGGCATCTCAATTACTGAAATCCACTGTACAGATCGTTCGTTTGCAATACTTTTCCCTGTTATGATTTTAGCATTTTTCATTATTTCGTAATTTAATATATCCTTTATTGTTAATCCCATGGTGTCCCCCCTCATGCCACTTTAAGATTAAAACAAGTAAGAAAAAATTAGCTTTCTCCAATCCAACTAAATCTACTTTTAACAGTTTTTTAACGACTATCTAGAAGATCATTATTTCTGATAGTTTGAAAACTTCTAATAATAGCAAACCATATTAAATGAATACAGTCTACTGAATTTCCTTTTTTTTCTCAATAAATTATTTTATTAATATATCAATTCGTTATCTACTTCTTTATAATGAGGGGGATTTACTCTCTATCAAAAAGAATGGCACCTGAAATACCTGGTTCAGTCATTTCATATGGATTTAAGATAATTTCTAATTCTTCTTCTGTTAATACGTCGTATAGTAAGCAAAGGTCACGAACAGATTTACCATTTATAATTGCTTCTCTTGCAATACGAGCCGCGACTTCATAGCCAATATGAGGATTAACCGCTGTTATAATACCGACACTTTTTTCTACATATCTTTTCAACCGTTCTTCATTTGCTTGAATGCCTTCAAGACAGTACGTGGTGAAAACAGTAAAAGCATTATTCATCATTTCAATGGATTGAAGTAAATTGAACACTAGTACAGGCTCCATTACATTTAGTTCAAGTTGACCAGCTTCTGAGGCCATGGAAATAGTCAAATCATTACCAGCCACTTGAAAAGCAACCTGATTTATCAACTCTGGCATAACAGGGTTTACTTTTCCTGGCATAATGGATGAACCTGGTTGTCTTGCCGGCAATACGATCTCACCTAAGCCTGTACGTGGGCCCGATGCCATTAAACGAATATCATTTGCTATTTTTGACATGTTTATCATACAAACCTTGAGTACAGCTGATACTTCTGTGTAGGTGTCTGTATTTTGCGTCGCATCAACTAAATGTTCAGCACCTGTTAGAGGAAGGCCGCTGCTATCAGCTAAATGTTTGATAACCATTTTAATGTAACGCGGATCAGCATTTAACCCTGTCCCAACAGCCGTTGCCCCCATATTTACTGCATATAAATGCTGGCATGATTGTTGAATTCGCTTTATGTCACGCTCTATTACACGACTATATGCTTCAAATTCTTGACCAAGACGGATTGGTACCGCATCTTGAAGATGTGTTCTCCCCATCTTTATAACATGGTCGAATTGTTTTGCCTTTGTCTTAAAGACCCCATGCATCTTCTCCATTGTATGTAATAATTTATCTAGCATATTCAGTGCTGCAAGATGGATTGCAGTTGGAAAGACATCATTGGTTGATTGTGACATATTTACATGGCTATTTGGACTTAATTGCATATAGTCACCTTTTTCATAGCCAAGTAATTCAAGGGCGCGATTAGCAATCACCTCATTTGCATTCATATTCATCGAGGTGCCAGCGCCCCCTTGAATTGGATCGACGATAAAATATTCATGCCATCTCCCTTCAATGATTTCCTCTGCAGCTTTTACGATTTGATTACCTAATCCTGAATATAAACGCTTTACCTCCATATTAGCTAAGGCTGCGGATTTTTTTACGATTGCGAATGCTTTAATTAATTCCTCATGAATCTGATATCCTGAAATTGGAAAGTTTTCTGCAGCTCTCAATGTTTGGATTCCATAATATGATTCCTTTGGTACTTCCATTGACCCTAAAAAATCGCTTTCGATTCTTACATTATCAATACCAATACCACTTGACATCATCTCACCCTTTGTTTGCAAGCATATAATTTTCAATTATTTTATTTAAGATTGATAGATCAACATTATGTCCGCTAATAATAATGACAAGATCACCATCTTGATAAGGAATGTTATTACCTAAAACGGCTGCGACCCCAGTTGCTGCTGCACCCTCCATTATGATTCGGTGTTTATCCATCATAAAAGCCATACTATATGCAATCTCATCTTCAGGTATGAGTAGTACATCATCTTTATATTTCTGAACCATTTCAAAGGTGTATTGATTTGTAAGCCCGATGCCACCTAATAAACTATCAGCAAGTGTCTCGCTTTCCTCGAGTTTTACAGGTTTTCCGGCTTTCAAGCTTTCATACATGACAGCGGACTTTTCCATTGAAACACCAGTTACTCTTATATCCGGATCATTTGATTTTAATGCCAAGCCAACGCCAGACAGAAGGCCTCCACCTGATAGAGGAATAATAACATCCGTTATATTAGGAAGGGTCTCCAGCAATTCCAAGCCAATTGTACCTTGTCCAGCAATAATATGCGGATCATCAAATGGCTCGATTACCGTTAACCCTTTCACTCTTTCCAACTCATAACAGCGTTCTCCCGCCTCATCTTGGCTTTCTCCAACAATCTCTATTTTTGCTCCAAGCCTTTTTAACGAATCGACTTTTGCTTTTGGTACACGATTTGAAATACATACAACTGCTTCGATTCCTAGTTTTTGCGCCACGTATGCAACAGCCATACCATGATTTCCTGTTGAATATGTGGCAACCCCTCGTTTTTTTTCTTTCTCGTTTAAGCTAAGGATTTTATTTGCCGCACCTCTAACTTTAAATGCTCCAACATCATGAACATTTTCAAGTTTTAAATAAACAGAGCGACCTATTATTTCAGAAAGAATCATAGATTTGATTAATGGTGTTGAAGTTACAATAGAAGCAATACGTTTCTTTGCTTCCCAAATATCACGGATTTTTATCTCTTTTTTAACTTCTATTTGTTCTGTATAAGTCATAATGTCCTCCCCTCGTAGATCATTACTCTTATTATTCATAAGATAAATACTAATTCCTTCTATATAAGATATCAATTGTCAAAACTGACTATAAAATAATGAAAGTTTTCATACAGTTTGTTCTATAAAAATGTGAAACTGTAAGAATAAAAAAAG
Organism: Metabacillus sediminilitoris; assembly: GCF_009720625.1. Lineage (NCBI taxonomy): Bacteria > Bacillati > Bacillota > Bacilli > Caryophanales > Bacillaceae > Metabacillus > Metabacillus sediminilitoris. Next base: position 4,576,680 of record NZ_CP046266.1, read on the forward strand.
CCGAACTCCTTTGCAAGTAAGGAAGAACGGCTTGATTACTTAATTTTGCATACGTGGATCAACATAATCTGGATAATCTGTAATAATTGCGTCAACTCCCATTTCCAAAAGGAAATCTGCTGTCTCTTGGCTTCGGACTGTCCATGAAGATATTTTCATTCCTAAATCATGCACTTCATTCACTAACTCTTTTGAAACGATTGTATAACTAGGGTTAAAGTAATCTGCATAAGAAGAAAACTCTTGTAGTGCCATTGGTGTTGTATGAGTTTTAGAAGACGTTAACACGCCCATAGGTACTTTTGGTAATAAATCGTTCATTTTTTTTACAGATTCAAAATTAAACGATTGGATAATTATTTTTTCATTACTTGGTTTATCAAGATTCTTTGCTTTTAATGCCTTCGCTACACTTTCCTCAATCCCAGGATAAAGCTCTGGTGCTTTTAATTCTATTAAAATACCAATTTTCCCATGATATCTGTCAAGAATTTCATCAAATGTCGGAATTTTTTCTCCAGTAAACTGCTCACCTTTCCAACTACCTGCATCAAGATTTCTTAGCTCATCAAACGTTAAATCACCGACTTTCCCAGTACCGTCCGTTGTTCTATCAACGGTTGTATCATGGATTAATACTAATTCTCCATCTTTACTTCTTTGAACATCGATTTCAATATAGTCGGCTTTCATTTCTACTGCTTTATCAAAGGCAGCTATCGTATTCTCGGGTGCATATCCAGAAGCACCGCGATGTGCAACATTATCAACCTTTCTTATTTCACCTGTTGATTCTGCAGCAAAGGTTTGGTGAAGTGAACTAAATAGTAACGTAAAAGCGAGGCCAACTCCTGCGACTAATTTCTTATTCATAGCTCCATCTCCTATCTAAAATATTATTTCACTATTCATTCTAGATAAGAAATATGTATCCAGCATGAAGTTATGATTACAGTAAATTAATGATTTTGTGAAAGAAAATAGTAAGTTTAGATTAATTCTATTTACAAATAAAATGACAGTTAAAATGATTCCATTATCATTTAGTATTCATAAGGTGTGTAATTAATCTTTTCTCTAGTTCATTTTGTGTTAAAACTCGATTTACATAATCAACAAATAGACTTAATGATGGATGTTCATTTTAACTTTAAGTCTATTTGTCCTATCAATCTTTTATATTGTTAAACTTTAACTCCTACAAATACTTTACACATTTTTCTTTCATAACGGTTAATAAGTGACTTTTAGCCTTCTAAGGAGTTTTCACTCCTATGATTTCCAGTTATAAAATGTGGTTAATTAATAAAAAAAGGATAAAACTTATAATTTTTAACAAATAATTGTTTTAATGGTTAAATAAGGAACGATTTGTAACATTGCTATTATATCCTCGTAATATCGTAATATAACTGTTAACTCCTTGTCCTTTATAAGCTTGTGTTTCGTGTTAAGATAGGAAACATCGATTAGCACAAGTAAGGAAGCAACCTAGGAGGTAAGTAAAATGAAAAAAAGCATTTTATCATTCATAACCGTTGTTGCATTAACTGTAGGTATTACTGGAAATGCCTCAGCTGAAGAAGTGAATGTGCAAGAGGGTGACACTCTTTGGGATATTGCAGAACAAAAAGATGTGTCTGTTGAAGAGTTAAAAGATTGGAATGAGTTAACAGGAGATATTATTCAACCTGAAGATAAATTATTTATTCAAGAGTATTATGAAATTATTAAGGGCGATTCTCTCTGGAATATCGCTGTAGAAAATAACGTGTCAGTTGATGATCTTAAAGAGTGGAACGGGATTGTCTCTCATATCATCCATCCTGGTAACAAAATAATCATAGAACATAAAGACAATAAGCAAGAAACTACTACAACAGCTACTAACAATCAAGTGAAGTCTGTAACTGTTGAGAATGATTCAACAAAACCAGTTGAAAAATCTGAAGTAGCTGTACCTGTTGAAAAGACAGAAGAAAAATCTGATGAAGAAGCTTCTGTTGAAAAATCTGCTGAAAAGGAGATAACTGTTGAAGCAACAGCTTATACAGCAAATTGTGAAGGATGTTCTGGTACGACAAAAACAGGTATTGACTTAAAAGCTAATCCAAATCAAAAGGTAATTGCCGTTGATCCCGATGTTATTCCATTAGGTACAAAAGTACATGTAGAAGGTTATGGTGAAGCCATTGCCGGCGATACTGGCGGAGCAATTGATGGTAAAAAAATTGACGTGTTTATTCCATCAGAATCAGAAGCAAAGCAGTGGGGAAGAAAGGATGTTCAAGTTAAGATTTTGGATTAATATATAAAACCCTAAGTTCAAATAGAACTTAGGGTTTATTTTATGATAGTCATTCTTTATTTTTCATTATAAATAATATATTTTATTTAAATACACTTGCCCATAATCTTTAATAGAATTGAACTAAGTATCTTTTGTCCATCCTGTGAGGTCGCAATCACTTAAAGCTTGATCAACAAAAGCTTATATTAATCGAGTTTGTCCTGAAGTATTGAACTCTTTTTATGAAAAGAGAAATAAGTTACGAAATCTATTAACCTATTGTACATGGGGGTGGGTTTCTTTCGGTATCCCAGGCACATACTGCTTGCCTTTCGTGCTTGCATTAAATTCAGCTTTTGCTTTTTCCAATACATTGTCTTTGTTTAACAACAAGTCATAGGCTGTCAGTGCCATCGTTTTTGCAGCATAATGCATACCTTTTATACCAATGGAAGAACCGAAACTTGCGGTTGCCTGCCACGTATGAAATTGGACTCCTGCTGGAGCACATGTTGTCATGATTTGTCCAACAGGTTTTATCCAACAAACATCACCTACATCTGTCGAAGCCCCAAATGTCGTTCCTATTAAGGATTTGTTGTTCAGACAATTGGTTGGAAGCAATTCCTCAACTTCATTTTCTATCATATTTTTTGTATTTAAGGTGCCCGCTAAATCTTTGGCAAAAGACTTCTCATCTTCTGTATATGTCAGCTCATTTAACTGCAGCATATTGTCATACAGCAAATCATTTAAGATTTCATTTGGGAAAGTTTCATACGGGCTCGCCAATATCTCCCAAGTAACTTCTGTTTCAGTCATCATGGCTGCACCTCGGGCAATCTTTTGCAATCTATTTTGCATTTCCTTTACTATGTCTTTTGTTGCGGCTCTCAAATAATACCAAACACTTGCCTCACCAGGCACAATATTAGGTGCAAGACCTCCATTTGTAATTACATAATGTATTCTCGAACCGTCAGGAACATGTTCTCTCATGTAATTAGACCCTACATTCATAAGTTCAACAGCATCAAGTGCACTTCTTCCTGTATGAGGAGCTACTCCAGCATGTGCAGTTGTTCCTTTAAAGTAAAATTTTATTGATGTCATGGCTTGCAAACTTGAATTCGTGATTTCATTCGCTGTACCCGGGTGCCAGGTCAAGACACAATCCAAATCATCAAATGCGCCCGCTCTTGCCATAAATGTCTTTCCAGACAATAGCTCTTCAGCTGGACAGCCATAATAGCGAATTGTACCAATTAGACCTTCTTGTTCAATCGCTTTTTTTATTGCTGCTACTGCTTCAACTCCCGCTGTTCCAAGCAAATTGTGCCCGCATCCATGCCCTGGTCCATTTGGGACTACCTCTTGACGAGATGGACTAACTGTTTGCGACAATCCTGGTAAGGCATCATATTCTCCCAATATTCCTATGATCGGTTTACCTGAACCGTATTCCGCTATAAAAGCTGTTTGAATTCCTCCGATAGATGTTTCAATCGTAAATCCCTCTTCTTTTAGTTCTACCATTTGCAAATTTGAAGCATATTTTTCCTCATATGACATTTCGGGATGCTCCCAAATCTTTCTCGCCATATCTGAAAATGAAGCCTGATTTTCCTCTAACCATTGCAGTAGATTTTGTTTACTCAATACTGACCTCTCCTTCTTATATTCTAGTTTTCATGGCTACAATTAATTTTTCATAAAGAAAGACAACTAGTCATTTAGATTGATTTTCCTCCACTAATGATTACATTATTCTCAAAGGATAAGTCTCTTTTTTTATTTAAGGCCACTGCTGCTACAATGCTTAAAACTGCGCAAACAATAAGATAGATGAAAGCTGGTGTATAAGAACCGTTAAATTTTTCAATTAAATATCCCATAGCCATTGGGGCAAGGAAAGCCCCAATCATTCCCCCCAGGTTTATAATCCCTATAGCTGTACCGATATTAGTCTTTGAAATCACTTTATGCGGTAAGGAAAAGATAGTGGCAAATACGAGTCCATGAAATATTGTGCACAATGACTGAAATGTAATGACAAACGTTACAGATGGCGCATTATATAACAAATACAAACATACGATGACCAAAATAGAGCTCACAATAGCGATCAATTTTTCTTTTCCACTCAAATAAGATTGAATTAGCTGCCCACCAATAACTGTTGCAATGGCACCCGTTAGTGCTGGAATTGAAGTAAGCATTCCCATTGACATGAGATCAAGTCCTCTAGCTCCTACTAGATAAGGAGGCATCCATGATATTAGTCCCCAAATAACTGTGCTCATTCCAAACCACATAATGGCTAACTTCCATGTGATCGGTATTTTAATAACATCTTTAAATGAAGCTTTTTCTGAGACTTCTTCTTCAGAATGATCTTGCTTCATATTTTCTGGTTTCAGGTAATGCCAAAGCAGCCATGCAACCACAATACCTAAAATACCAATAGTCAAAAATAAATTTTTCCAGCCAATCCACACTAGTAATGGTGTCGCAATAAGCGGTGCTATTACTCCTCCAAGTGAATTTGATGACATCATGATCGTCTGAGCTCCAGGACGTTCTTTCTTTGGAAAAGCATTGGCTATCGCTTTCGAACTTGCAGCTGGATATGCTCCTTCACCGAGGCCAAACATAAAACGAATCACAACCATCGACATTAATGACCATGCCATCCCTGTTAAAACAGTAAAGATAGACCAAAATAAAATAGCGACTGCAATTACTTTTCTGGATCCGTATTTATCCGCCAGCCAGCCACCAGGCACTTGCATAATTGCGTATCCTGCAAAGAAACTACTAAGTACAATTCCCATCACAGAAGGACTGAGATTAAAATCCTTCGCAATTTCAACAATGCCCACATTCATTGCCATTCTGTCTAGATAAGATAAACACCATCCTAAAAATAAAAGTACAAGTATTAAGTGCCTTTTTTTATTTTCTATTAAGCTGTTTTGCATATTTACATATCCCCCTTTTTAGTTCACGAATAAATTCCAAAAACAAACCAACGAAAAACGAGACATGCCACAACAAAATGCAATGTTTAAATTAACGTTTCTCCTCTCAAATAAAGTGGAATCGCTTACAAAAAAATGATAGGAAACAATTTTCCCTTCTCTATGTTTACTAAATATTATAAAATATCAGATAAATAAACAATGTGGAATCAAACAAAGTTCAGCTCTTACCATTGTTGATATCAACATCTGAGGTGAAGAAACTATGCAAAATAAAAAGGTCATTCAAAAAGAGGTAACCATTGAAAATCAAAAAACACATCATGTGATGATGAATTTGATTGAAAGTTTCAAAGCAATTAGCTCTTCTCTCGAATTAGATGAAGTACTGAATAAAATTATCCATTTTGCCTTTAATATTACCGAGAACGCAGATGCCGGCTATATCCAGTTATTAGAGGAACATTCGAATCAATTAATCGTAAAATCTTTCGTTGGTTTTAACGACTCTATTAAACATTTTAAGGTAAATGTGGGTGAGTCAATTACAGGTAAGGTATATCAAGAGGGCTGTGAGTGTCTGATTGGAACAAAAAATGAGATTTATGATAATATGACCGACTTAAGCAAGGATAATTTTTCTATTCTTGAACAAGCGCACAATTCTCGAAATATTAAATCCATTTTATCAATACCTATCTCATTCCAATCGAAAAAAATAGGCGTTATCACCCTTCATTGCTTTGAGAAAGAAGATGGTCTCAGCAAGTCAGACCTTATTCTTTTACAGAGCTTCGCTGCTCAGGCTGCTATTGCCATACATAATGCCCAGCTTCACAAAGAAGTACAGGAAAGCCTAAATGAAGTCACTCATTTATCAGAAAAACTCAGAGAAGTTAACGGGTTGTTAGCAAAAAGAGGAGATATTCACAATCTTCTTACTAGGTTGTCGATTCAAAACAAAGGGCTGAATGCCATTATTTTAGAAATGAATAAAATGATGGAGAAAAGTTTTGTCTTAGCAGATTACCTGATGGGCAAATGTGTGCCTAAATACAATCCTCATGTAGCAAAAAGTCTTGATGACATCTTTCTACTCTTCACCAATAAATCTGAGCCTGCTTATGTGTTGATCTGTGATACTTTTGAAACAGCTTGCTATATTTATCCGATAAGGTCGGGATCTATTTTTTTAGGATGTTTAATTGTCGAAGGTCATTCTCCGCTGTCACAACTCGACAAACTGATTATTGAACAGGGAGCTCCAATACTCTCTCTTGAATTGATGAAGCTTCGGTCCCAGACCGAAATCATGTATAAGAAAACAAATGAAGCCTATCAACAATTTCTAAAAAAAAGAAAACCTCAGCAGGTAGAAATCGCTGCAGCGGATTTAGGTATACAGATCCATTACTTTCACTTGACTGCTCTCATAGAGCTTGATGGAAGCGCCGATCTTCATTCCCTTGAAAATAATGCATTACTATTGCTTAATCACCTGAAAAAGAAAATTCCATCTGAAAACACACTTCTTTTTAGCTATAACAATAAGATTACCTTTTTTTCTTCATCTATGAACACAGAGCATGAAAAATATCTCATAGAAATAATTGAAAGTAGTATCCAATTGTGGAACCAGCAGTTTACTATTACTGCCAGATCGGGAATTTCCACTGGACAGTACTACCCAGGTCATGCTGAAGAAAATCACATAAAAGCTGAAAAAGCCCTTCTTTATCTGAAAAAACAAAAGAAAAAAGGGGTTCTTCATTATAGGGATATAGGAATCAGCCGCTTATTTTTACACCATCATACAGAAGAAATTGAAGTATTTTTACAAGAGACGTTCTCCTTGTTATGGACTGAACATAGTGAACTACTGGAAACTCTGATTACGTATGTACAGAATAACCGCTCAATGAATATAACCGCTAAAGAAATTCATATTCACACAAACACTCTCTATAACCGAATTAAAAAAATGGAGGAAATTCTTGAATTAGATTTCAATCAGTTTGAGGACTACTTAAAAGTTCAGCTCGCTGTTTATCTTTATAAAACCTTTATTAAATGACATAAATAAACTACCCGTCTGAATTAAATACAAACTGGTAGTTTTTATATTTAGTAGAAACACCTTCAAAGGTAGGAATATTAACCATACCCATTAGAAATGAATCAAATTGATTGGTTATTATGAAAACATAACGATTCCTACTCCTCCAGATAAAAGAATCACAAACATCGGGTGCCACTTTAATTTGATTAATGCAAATAATGATAAGCCAAATACAACGAATAGGAACATTGATTGCCACGATAAATTCAGACTGATTACATGATTAGAAATGGCAAACTTGATTGCGGAATAAAAAATAAGTCCTAACACAACTGGTCGTAAACCATAAAATGCTGCTTCTACCATCCTATTTTTATAAAATTTACTAAATAAAACGGCAATAATGATAATCAGAATGAAGGATGGAAGGACAATCCCTAATGTTGAGACAACCGATCCTAGGATTCCCGCCTGAGAATAACCTACTAATATTGCACTATTTGTTGCAATTGGCCCTGGTGCCATGCCTGCGATCGCAATAATATCTGTAAATTCTTGAGTTGTCATCCAGCCATGATTAACAGTCTCCATCTCAATAACAGGAATAATTGCATAACCTCCCCCAAAGGAAATGAAGCCAATTAAAAAGAATGTCATGAACAAATCCAAAAGCAAAAAGATCATCCCCCACATTTATTCATGTTTATCTTTGAATAACCCAGTTCAACTTACTCATGTTTATATTGCAGTATCCTTTTTGCATTCTCCTTTAGCAGAAATCATTTTTCCGCTATTATCCAATTTATCTTTAATTAACATTAGGATGATTCCAATCACCATTCCTCCTAATATAACGAATAGAGGATGAATGTTTATAAATAAGAGGATTAGTAATGCTATGACAAAAACGATAAAGGTAGAATAATCAAGAATAGATGTTTTGCCTATTTTAATTCCTGCATAAACAATCAATGCTACAATCGAAGCTCTACTCGACATAAATGCTGCTTCTACTACTGAATTACCCCTAAAAAACATATATAAAAAACCCAATATTAATACGATTGTAAAAGTAGGTAGTAAGATACCTATCATTGCTGCAATTGAACCTCTTACTCCACCAAATCGATACCCGATGAAAATAGCTGTGTTAACAGCTATTGCACCAGGAACTGACTGTGCTAATGCGAAAACATCGGTTATATCTTCCCTTTTTAACCATTTTTTATTATCAACTACTTCTTTTTCAATTTCGGGTATTAATGCATAACCGCCCCCGAATGTTACTGGGCTCAGCTTAAAAAAGAACCAAAAAATTGCGAAGGATCGTTTCCATAGCTTACTCATTCTTCTCCTTCTTTCTCTAACAATCTTTGAAATGAAAATAATCATTTAAAGAATATCTTACTAATAATGTATCAATAATAGGAGGTATGGTAAATTCGAATAATGTTATAAGCTATAACGAATCGTTATAGCTATACAGCTAACATATTCAATTTCATTTTATTTTAATAAGAATACATATCTAAAAAAAGCTGCCTTTCACCTAATGATTTGGTGACAGACAGCTAAAAACTGATTATGTAGAATATGTTTTTTGAAATAAAAAATCACGAAATACTTTAACAGATTTCTGGATAATATAATCTTTCTTTTGGACAACCCATAGGTTTCTTTTAAAATCAATGCCCTCAATTGGCAATGCCTTTAATGAACCCTCTTTTAGTTCTTTTTCAATGGCCAATTTCGATAGAATGCTTATACCTAAATTCTCTTCAACAGCACCCTTTATTGCTTGCGTGCTCCCAAACTCCATATAAACATGAAGTTGATCTAGCAGATTATGTTGTTTGAGAATTTCCTCCACTAACACTCTAATTCCAGAGTTTTCTTCTCTCCATATTAATTTCTCAGTTAAAACATCTCGTAATGGCACATTACGATTATTTTTCCATTTATGTTTTGCAGCGAAAACGACCATCGGCTCATCTTGGGCAAATTTCGTTACTTTAAAGTTCTCACCTTTTACTTCACCTTCTACTAATGCAATGTGTATTTGATCCTTTTCAAGCTGAGCAAGAATGGTCGGTGTACTTCCTATTTTCAATGTAATCTCTATTTGTGGAAAGTTCTTTTTAAATTCCCCTAATAGCTTTGGCAATAAATACTCTCCAATTGTGAGTGATGCACCGATATTTAAAGCTAATTTCACTTTATTTTTTATTTGACTGACAATAACAAGTGATTGATGATAATCATTGACTATTTTTTTTGCAATTGGATATAATGCTTTTCCGCTTTCCGTTAAGATGAGCTTTCCATTGTTGCGTTCAAATAATAATGTTTCATAGTTTTCCTCTAGCAAGTGAATTTGTTTTGAAACTGCTGGTTGTGATAAGTATCTTTTCTTTGCAGCTTTATTTATGCTGCCTTCTTCTACTACAAGACAAAAAACCTCAAGGTTTTCAATCTTCATTTCATCACCACTTTAGGTTATTTTTCCTGCCAACATTCTCATTTAGTCTAAAGTTCATACTTTTTTAGTCCATGTTAAAATTCCTTCGAAGAAAAAGGTAAAAAGAATTTTACTCCGCGCTTATTAATCGGTAAAACCTTCATATCAGCAATTAAATGACTACTATAACTAAGCAAACATGTTAGAAATATGCCCTCGATTCGAATCGAAGCTTCAAAATAATGAGCAATAAAAGCAAAAAATCCAATTCCTAATAGTGAGTGAGTGTAGCTTCGATGAGGGAGAAAGGAAGCAATAATAATATAAATACCTAATAAAATCAGCCATATTTCTTGTAATGAAATACCTCCCGCCAGCACACCTAAACCGGTAATTGTTAACATATGCCTTTGCTTAATATAGGAAGCAATCACAATGATAGCTACGCCTGCGCCAATACCTAACCACCTTTCACTACCTGTTCCTTCAAAAAAAATATAGACAATCATCATTAAGCCGATTAATTGTGCGACAGATCGAATTAACGTATGTGAAAATGTAATTTTATTACTTAGTTTCCCATCAATATCAATATCAGGAATCAGTCCCGCTAATCCACCCAATCCTACAAGTAATAAAGTTGTAGTCGGATCAGCGTGAACTGTCTGGGCAACGACAAACCCTGTTCCAGCTCCGATTGTTGCATGTGCAGTCCCGTTCAATTTATCCACCTATTTCTCTATAAATTTGCATTAAAATTATAGTATACATGAAAATAAGCGGGATAAAGGTAGTGTTTTTTCAAAATGCACTACCTTTTACATTTCGTTGATAAATCGTTATGATATACCAAAGCTTATCGGACATCTTACATGCTGTCATTCCTTATGCATTTGCTTCCTAGTATGACATTATGCCGTTCATGTTTCTTGATTAAAATGTTTTAGAAGTGAGGAAATAATTATGCTCTCCTTTACAGAAAGAACGATCAATATTATTAAGAATATCCCCCCCGGAAAGGTCATGACTTATGGACAAATTGCAAGGTTGGCCGGCAGTCCAAGAGGAGCAAGACAAGTCGTCCGAATACTTCATTCGATGAGTGCAAAATATCATCTTCCTTGGCACAGAGTGATTAATTCAAAAGGAGAGATTGGCTTAAAGGAAAATGAAGCCATTTCTGCTCAAAAACAATTTCTCGAAGATGAAGGGATTGTATTCAATAAAAACCATGTTATTGACCTAAAATTATATCAATTTCATCCAGAACATGAATCCGAAGATTGGATATAATGGTGACTTGTAGAATTAAGAGCAAGATATCAGCGATTACGATTACGATTAGTCAGTTAAAAGATTTTTTTCCACTAAACTTTGATTTCCCTTTAAAAGTTGCTACTATTAATACAAATAATACCAATAATTAGGTTAAGCGATACGTTCATAAGAGGGATTTTCTTCATCTACCTAGACTTTTCAGGCTTTTACAAGCAGTTAATCTCCTGCCTAGTCTTTTAAAACCGGGATATTACTGCCTGATAATCTCTAACAAAGGAGACAAGTTATGTATAAAGGGATAAAATATTTCTTGCTTTTATTAGCCTTAACAGGTTGCTCGCTTGAGGATTCACAAAATAGCCGTGAACAAAAAAATAATACAATTGATGAAGAAGCAATTGAAACAATCAGTTCAACGGTAGATGTATTAGCTACTAACTTACATATACCTTGGACAATTACAAAACATGATGAAACATTTTATTTAACTCAGCGTGATGGTCAAATCATTGAAACAGTCGCTGGGTCAGGATCAGTAAAAACTCAACAATTATCTGTCACAAAAGATGTCCTTCACGAAGGTGAAGGTGGATTGCTCGGATTCGTGTTGACGCCTAACTTCGATTCTACTCAACAAGCGATCGCTTACCATACGTATGTACAAGAAAATATGACACAAAATCGAGTTGTTGTGCTACAAAAGAATGGAGATACATGGAAGGAAACGAACGTCCTTTTAGAGGATATTCCCGGAGGTCAAATACATAATGGCGGCAGAATGAGAATCGGCCCGGATGGAATGCTTTATATTACAACAGGTGATTCAGGACATTCAGAACTCGCTCAAAACAAAAACAGCTTAGCAGGGAAAATCCTTCGTATGAACTTAGATGGGACCATCCCCAAAGACAATCCTTTCCCAAACTCATATGTATATTCATATGGGCACCGCAATCCACAAGGATTAGCATGGGACGAAGAAGGAAGGTTATATAGCACGGAACACGGCCAGACTGCCCATGATGAAATAAATTTGATTAAACCTGGTCAAAACTATGGCTGGCCTGTCATTCAAGGAGATGAAGAAGCACCAGGTATGATATCTCCTCTTTTCCATACTGGTGAAGATACTTGGGCACCATCCGGTATTGATTATAATAATGGAAAACTTTACATTGCAACCTTAAGAGATTCAAGAATCCGTAGTTTTGATTTAACAACACGGTCAGTGGACATTATTCATGAAAATAGCGGCAGAATGCGTGATGTGTATATCGAGGATTCAAGACTCTTTACCATAACAAACAATCGTGATGGTCGCGGCCAACCAAGGAAAGATGATGATAAATTACTAAAGATTGATCTTTAAGAAAGATTTAAAACCCTTAGTTCATTTTCAAAGAACTAAGGGTTTTATTGTTAAGTCCATTTATTCATCTTTATTATCTTTATCACCTATGTCTTCAGCATCTTCAATCACATCTTCTGGATCTGGATCTGCATCTTTTTCGTCATCTTTATTCATTGTATCATTCTCATCTACACCAGGTACATTTTCTTCTACATTTTCATCTAAGTTTTCCATATTTTCTTCTACATTTTGATTTTGATTTTGATCTTCCTCTGGTGCTGGATCTGGTTCTGCATTACAACCAGCAGATACGATTGCTGCAAAAAAGATACTTGTAATCATAAGAAACCATTTTTTGTTCATATTCATTCCCCTTCCAAAGTTTTATATAAGTCATAGCTTATCATCCCCTTTTTGTGAATTAGTATGTATGCCTTTCTAAAAAAATAAGCCTCTAACCTTTTGTTAGAGGAAATAAACATTATTTATTTTTTTCCCATTCGGCATATAAACCAGTACCTTTACAATAATAACATTCAACAATGTTTCCTAGATAAGGACTTGAAATGGAAGCAAATCCATTACCACGGCATACTGGGCATTTACCTTGTATCTTCATTTTATTCATGTGTTTTTCCTGCTTTGCTTTATACCAGTTAGTAAAAAACCTAAAAAATTTCACCTATATCCCCCTAAGAATTGTTTTAATCCATTCTATTCAGTTATCAAGGACAAGGTGATTAAGCAAGTTTCATTTTTTCACATGTACACACACTTATTTTCACAAAAAAATTTCGACAAAGTTTTAAATTTTCTCTTTTATTTCAACAATTATATTTATAAAACAGGTAATAATCCTCCTTAAATGATTTATTTTTGTCGAGTCTCATCTAAATTAGGCGTATTATTTTCATTTATTAAAATGGGTTATATTTGTTAACATAAAACCTGTTAATTATTAATTTAAAGACAACCAGAGGAGGATTTTTAGGTGAAGGATGTCACTTATGTAGAAAGTCTAGAAGAAGATCATAAGCAAACTTTAATCAATGAGGAAGAATTAGAGTATTTTTATAAGCTATGGGAAGAAGACCGCTTATAAAAATTTTACATATACCTAATAGAAAATGATTTCAGGAGGGACAATATTGAAAAAGCAATGTATCGCAATGCTCTTGGCCGGAGGAAGAGGAACAAGATTAAAAAATCTAACAGAGAATTTAGCTAAACCCGCAGTTCCCTTTGGAGGAAAATATCGCATTATTGATTTCACACTAAGTAATTGCAGAAATTCTGGAATCGATACAGTAGGTGTATTAACACAATATCAACCTCATATTTTACAAAGTTATATCAGTGACGGAAAAGATTGGGATTTAAACAGAAGAGATGGCGGTATAAGCATTCTTCCTCCATACCAGTGTGAAAATGGAGAACGTTGGTATGAAGGAACTGCACATGCAATTTATCAAAACATGCATATCATCGAACAATATGCCCCTGAACATGTACTCGTTATTTCTGGCGATCATATTTATAAAATGGATTACAATAAAATGCTTCAACACCATATCGATACGAATGCTGATGCTACCATTTCTGTGATTGAAGTTCCTTGGAAGGAAGCAAGCAGATTTGGCCTATTAAAAACGGATGAATATAATGATCGAATTGTTGACTTTGAAGAAAAACCAAAAAACCCTTCATCTAATTTAGCATCTATGGGAATTTACATTTTTAAATGGAAAACGCTAAAAGCATACTTAGAACAAGATCAACAAAATCCATTCTCTACAAAAGATTTTGGCAAAGATATCATCCCTACGATGCTGCAAGATAACCTTAAACTATTTGCATATAGATTTAATGGTTATTGGAAAGATGTTGGAACGATTAGCAGTTATTGGGAAGCTAATATGGATTTACTAAAAAAGGAAACCAATATTCTTCTAAATGATAAAGAGTGGGGAATTTACACAGTGGAACAAACTCACCCTCCCCAATACCTTGATTCAAATGCAAAAGTGACACAATCCCTTATCAGTGAAGGCTGCGAAATATATGGTACTGTTGAAAAATCAGTCCTTTTTAGCGGAGTTAAAATTGGAAATGGGTCAATCATTAAGGATTCAGTCATTTTGCCAGGAGCTGTGATTGGAGATAATGTCATCATTGAAAAGGCAGTCGTTGCCCCGGGTGTGACGATTGGAGATGGAGTTAGCATTACTTCAAAAACTCCGGCAAATGAAATTACTTTAGTTAGCGAAAATTTACAACAAAATAATTTTGTCTATCAAGTTATATAATAATTATCAGTCTAATTTTAAAGCTTACACCAGGACGTTATTTCGTTTCTGGTGTTTTTTATTATTTAGATTTATCAAAAATCACCTATGAAACTTGCCGATTTTTGTTAAATTATCACTTTTCTTTTCATTTTTTAAAACTCTCTGATGAGAATTGTAGATAAATTTTCACTGCTACATGCAGGAAAACATCATTACGTACGAAAAATATTAAAGAGGACATAATACAGTCCATCAAAATCAGGAAAGAAAGGTGGTCGTTGTTCGTGAGAGAAGATATGACCTTACAACAACTAGTTGAAGGTATTCCAAAATCTGTTTTAAATGCATCTGATAAGGACTTGGAAGGCTTCCAAAAAATCATAGAAGAAACAATTAAATTACGTGAGGGTCATAGAAATTTACAAAAAATGATTAAAAATTTCTCTAATAATGGGATTCAGCGTTCATAACTATTTCATTTTGAAGCGCGAGACTCCATTAATAGTGAGTCGATTCCCTACTGATGATTTTTCGGACTTTTAACGTTATTTGAAGACAAAATATCTCCACAATCAAAGAGTCTATTATTGACTCTTTTTTTCATTGCCTATTAGACCGCCTATTTTTATAAACTCCATGCTTGTATTATACAAAAACAGCTTCCATTTCATAAGATGTATTATCTCTGATTAGGGAGGTGAATGTTATGAGCAATAGACACGGAAACAACTCCTTCGCATTAATCGTTGTTTTATTTATCTTGTTAATTATTGTAGGTGCTTCTTTCTTCAACTACTAATCTCGTAAAATTCCCTTCGTTAAAGTACCCTCATTATTCACAGTATTTCATCCAGTCTAAAGGGAGCTGCTAATACCCTCGCACTCCCATTATATTCTTTTCTAAAAGGGAAAAAAGGAACCTATTGAATAGATTCCTTTTTTCCCTCTCCATTTAAAGGTTATCTTACTACTTACGAATGATGATCATCATTAATGTAATAACAGTAAAAGCAATGAACGCTAGAAATGGGATCGTGATAAAGCCTAATAAGTTTATATACTCTCCAGAGCATGGAATCCCGCTTGTACACATTTCGAACTTTTGTAAAACTGGTATTTTTTGTAGACAATAATGATAGCAAGAAATGACCATTCCAACCAATGATATAGGTAACACGTATTTATAAACTGTACGATCTCCATGATAAAAGGCTATACCAAGTATGAGTGTTAATGGATACATGAGAATTCGTTGATACCAACAGAGGGTACATGGGATAAAGTTTAAAATTTCACTAAAAAATAAACTCCCTAATGTAGCGATCAAAGACACGATCCACGTGAATAATAATGGTTTATTCATTGATTACTCACCGGCTATAGCTTTTTCTACCACTTCTTTAAGATCTTCATAACTATTCCCTTCAAATACTTCCCCGTTGACATAAATTGTTGGTGTCCCTGCCACTCCTATCCTTTCTGCCGTATTCATATCAGATTTCCATGCCGAGTCAGCTTCATTGTTATTAAATGATTTAACAACCTTTTGAGCATCCTCTTCAGAAACGATTTCTTTTAATGTCTCCTCAAGAAAATCCTCTGTAAAAACATCCATTTTTTCATATTTTATGTCGTCAGGTTGTCTTTCATAAAGAAGCTTATGGAATTCCCAGAATGCTTTATTACCTAACTCTTTATAAACAGCTTCAGCAAATTTAGCGGAACGTGCTGAATCAACATTGATAAAAGAATAATTCATAAAATAAAACGATGCTTTTCCAGTATCAATAAAATCCTTTTCTATTTGCGGAAAAAGTGTCTCATTAAAATTTTTGCAAATTGGACATTTATAATCACCGAATTCAACGATTTGGACTGGAGCTGTATCCTCCCCTAAAAATGGTTGATATTCATAATCAAATGCTTCAACTTTTGATGTCGAATTTGAAATGAAAAGTAGTCCACCTAGACAAATTGCAAGAATTCCGACGATCCAAAAGATAAATTTTGGAGATTGCTTATTTGATTTTTTCTTTCTCATTGACATGCTTACACCTTCTTAACATAATTTACACTACACGTTGTAGTGTTGAAATCCAAAAAAATATCTATCTAGCTATCTATGTATATATACACAACAAATTGTAGTGCATATATACATATCGGTCAAGAATAAAAAGGTCAGCAAAAAGTGTTTATTTTTTATTAAGTCATTTACACAACAACCAACAAAGTCATCAAAATCATGATCATATTAATCGATATGAAGACTGATTTCGTCTGCATTTTTACCGGAATAGTTGGTTCTGGATTAATTAGTTGCTTTATTCGGAAGTCTACCGTTCCATTTGCAAAAGGTACAAGGGCAGATGTACCCCTTCCGCTTAAACGTGTTTTAATTAGTTTAAGGAGTGCACTACCAAGTCCAAGCTCAGAACCCATCCTCTTAATGGCATATTCATCTGCAACTAATTCAATCATAATTTTATAATTCTCATAAGACCATCTCGTGAGTGGGATATACCACATCACTTCCGAAATGATTTGTAAAACAAGTAACATGAGTGGGTCATAATACTTTTGATGGGCAGTTTCATGATAGATCACAGCCTCTAATTCAGCTTTATCCAGCATTGTAATTAAAGCACTAGATAGCACGATTTTTGGCTTAAAGAATCCCATAGTAAATGCAATTGGCTCAGTACTATCGATAATCGTAATATCATTTTGTTTCCGATTATATGTGCCATTTATTTTTTCAGTAAGTTGAATGTTTTTTTCAATCGATATTCTTTTATTTACTTTGTATATACCAAAAATTTGTTGTATAACCTTTTTAACAATCATAAAAATGGTATAAGCTATAAAGGTATTTACTGCTATTAACACAGCATGGTATACAAATGTATTTCCATGAAATAAGCTAATACAAAGTTGGAAAATATTTAAGGATATAATCGTTCCAAATAAGTGATTCATCACATACATCCCCATTTGGACGCTTAGAATTAACGCAAACAATAGACCTAATCCTAAAACGAAGAGTGATTTATATCTCCACATTATTCACTTTTTCCTTTTTTTAATTGTTCAATTTTTTGTTCTAATCGTTCAAGTAAACTTTGATCGACATCTTGTAAGGAATCAAGCATATGATTGACAACAAGCCCGCCGAATTCATCTAACAGATTTTCTGTCAGCTTTTTTGACTGTTCATCAATAAATTCTTCTTTTGACTGAACAGGTTTAAATTGTGACATTCTGCCTTCAACTCTTTTTTCAAGTATTTTCTTGTCAACAAGACGATTCATCACTGTCATAACTGTATTAAAATTTGTTGGTTTTTCTTTTTCGAGCTGTTGTTTTACTTCTTTAATACTCATTTCAGAATTAGTCCAAATAATATCCATAATTTTAGCCTCTAAAGGGCCAAAAAAGCGATTTAATCCTACTTGATCAAAACGAAATTTGTTTATATTCATTTTTTCACCTTCCATTACATATTGTAGTGGAAAAACAATTTTTCATCAATTGTGAATTGATGACACTTACATATCCAAGTCCTTTTAGACAGTGATACTGGTATTAATTACATTACGCTTATTCAAAGTTTATGACATTTCGTTTCCTACATAAAGAAAAAGACGACCTTCCAATTTTGATCCCATTGGTTGGTCGTCTCTCATTTCAATTCAAATTACTTAATTAGATTCAGCCTTTGCTATAGCTGCTTCCTCGCTGCTTTTTGCTGCTTTTCTTTTTGCATTTTTCGCTTGCTTATATTTTCCTAAGCCAATAACTGCAAGAATAACTAAGATCTCAAAACCATATTTTACGAAGCCATTAGCAAAAATTCCACTTAAGAAGCCTTCCCCTACAATCATTTTTGATGCTGTCCATGCTAGGATCGCTGCACCGATTGTAACAATAACTGGGAAACGCTCAATCCATTTAAGAATAATTGTACTACCCCACATCACAACTGGAACAGAAATGATTAATCCAAGTACAACTAAAAGCATATTTCCGTGTGACGCACCCGCAACAGCTAACACATTATCGAGTCCCATTAATGCGTCAGCGATTAGAACTGTACGAATAGCTCCCCAGAAGTTATCAGCCGCTTGCACATCACCATGGTCATCTTCATCAACAAGTAGTTTGTAGGCAATGATCACCAATAGAAGACCACCGACTAAATGGAGACCAGGTACTTCTAATAACCAAACGACTGCAAGTGTCGCGACTATTCGAATCACAATGGCTCCTAGTGACCCCCATAAAATAACTTTCTTTTGCTGTTGCTTTGGCAATTTTCTTGCCGCAAGACCAATTAGGATGGCGTTATCTCCAGCTAAAACTAAATCAATCATAATAATTGCAAAAAGTGCAGAGAGAAATTCCATATCCATGTTGTTACCTCCTAAAAACCAAATTATATTACTCTTACATTCTTTTACCCAAAAACAAAGAGACCTTTGCCATATGGCAAAGGTCTCGCTAAGCACAGCTAAGTGCCAACAAAGCCGATGAACTAAAAGCTCATGGAATGACGACTTTGTTTCAGGATTATCCTGACGCTACTCCCCTTTACGGTGGTAGTTACTTTTGGGTTCGTTCTCTTCGATAGTATTAATTATACTGCAAGAAATGGGCTGGTGTCTATTACTTTTTACTTTTTATTACTTATCGTATTTTTTGTAATCTTTTTTAGCTTGTGCTTAACAATTGAAATGACAAAATTGTCTGTTCCGTCGAACTTTCCTTCAAGCTTAGATTTCCACCTAGTGATTTTGCTAAAAGCAAACTAAATGGTAGTCCTAAGCCAAGGCCTCTTTCAACATACTTTTTGTTTTCACCGCGATAAAACCGTTCAAAAATAAAGGGTTGTTCCTGTTTAGGTATACCATATCCATTATCCTTTACTTCCAGACAAATAAATTGGCCATTCCTAAATAAATCCACTGAAATTTTTCCTAGTTCTCTTCCTTTTACAGCATGAAGACTATTGTTTAATAAGTTTACTAAAATTTGTTGGACTCTTACATGATCACCTATTGCTAAAAAATGATCTTCGTGAGTAGTAAAGGTTATATTCACGTTTTCCAATAAGGGCTGATGTACAATCTCCCATTGATAAACGATTTCTTTTACTACTTGGCACATTTCAATTTTTTCTTTCATGACTTTAATGGATCCTGCACTAAAGCTATTAAAATCTAATAAATCCTCTACCATGCTTTGCAATCTTTTCGCTTCTTTTAACGACATTTGGAGAAATTCTTTTTTTCGCTCATCTGTAACAACATTATCGTTAACAGCTTGAATCAGCGCGCTTACTGATGTAATCGGTGTTTTCAATTCATGTGTTACACCTGCTAATAATTCAGTCCTTAATGCTTCAAGCTGTTTAAGACGCTTCGCCATCTCATTAAACGAAACGACTAGTTGATGCAGTTCTTTTTCTTGAACATCTTCGTTTAACTCAATCTCATAATTCCCTCTCATTAGCTCACCAGCTGCATCTGCTACTTGTTCGACTGGTCTAGCTAATTTCCTTGATAAAGAATAGATCACAAACCACCCTAAAATAGCTAAACCTCCTAGAAGCAAGCCTAGTAACTGATATTCTTCTGGATTTATATTTGTTAAAGCTGAAATTGGTTGAATGATGATGACAGCCCCAATTGTATCTTCTTCAAAAACGATAGGTGATATGATTGCAAACTCAGTTCGATTGTCTGCTGAAGATATTTTCTCTACGGTTAATTCTTTAGGGATTTTCATCAATTGGATGAGCTCCAAATGTTGTTGCTCTTGTTTTCCAGGACCCATTTTCCCTGGTCCAGGTGATAGGATATCCCCTTCATTCGTTTTTATATAATAATTTAACGGCTCTCTACTATTAAGAAATTTCTCCCTTTCCTCTAAAATAAAAGGAAGCCGAGGACTTATAATAATCTTGCCTGTTTCATCAACCGATCGATCAGACAGTTCTTGAGCAAATAACTTTGTTAATTGTAATTTACTTTCGATCGTGTTATGTCTAATCCAAAAGATCGATACAACGGCAATTAAGATCAAACCGATGATTAATGTGATTAAATACCGCCTTGTCCAATAATATAATAGTGGGGTTTTTGATTTCTTTTTATTGAATATAGAATTGGTAACCCAATCCGCGAAGCGTCTTAATCTCTCCATATGATGCATCCCACCCGCTTAGTAATTTACGAATTCGTTTTATTGCAAGATCGACCGCTCTATCGCTTCCTTCATAATCATAGCCCCATACATTTTCAATTAATCGCTCACGTGTAAAGGTTTGATTCGGATGCCCTGCTAAAAATAAAAACAAGGATAAATCTCTTGGTGTCAATTGAATCTCAATGCCATTTATGAAAACCTGGTGTGAAAGAAAATTAATTTTAAGTGTTCCATAAAGCTTTACTTTTTCTGTTTCTTCCAGCTGGGGAGATCGTCTTAATACTGCACTAACTCTTGCTAGTACTTCTTCCGCTGCAAATGGCTTCGTTATATAATCATCTGCACCGCCGTCAAAGCCTTGTAATTTTTGATTCATATCTGACAGGGCTGTAATCATAATGACCGGACAAGAGCTTTTCTCACGAATTTTTTCTAAAACTGCCCAGCCATCAAGCATGGGCATCATAATATCTAATAAAATAAGTGCAGGGTTTACTTCTTCATTTTTTTGTAATGCTTCGACACCATTGTATGCATAGTGAACGACATATCCCTCTTTTTCTAAATATGCACCAAGTACCATTGAAATGGCGATTTCATCTTCTACAACTAAAATTGATTTCATTGCCTTTTTCCTTTTTCTTTAGATTATAACTTAATTTTAGTCAAAACTCCGCTTATGTTAAAATGGATACATTTCATTTGAATGAAAGAATAGTAGTGGAAAGCTAACACTAATAATGTTCTTTATTGGTTATGTTACTAACCTATATAGAAAAAAGGAGTTTGACATTTTCTTTGTCATCCCCCTTACATCGATTTTATTAGTGCCTTAAAGCTTCTAAAGGACTTAAATTTGCTGCTTTGTTTGCAGGAAAAATACCAAAGGCAACTCCAATCACGATCGAGAAGCTTACTGCCACTCCAACTGCCAACCAGGAAATAGAGACCGCCATATCTAATATGATGGATAGCGCCTCTGCACTGCCAATTCCGATTAAGACACCAAGTAATCCTCCAAGACCACTTAAGACGGTTGCCTCGATTAAAAATTGTGTTAAGATATCTTTCTTCTTTGCGCCTATTGCTTTGCGAATTCCTATTTCTCTCGTTCTTTCTGTTACAGATACTAACATGATATTCATAATGCCAATTCCACCGACAATAAGTGAGATTCCAGCTATGCCTGCAAGTAAAAGGGTCATCGTATCTGTTACAGATGTTAATGCTTCTGCTATATCTGATTGATTACGAACATTGTAGCTTGTTTCATCACCGCTAAATTGGTTGTACAAAAATCGTTCTATTTTTTCCATACCAATTTCAACTGTCTCTTCTGAAGCCATTTTTACATCGACTGAATTGATTACTGTTTGCCCTAAAAAGCGTTGTGCAGTTGTAAACGGGATAAGAACCATATCATCAACAGAGCCTTGCAACTCTTCACCTTGTTCAGAGAGTACGCCGACTACTTTAAATGTTGTTCCATCTATTTTCACTTCATTACCGACAGAACTTGTAAAACCAAATAGCTCAGTTGCTACATTAGAGCCTAATACGACTACTTTATTACGATTTTCTTGGTCAATGTCCAAAATGAATCGTCCGGAGCTAATTGTTGTCATCTGCACATCCTCATATGCAGGGGTTACTCCACTAATAGAGACACTATCCTTACTAGTTGTTCCATTTTTAACTGTACCGCTTCCAGAGACCGTTGGAGATACAGCCTCTACTTCCGAGTATTCTTCAAATGCCATTACCTCATCATAATCGACTACTTCTTCCGTTGTAGAATTCCCCTGGATATTGACTGACACCATTGTTGTCCCTAATGAGGATACATCATCTGAAACGGATTGGGATGCACCCTGCCCCAACGAGACAAGGGCAATTACCGCGGAAACCCCAATGATAATACCTAGCATCGTTAGAAAGGCTCTAAGTTTGTTTGATACAATATTTTTATAAGCGATTTTTACGGCTTGACCTAATTTCAATGAACAAGCGCCTCCGTTCTCTCGGTGATTTTTCCATCTTGAATCCGGATGACTCGTTTTGCTTGTTTGGCAATCTCTAAATCATGTGTTATTAAAATGATCGTGTGACCTTGTTCATTTAATTCTTTTATTAATTTCATCACTTCAATTCCTGTTTTACTATCCAGGGCACCTGTTGGTTCATCAGCAAGTAAAAGAGGTGGATTTCCAGCAAGAGCGCGAGCAATCGCTACACGTTGCTGCTGTCCTCCTGATAATTCTGTTGGCCGATGACCTGCACGTTCAGCCAAACCGACCTTTTTTAGCGCACCCATGACAATTTCCTTTCTACTATTGCCATTTAATCCTCGATAAATGAGAGGTAGTTCTACATTTTCATAAGCAGATTGTTTTGATAATAGATTAAATGATTGAAAGATGAACCCGATTTTCTGATTTCGTACATCTGCTAATTGCTTTTGTTTTAATGAAAAGACATTCTTCCCATCTAATAGATATTCACCAGAGTCAGGGACATCAAGGCACCCAATCATATTCATAAGAGTCGACTTACCAGATCCTGATGGCCCGATAATGGCGATAAAGTCTCCTTTATTAACTGAAAAACTGACACCATCCAGTGCTTTTACTGTTTCACCGCCAAGGGTATAATATTTACTGACATTTCGAATGTCAACAATTCGTTGCTCCTCAATCATTGACCAGTACCTCCTCTATTTCCACCTTGTCCCATATTGCCTCCTGGCATTTCACTGCCTGGGAATCCGCCTTTCATCATCTCTCTCATATTTTCCTCAGAATCATCACTTGATTGAAGTGTAGGCAGAATAACTTCCTCTCCTTCACTTAAACCGCTAATAATTTCAGCAACTTCTTCATTTTGGAGACCAACTTCAACTGTTTTTTGAGTTCCTTGTGGTGCAGCACTCTCTATGTCAGCTGTTTTTGTATCTGAACTTGATTGCTGTTCATTTTCAGGTGTACTTCCTTCTTCCTCACTAGCTGAAGCTTGAACATAATATTGGTCACCTTGTTTTTGAACAGCTTCAATTGGAACCGTTATGACATTTTGCTTACTTTCCGTTGTAATGACTGCCTCTGCTGTCATTCCTACTTTCATACCTTTTGGTTCATTAATCTTTACATTTACAGCATATTGCGCGACACTACTGCTCTCTGATTCATTTGCTTCTTTAGGTACGCTAGTTACAGTGCCGGTGAACTCTATATCAGGCAGTGCACTTACATCGATCTTTGCTGTTTGTCCAACTTTCACCTTAGAAATATCTAGTTCATCAACATTTACAACCATTTCTAAATGATTATAATCTGTTACTTCAATTAACTCAGTTCCCATCGAAACTGTGTCTTCCTCTTTTACGTTCAATGTTGTGACTTCTCCTGAAAATGGAGCTTCAATTGGATCAAGATCATCATCTTCAAATGTGATTAAATCTTCGCCTTCTTCAACTGTTTCACCAACTGCAACTAATACCTCTTCTACAACGGCATTATTTTCTTCAGCTTTGATGATTTCTTTATTAATAGTAGAAATGCTTCCTGTCCCGCTTACTGTCACATCTATATTTCCTACTTCTGCAACCGCTGTTTGAGTTTGTATGACAGGTGCGCTAGCTTCTTGTGTTTTGCTATTGTATATTCCATAAGCTGTTGCTCCTCCCCCTATGATAACAACTACCACTACGAGACTTAGTATCCATTTTTTCATTTTTTTCTTCCTTCCTTTATTAATTAGTAGATTATTTTTCAACTCGAAACTCCTTTTCTAAATACTGTCCTCCTTTATAAATAAAAGGTCATTATATTGTGATGAATGACTGATGCTTGCTGTTAACATTTATTAGAATACGTCTCGATTGTGTCAGGTAAATGTCAGGATGAATTTTTTATACACAAAAAACCTTAGCTCCAAAATAGAGTTAAGGTTGATTCGATCAAAACACCTCTTATTCATCCTCCGTTCCCCTTACTATCTGCCACCTTTCCATTGTATAATGGGTAATTGAGCTCATAACATAATGCATACATCATACAAATTTTATTATTCTAAGAATGAAGGAAATCCTTAGATTGATATTTCACTTTCGTGGATACCTATTATCCCATTTGTGTGATAGAGTATCTTGCAGCAAATAAGATTTTCTTTCCAATAATGGGCTAAACGCTATTTCCCACTCGTTTCTTTATCTCAATAGAAACATTTACCAACTTTAAAGTTAAATAAAAAACATGAATATGATAAAATATCGTTTAAGCATAAAAAATCCATTTAGAAGGTTTGATCATGAAAAAAAGACGTGTAATATTCCAAAAAAGTAATGGTATTTCCCCATATATTTGGGCATTTCTTAGTGTTCTACCGTTTTATTATATTTTTAAATCATCCTCTA
Organism: Metabacillus sediminilitoris; assembly: GCF_009720625.1. Classification (NCBI taxonomy): domain Bacteria; kingdom Bacillati; phylum Bacillota; class Bacilli; order Caryophanales; family Bacillaceae; genus Metabacillus; species Metabacillus sediminilitoris. The sequence continues at coordinate 4,602,003 of NZ_CP046266.1, forward strand.
TGATTGAAATTATCATTGGTATCATACTGACTATTTTGTTTTTTATTTCGTATCGTTTTGCTTACATATCGAAAAATTGGTCCGTTTATTTGTGGTCAAGCATCCTAATCGGTATCTCCATCACGTTGTCTTATTTGTTTTACTATGTCTATTTTTCTCTTTATATTGCCTACCTTGTTGGTAATATAAAAAAACGGCTTGCTTTTATCTTGCTATATATTCTTCATTTACTTGGGACAATTGTTTCCATCTACTTGACAATTATGCAGATAGAGGAATTATTTCTGCAGCAATTGCCATTTGTCATTATTATGAGTATAAGTGTCATCTTACTTCCTTTCAGCATCTATAATAGAAAGGAACGGGGCCAGCTTCAAGAAAAACTGGAAGATGCTAACAAAAAGATTTCCGAGCTCGTGAAAGTAGAAGAACGACAACGTATAGCTAGGGATCTTCATGATACACTTGGGCAAAAGCTCTCACTGATTGGGTTAAAGAGTGATTTAGCTAGAAAATTAATTTACAAAGATCCAGAACAGGCTCAGAACGAAATGAAAGATGTTCAACAGACGGCAAGAACCGCATTAAATGAAGTCCGAAATCTAGTATCAGAAATGCGCGGCATTCGATTAAAAGACGAAATCAAGCACATTGAACAAATACTCGAAGCAGCGCAAATTCATTTTGTATGTGATCAAGAATTTTCACTTAAAAATGTCCCATTGTTAACTGAAAATATTCTCAGCATGTGTTTGAAGGAAGCAGTGAACAATGTTGTAAGACATAGTGGTGCATCTACTTGTTTTATCACATTCAAACAGTCTCGAAACTTGATTCAAATAATGGTTAAGGATGACGGTATTGGCAAAATAACAAAGGATAACTTCACTAGAGGAAACGGCCTGACAGGAATGACTGAACGCCTAGAGTTTGTTAACGGAAGTTTGGAAATTTATTCAAGGGAAGGAACAACCTTACTTATTAAAGTACCGAACGTTGTGATGCAGACAGATAAGGAGGAGCTTACATGATTCGAATTGTCATTGCTGAAGATCAACAAATGCTTTTAGGAGCATTGGGTTCACTACTCAATTTAGAAGATGACATGGAAGTTGTTGGGAAAGCTAGTAATGGAGAAGAAGCCGTTGCACTGGTTCAAAAGTTTCAACCTGATATTTGCATTACAGATATAGAAATGCCTGGAATGACTGGACTTGAGGCAGCGGAAGTCCTCAAGGATACTGGCTGCAAAATCATTATTTTAACAACCTTTTCGCGATCTGGTTACTTCCAAAGAGCATTAAAAGCTGGTGTTAGCGGCTATTTATTGAAAGATAGCCCAAGTGATGAACTAGCCAATTCAATCAGAAGCATTATGCAAGGCCGGAGAATTTACGCCCCAGAATTAATGGATGATGTATACAGTGAAGAAAACCCGCTCACTGAGCGTGAAAAGGAAGTTTTAGAGCTCGTTGCAGACGGAAAGAATACAAAAGAAATTGCCGATCAGCTCAGCATCAAAACCGGAACGGTGCGTAACTATATTTCAACGATATTAGAGAAACTTGACGTTAAAAATCGTATAGAGGCCATTACACAATCAAAGGAAAAAGGTTGGTTTAAATAAAAGAAGGTATTCTAAAAAAGCATGTAGGAAAGCTCACCACTTAAAGTGACTTTGTCTACATGCTTTTTGTGTTTTAATTCATTGTTTCTTCAACAAAAGTATTTTTACTTTTCTTCATCATTTTCAATACGAATTGTTGCAAAATCATAAAGAGACTGCCGACAATCCAATATAGTGGGATTGCTGCAGGAGCTCCTGTTGAAAAGACTGCCATCATGATCGGTGAAAGATATTTCATCAAAGCCATTTGCGGATTTGCTTTTACAGCTTCTCTCACGGATAGAGAGCTTTGGATATAGCTAGTTACAGCAACTAAAATTGGAAGAATAAAGAATGGATCTGAATGGCCGAGATTAAACCATAAAAAATTATGAGTTGAAATCTCATGTGTTCTAACAATTGCATAGTAAAAAGCAATGAGAATTGGAAACTGAATGAGCATTGGTAAACATCCCATAGATAATGGGTTTACTTTATGTCTTTGATAAAGGGCGATTATTTCTTCTTGAAGCTTTCTTTGGGAAGACTCGTCCTTTGATTTATATTTTTCCTTTAAAGCTTGAATTTCCGGTGATAATCCCTTCATTTTCTCTTGGCTTTTTACTTGCGAAAGCATTAATGGCAATAGACATAATCTTACCACAATTGTCACAAGAATTATGGATAATCCATAATTGCCATGAAAAAACGATGCAACAAATGCCAAGATTGAAGAAAATGTATAAATAAAATAATGATCCCAAATCCCCGGACTCTCAGGTGTGATTGGAGCTTGGTTTATTCCACATCCTGATAGAACAAGTAAAAGGGCTGCACAAAGAAGAATTACCTTATATTTTTTTAAAATGATGAGCATATGGTTTTTTATTTTTTTCATGAAATGTATTTCCTCCTTCAAACTGTTGTAAAAACAAATTTAAGGAGAAAACATGGTCTGTTTCATCACTCGCCGGTGCTTCTTTACGTTTTATGACTGTTGTTACATGTTGTTGCAGCTGAAATCCATTGCAAGATAAATTTTGTCCTTCAGGTCGAATTTTTGTAATGAATTCCTTAAAAGAAACTGATATTTGACCAGTTACTGGTAAATGTTGCGTAAGTTTTAACAATACCCAGCCAAAACAATAAATCGTTAAACACGTTGTAAACAGCAAATGAATAATATCTGAAGAAAATTCTAATTCCATATGCTCACCTCCCTTGAGTGATTATTTATTTTTTCTTATAGTGTATCATCATTCCGAATAACCTTTCCTACAATATATAAAGCTCCAGTAATCATAATGTTGCTAGCCGCGAAAATGGCTAAGCTTTCCTCGAGCAGTCATTTCATTAAAATCGACAATGAAATTTTAACATCATCGCCTTACTTAAAAAAGCACCATGTATGATATTCATTTCAATACATGGTGCTAAATATATATTCAATTCTTTTATATTAATAAAAAAACGTTCATTAACTATCACCTTTTAATAGCTTATAATCCGATAATGGTAATGTTATAATCTTCCCGCCTATTTGTACATGCACAGTATCTTTAAAAATTGCTTTTACGATACCTTTTAATGAGATCGTTGAATCCACAGTTATCGGCATTTTAGAATCAGTTGTCATAAACATTCACACCTTCCTCAGATTTCATAATTTGATAGTTTTTATGTGACACTACAGTAAGTGGTGTGTCAATTTTTAGTTCCTCAGCATCAGACTTGCTTATCGTGACTATGACACTTTCTTCTCTTACTTTGCACACTTCTCCCATAATCAACATACTGTTTCGTTCAAAAAGGATTTTATCCCCTTCTTTAGCTTTGCTATCTGCCATCATTTTGACTTTACACTCCATTTTTAATAAAAGTATAAAAAAGTAATAGATTTAACAAGAAACTTAGTTCAAGTATTGCATGTCACAACATGTGTGTCAACAAATATGAACTTGAGTTCATGTTTTAGTTCTTATGTGTTAAGATAAAGTTGAGGTGATACTATGTCTGAACATGAAGACGAACATCTTGTTGGGGAATATCCTTATGTGCCTAAACAAAAGCGAGCTCTGCAAAAAAGACGTTCATTACTTGAAAGCGGGCGTGCCTTGTTTATTGAAAAAGGGTATGATCAAACAAATGCCAAGGAGATTGCTTCACATGCAGGTGTTGCTATAGGTACCTTTTATAGGTATTTTACAGATAAAAGGCAACTTTTGATGTCGCTTCTTGAGGATAAAATCGAAAAACTTTTACCCCCTGAGCCAAATTGGACAAACGTTGACCCAGAAGCATTTTTTGCAAGTTTATTAGAACAACATTATCAACAGCTTGATCAACAAAGTTTAACACGAGTATTTCCAGAATTGATCCTAAAAGATTCACAATTTGCTGAAGTAATTGCTGAAGCAAAGAGAATTACACACTCAAGGATTCGTTTAAGTCTCGAAAATGCCAAAGAGCAAGGTCTTGTTTGGAAAGATTTAGATTTGGACACAGTTTCGTGGTCGATCATGGTATTATCTGAAAAAATACCAGAAAAACAACAAGAAAGTGGAAGCCCAGTAAACTATTACGAACTTGCTAAAATTATTTGCCGTATCGCATTCCCTCCAGAGGCCATTCAAGATTTAAAAAAACTCCAAGAATAAGAGCAACAAGATTGGATTTTATTTATATTCAGTAAGATGGACTTTTAGAACATTAAAGATTCTGTCACAATTTCCTGTTATTATATATTGACGAAAGAACCAATATATCTTATGATTTATGTAATTAAATTAATCGTATCTCCTAAAGGGGAGTAGCTTTTACAATAAAGTCGTCAATACAGAGGTTTCTCACTCTCGGCTTTGTTGGCAACGAACTGTTGTTAGCAAGACCTTTACTTATTGGTAAAGGTCTTTATTTGTTAAAAAAACCTTTACCAATATTGGTAAAGGTTTTTTTATTTGGAAACTCCAACTTAGGTAAACGAAAAAGGAGACTTCAACAATGAGAAAAGTATCATTTGTAGAGCTAATGAGAAAAAATAAAGAAGAATTACTGAAAGATAAAGCACAAATTGAAAAGATTGAAAAACGTATCGATCAAAAATATATGAAAAAATTATCTAATCATATTAATCAAGGAGGATAATTATGTTATTGAGAAAATACATGTCTCTACTAGGTGTAGGTTCCGCGAACATAGATCTTGTATTACCAAAGGATACTTATCATCGCGGAGAATTAATTAATGGATATTTTTATATAAAGGGTGGAACAATTGAACAGAAAGTTAAGCGAATTGACTGTGATTTAGTGATGGTCAATCAATCAACTGGACAAGAAAAAATTGTTGATACAGCGATCATTTTGTCCACTAATGTCATTAATTCTGAAGAATGTAATAAAATTTCCTTTACGTTTAAACTGCCTGAAACAATACAAGCTTCTTCAGAGGACATCACTTACCGCTTTAAAACGAGACTTACGTTCAATGAAGGTGTTGCAAGTAATGACCAAGATTTTATTCAAGTCATTTAATTGACTAGTAAGCTTGAACTATACTAGATACACAATTTTATTACATCTTAGTAGGGGTGATAGACATGTATAAGTATTTTAAGAGGATCAAATTCATACTAAAATTTTGGAAGTTCATCCCCTTTCTAAAAGAATTCTTTTTCTCTAAGGAAGTAGAGATGCATAAAAAAGCGATTGGAATCCTGTTCATAATTGCCTATGCATTCTTTCCCTTTGATTTAATTCCCGATTTTCTTTCCCTCTTTGGGATTGTCGATGATGTTGTGATTGCTACTTTTGTTTTAGAAAGAATGATTAAGATGTCACCGCAATTTCTGAAAGACAAATATAAACTTAACTAAAGAGTATAATAAGCCTGTAAAGATTTACATAATCTTACAGGCTTATTTATTTAAAGAAAACTAACAAAATTTACTAACTTTGAAACTTTATTTTCTATTAAACGTAAATGTAGCTAATACAATATGATTTTGGAGGAAACGTATGTATGGAATGGATTCAACAAACTGACGGCATTTGGCAATATTTTATATTATTTTTACTAGCGGCAGCCCCTTTATTAGATGTCTTTCTTGTTGTTCCGCTAGGAATTGGATTGGGTTTAAATCCGATCGCTGTCGGGATCATTGGTTTTGCAGGAAACTTTCTAATGGTACTTATTTTCGGACTCTTTTTTAGACAGCTCTCAAAGTGGAGAGAGAAAAGAAGACAAAAGAAGGGGATAACAGCACCATCAAAAAGAGAAACAAGAGCAAGGAGAATATGGGAAAAATATGGACTACCTGGACTTGCCTTGGTTGCTCCCGGTATCGTAGGTACAGACTTAGCTGCTATATTAGCACTCACCTTTGGTTCTTCACGTCCTCGTGTGATTTCGTGGATGGCGATTAGTTTAGTCATATGGACCATCGCATTAACAATCGGCTCAGTATATGGTTTTGGATACATGAAGGTAATTTAATTAAAAGAGGCTGTCAAAATGAACTATACCCCGAATAACGGACACCACTATAAAAGGTGCCCCATATTCGGGGTTTTTTGTACCTCTCAAAAAAATCCCGTTTATAATAAACTTAATGAATATGAACGGGGGATTATCTTAATGAGGAATTTATATACAGATTTTCAAATTAAGGAATTAGAAAAAAATCCAAATATAGTAAGTGTTTCAGAACGGACAATCACCTACAGTCCTGATTTTAAGATAAAAGCAGTACAGGAATATAAACAAGGGAAGTTACCTTCTCAGATCTTTATTGAAAATGGATTTGAATTAGAGATTATTGGCAAAAAGCAACCTAAACGTTGTCTCCAAAGATGGAGGGAAACCTATGATCGTTTTGGTGAGGAAGGGTTCCTTACGGAACGTCGTGGTAAGGGAAGTACAGGGAGACCATCCTCAAAATCCCTTTCTGTAGAGGAACAACTTAAGAAGGCAGAAGCTCGGATTAAATTCCTAGAGGCTGAGAATGATTTTTTAAAAAAGCTAGAAGAATTAGAAAGGCAGGCGTTGAAGAAGAAAAGATATTAACAAAGGCTGAAACGTTTTATTTGATTGAGAAGACAATTAGGGAACACCAGTTGAAGGGTTCTGTTACCTACCTATGCAAATTAGCAGGTGTAAGTCGTAGTGGCTATTATGACTGGCTAAAGTCTGCCTTATCACGGGAACTTCGAGAAGAGAAGGACGAATTAGATATAGAACTAATTAGGCATATCTTTATAAGTAAAAAGGAGAAGGTTGGAGCCCTTCAAATCAAAATGTTCTTGGAGAATGATTATTTAGCTGTGATGAACCACAAGAAGATTAGACGGTTGATGGCTAAATATAATCTAGTAGCCAAGATTAGAAGGACAAATCCTTATCGAAAAATAACAAGGGCGACTCAGGAACATCGTACCTGCCCCAATATCCTTAATCGTGAATTTAGCCAGGAAGAGCCAGGGAAAGTGTTACTTACGGATATTACCTATATTTATTATGGTAATGGACAGAAGGCTTATTTATCTTGCGTTAAAGATGGAACAACGAAAGAAATCCTAGCTTATTATTTATCGACTTCCTTGAAAATGGATATTGTACATAAGACACTGATAAAGTTAGAAAAAGCAGTAAATGGCTACTTCCATCCGGAAGCAATCTTACATTCAGATCAAGGGTTTCACTATACTCATCCTGAATTCCAGATGAAAGTAAAGAAATTAGGACTAACACAATCCATGTCCCGCAAGGGGAATTGTTGGGACAATGCCCCAATGGAAGGATTCTTTGGCCACTTCAAGGATTTGGCTGAGTTTAAAACGTGTGAAAGTATATCTGAAGTGAAAATAGAAATCGATAGAGTAATAGAGGATTATAACAACTACCGTTATCAATGGGGCTTAATGAAAATGACCCCGGCACAATACCGGGGTTACTTATTAGCAGCATAGGCACTTTTTTTAAACTGTCCGTAATGTGGGGCACAGTTCAAAATTCTAAAACAGCCTCTTTTAATTAATATATTATAAAAAATTTTGTATTAAGATACTGATGTAACATCCATTTGTACACGTGGCGTGTTCCAAAGTTCCATCCACTTTTTAATAGCAGATACTAATATGATGACACCCAAAATGAGCATGATAATTGATAATATTGCATTCAGAACATTGAAACCTGCTGCAGCTGGGTTTAAGTAAACATTTTTCACCATCCAATAGCCTGCATAGTTTACTGTAATAAACAAATAGGCAAGCGGGATGAGACATGTTAACATATATCTCCGTTTATCTGCCATTTTCAAAATAACAGTCGCACCAATAATTAACCCGATTGAGGCCATAAGCTGGTTGGATACACCAAATAATGCCCAAACGGAACCAATGTCCCCTGAATAAAGAAGATATCCCCACATAAAACATGCTAATGCACTCGCAATAATGTTTCCAGGCAGCCAATCCGTTTTTTTCAATGGCTGATAAAATTCACCGAAGAAATCTTGAATGAGATAACGAGCTACACGTGTGCCTGCATCGATTGCCGTTAAGATAAAGACGGCTTCAAACATAATAACAAATTGAAAGAAGTAAGATGATAAGGTATCAAACCAAGGTATGCTTGTAAAGATATACGTCATCCCTACAGCCAATGTTACGGCCCCACCAGTTCTACCTTCTAAATCTAATCCAATTTCACGTGCTAGTTCTGGCAAGTGAACAACTTCCATTCCTAATGTTTTAAATACTTCAGGTGTTGAGTTAATCGCAAAATAATCAGCAGGCTGTAGAGCAGTAGCTGCAATTAGTGCCATGATTCCTACTAAACATTCAACAAGCATTGCTCCAAAACCGACTACTTTAATATCACTCCAACGATCGAGCATTTTTGGTGTTGTACCTGAACCAACGAAGGCATGGAATCCAGAAATGGCTCCACATGCGATCGTTATTGAAATGAACGGCCACACTGGTCCTGCTAAAATCGGTCCGCCTCCGCCAACAAACTCTGTTACTGCTGGAAAGTGGATCGAAGGATTAATAATGAACACTCCAATAATTAAAGCGATAAATACACCAATTTTCATAAAGCTGCTTAAGTAATCCCTTGGTGCAAGTAAAAGCCATACTGGTAAAGCTGCTGCAAAGAAAGCATAAATAGGTAAAATAATAGCCAATGTTTTTGAATCAAGTGTTAAGAAATCTCCAAGTGCAGTACCTTGTATGGATGGTCCTGCAAAAACCCCAATCATAAGCAAAATAAAGCCAACTGTTGAAGCTAATTTTAAGTTTCCTGTTTTCTTGTAAAACAAACCTACACCCATCGCAATTGGAATGGTAATTCCTACTGCAAACGTTCCCCATGGGTTATTTTCAAGAGCATGAAGCACAACCATGGACAAACCAGCCATTGTAATTGTAATAATAAACAACATCGCAAGTCCTGTACAGAAACCTGCAACAGGTCCAAGTTCTTCTTTTGCTACTTCAGAAAGTGATTTGCCTTTTTTTCGCATTGACGCAAAAAGAACAACTGCATCATGTACAGCCCCACCAATAACTGCCCCAATTAATAACCAGAGCAAGCCTGGAAGATAACCAAATTGAGCTGCTAAGATTGGTCCTACAAGTGGACCAGCTGCTGCAATCGCAGCAAAGTGATGTCCGAACGTTACCCATTTATTTGTTGGGACATAGTCTTTCCCATCATTTAATTCATGTGCTGGAGTAGGTTTAGCATCATTGAGCTTTAAAACCTTAACAGCCATGAATGTCCCATAAAGACGATAAGCAATCATTAATATACACATCGAAGCAATAACTATTGTAACCGCATTCATTTTATGCGACCTCCTTATAGGTTATTTGTCTTCATGTTACTACTTAAAAACGCTAACATTGCGGTTTCAAAATAAAATGCTAAAATGAGAGACTGAGCCGCATATTTTCAAGTCTGAAATGCAATTAAAAATCCAGCAATTGTTTTAGATCCTTTGTATATGTTCGACTTACCGGTACTTTTTCCCCGTCTTTCATAATGAGATTATAGGTGGAGTGAAACCACGGCTCAATTTCTACAATTGCATATATATTTATTAAAAATGCTCTATGAACACGTAAGATTTGATGTGATTGAAGCTTTCGTTCAAAGCTAATGAGTGGTTCACTGACTTGATATTTATTTTTTTCCGTAACAACGATTGTTTTTCCATCAATTGTTCCAATATATAATAGTTCATTTACGTTGATGATGACTATTCGTTCATCAACTGTTATCGCTAGCCGGTCATTCCCTTCAGTCCGATTGCTTATTTTTGCTCCATTCATATTTTTCTTTGTACGCAGAATTTTTGCTAATTTTTGGATTGTTGTTTGAACTCTCGTTTCATCGAATGGCTTTAATAAATAGTCAATTGCATGCAAGTCAAATGCTTTTAATGCGTATTCATCAAATGCAGTTGCAAAGACAATTTCCGGCCGATGTTTTTGTTGAAGAATCTTACTAGCTAAATCCAATCCACTTTCACCTGCTAACTGAATATCTAAAAAAAGGACATCCACTTCCACCTCAAATATCTTTCCAATTGCATCGTCAATCGATTCTGCCTCACCCACAATTTCCACTTGTTTTGTTCGGCGTAATAAATATGCTAACTCATCTCTAGCTAATGGCTCATCATCAACGACAAATGCCTTAATCATCTTAATTCCCCCATTGGCTCAATTGTTAAAGGTAATATCATAGACACTTTTGTCCCACAATCTTGTCCACTGCTGATCGTAAACGATCCTTCTTGTCCATATAACTCTTCAATTCGCTTTTTAATGTTCCATAGTGCTGTTCCAGTTCCTTCATCAGAATGAACGGTTTCTTTTCCGATTAAACCAGTTAAGTTCTGAGGAATTCCCATACCGTTGTCCTCTGTGATAAGGACCATTTTCCCGTTTTTTATCTGTGCAGTAACCGCCACCTTTCCGTTTTTCATCTTTGGAAAAGCGTGACGAATGGAATTTTCCACTAATGGCTGTAAAGTAAACGGCGGGATTAAAACAGACTTTAACGCTGGATCTATCTTCATCTCAACTTGGTATTTATCAGGATAGCGAGCTTGTTCTAAGGTTAAATATGCTTCCACATGTTCAAGTTCTTTTTCAAGCGGTATTAAAATTTGCCTCGCACCTTGCAGGTTGCTTCGAAAAAATGTACTAAAATTTAATAAGAGCTTTCTTGCTTTATCCGCATCTGTACGAATTAGACTTGAAATGGTATTCATTGCATTAAAAAAGAAGTGGGGATGAACTTGCGCATGTAGCGCTTTAATTTCCGCATCCTTCAATAGTTTCCTTTGCAATTCTGCTTCTGCAAGCTCTAACTGTGTTGAAAAAAGCCTGCTTAGACCTTCAGCTAGCTCCTTCTCAACTGTATCTAATTTGCTTGGCTGGGTATAATAAATCTTTAAAGAACCTACTGTCTGATCATGTGCTTTTAAAGGCAATACAATTGCAGCCTGTAAAGGGCAGTCTTCTTTAAAACATTGTATTTCACTTCTCGACTTGGCAACTTCTACTTCCCCTGATTCTAGTACTCTCTTAGTCAATCTAGTTGCAAGTTGGTGAGATGGGTTATGATGGTCTAAACCTACTCCAACATGTGCAAGGGCACGTTCTTGATTTGTAATCGCAATTGCATCAGCATTTGTTCCCTTTAGCATAATTTCGGCAACTTCTTTGCAGGAATGCGGGTTTAACCCTTGGCGAAAAAAAGGAAGCGTTTGCTGTGCAATATAAAGAGCTTTTTGTGTTTGTAATGCACTTAGCCGTTCTTTCTCAAGAAATATGTTTTGAATGATAAAAATAAATAATAACGTTCCAAAAGCATTAATAACAATCATCGGAATAGCAATTACTTCAACAAGATTGAGAGCGGATTCATATGGCTTCGCAATCAATAGGATAATCCCCATCTGCATACATTCCATTAAAATCCCGATCACCACAGCTCCATAAGGTGATCTATTTTTTCTAATTCCGAATCGTTTTCCTATAACCCCTGTGGCGATTCCAGCAATTATTGTAGATAGAGCACAGGCAATAGCTGTAAACCCACCTAGTGTTAGACGGTGCACACCTGCGATAACACCTACACCTAAACCTACAAATGGACCACCAAGTAACCCCCCGATGACAACACCCATAATTCTTGTATTGGCTATTGCTCCATCAATATCGCCATCAGCATTCCATGCTTGCGCCATAATTGCTCCATTATTAATTAATACTCCAGTGTAATTGCTAATGATGCCAAATAGACCAAATATCATAATTAAACTTATTTTTTCAGTAAAAGTATGCTCATTATGGATGATTTGGCGAAAAGATTGCATCTTAGAAAGCAAAAACGCAACAATAACAAGAATACCAACTCGCTCTATCATTAAAGGCAATAATTCAATCATATTCGATTCCTTCTCCCTCCCAGCCTCAGAGTTATATTATACAATATTTTAAATTTCTGATGAGGAACTGACTTCACAATTAATATGCAAGTAAAAGATGAAGTAAACTATTTAATCCAGATTTCTTCAATAAAAAAGGAAGAAAACACAATTTTTAAATAGAATGATCTATTTACTTGGCTAGACCAGTTATAAAAACAGCATATCTTTTACTTTCCTCCATTAAGAAAGGCATTACTGCTCAATGCAGTAATGCCTCAAATATTCTTATGCAACTTGTTTAGAAGAAGAATTAGGCTTAAATTCTCCCTCCCATTTTGAAATCACTACTGCTGCAAGTGAATTACCTACAACATTTACTGCTGTTCTAGCCATATCTAAAATCCGATCGATACCAGCAATAAAGGCTAAACCTTCAATCGGAATTCCGACTGTTCCTAATGTCGCCAATAGTACAACGAATGATACCCCTGGTACACCAGCAATACCTTTAGATGTCACCATAAGAACTAGCATTAAAGAAATCTGCTGTGATAGTGACAGGTCAATTCCATACATTTGTGCAATGAAAACGGCAGCTAATGCTTGATATAATGTTGAACCATCTAGATTAAATGAGTAGCCCGTTGGAATAACAAATGAAGCAATCCCTCTTGGACAGCCGAATTTAATCATTTTTTCCATAATTCTTGGTAATACTGTTTCTGAACTTGCTGTAGAGTACGCAAGCAGTAATTCATCTTTTATTAACTGAATAAATTTGAAAATATTAACCCCAGCCATTTTTGCAACGATACCTAGTACCACAATAATGAAAAACGCCATGGTCAGATAAACAGTAATAACTAATTTCCCTAGAGGAATGAGTGATTCTAAACCAAATTTAGAAATCGTTACTCCGATTAACGCGAATACACCGAATGGTGCAAACTTCATAATTTGATTTGTCATATAAAACATAGCGTCAGCTGTACCTTGGAAAAATGCTAACACTGGCTTTCCTCTTTCTCCTATTGCTGTCAGTGCAAAACCAAATAAAACAGAGAAAAAGATAATAGCTAACATATCTCCTTCGATAAAAGCAGTAAAAATATTGCTAGGAACGATATTGACAAATGTTTCAGCAATACCGTGAGTTTCTACATTCTCAGCTGTTTCAACATAACTATTGATATCGGTTTTTTGAATAGATCCCATATCCACTCCAGCACCAGGCTGGAATAAGTTCGCAACAACCAGACCAAGTATAATAGCGATTGTCGTAATGATTTCAAAGTAGAGGATCGTCTTACCACCTAAACGGCCAAGTTTTTTTGTATCGCCAACACTTGCAATCCCAACAATAATACTTGAGATGACAATTGGTATAACAATCATTTTTATTAATCTTAAAAATATATCACCGATCGGCTGTAAATATGCAGCTACTTGTGGATTACCATAAAAGATCGCTCCAACAATAATCCCAAGAATTAAACCGATGAGAATTTGCCAAGCAAGTCCAATTCTTTTCAACGTTATTCCTCCCATCTTACACTTATACATTATATATAATATCCTAAAAGAACTTTTTCTACAATAATAATAATTACGGTTAGGAAATAAGAACCACCCTATAGATACAAAGAACTTAATTGTTTAAATATTCAGTTTTAAATATTACAGAATAATAAAAAAGGTTTATTTTCACAAAACAGCTCCACTTTATAGGCCTAAATAATCAAATAATAAAAAACAAAGCAATAGGTATTTCTTCTCGATTTCACTTTGTGTTTTTGTCGGTTGGAATCGAACCACTTCCACACCCTTTAGAACCAATTTCAATTTTCACCTGTTATCTGGTCTGGAGGATGGCCCTTTAAGTCATGATCACCTTTCACTCACTATGATATTGGTATTGTCATATTAAAAATCAGCTTGTACAATTTTTACCAAGCTGATTTTTCGCTTTCATCTTTCCTGTCTAATAAGATATCGAGTGAATATGCAATATTTTAGTTTTTATTAGTAAGCTGGTGATTCTTTTTCCCGCGATTAATAATTGGGTACAAGATCACTCCAGCTGCGAATAGTCCTATTCCCAATGTAAATGTCACCATATCAGCTATTCCAGATTTAATGACATAAATCGAGTATATAAGGGCAAAAACTGCAATGATTCCATCTACCATACGCAATCCATTTTGATGATCATATGTCTGTCCTTTTATAATTAGCTTCAAGAAAAAAATAGCTGAGACTAAATATGGTATCAAATAAGCAAGCGTTGCTGATGTCGTTAAAAATGTATAGGCCTCACTTATCGTACCTGATATAACCGATAGAATAAATAATTGTGACATTGCATTTGTTAATGTTAATGCTCGTACAGGGCTTCCCTTTTTATTAACCTTAGCAAAATATTTCGGAAAGACTCCTTTTGCTGCCGCTTAATAAGGTACCTCAGCACTTAGCAGGATCCAACCAATTGTTGATCCAAATAAGGCAATAATAGCGAGTATCGCCATAACTGTCGCACCGGTGTCACCAATCATAACAGAAAGTGCATCCACAAACGGTTTATCAGAAGCTCTTAAAACCTCTTGCGGTAAAACCCCCATAATAAGCAACGTTATTCCCATATAGATCAATAACGCAATAAATAAGCCGATAACCGTGGCGCGGCTGACATCTCTTTGTGATTTTGCCCGTCCAGATAAAATAACAGCTGACTCAATTCCAACAAATGCCCAAAGTGTTGATATCATCGCCATGTTAATTTGAGAAGAAAGTCCATGTGTTTGACCTGCTGAATCTATTACTGGTGTATAAAGATCCCCAAGGTTTGAATATTGAAATGTGAATAGTGCTGCAACAATAAATAAAGCAAAACCCATTATTTTCGTAACTGTCGCAACTACATTTAATTTTCCTGCAGCATTAAGGTTTGTAATTAAGATAAAATGAGTTCCCCAAAGCAAGATTGTACAAATAGTAAATGTAACAAATCTTCCAACCTCAATATCTTGATTTCCAACTGTTAATAAAACAGTAGAAGCACTCATAATCGGGAAGAATGTTGACAAGTATCCTGCAAAACTTGTAATGATGGCAACATTACTAATCCAGTTCGCAATCCAATATCCCCAAACCATACTAAATCCGGCTATATCTCCCGTACGAGGTGATTCAAATAATTCACGGGCATAGCTTTGCGGACCGGCAGTTAAGTCAGGTCTTCGAATCGATAATTTCCCAAAAACTAGTGCAATCATTAATACACCAAGACCTGTAAGTAACCATGCCAATGCGACGCCAAGAGGACTTGCTGTCTGTGCTAGTGTGCTCGTCAGCATGAATATCCCTGAACCTACCATATTACCTACAACTAAAGAGGTTAAAATCAACAGCCCCCACTTTTTTTCTTTCATCATAAACCCTCCGAAAAAAGCGCATGAAATTGTATATTCATGCGCTTTGAATTCAAAAAAACCGCAACAATCTCTTCATAGCTCTCCATAGATGTTAATCTATGACAGTACTACACCTTTTTGATGCAGTCCCAGTATGGATAGCTGGTGTGGTTACCCATACTTCGGCAGCAATTCCTTTTGTGTTTATTTCTACAATCCCACCAGATCTCCAAAAACACTACTCATAACCGCTGCAACCTCTACCTCACCGAGATATGATGAGGATTTCACCTATATAATTGTTTAGTTTTGAGAATATCAAATCATTTTATCCAGTGTCAATAAGCTACTAAAATGCTTTAATATTCTTATTCTTCAGAACTAAATTTTTCGTTTCATTCTACTATTGAGAGTTATTCTTTAAGATGGTAGGGAACAGTAGTGACAATAACATCCTTTCTATAAAGAAGTACTGCACGAATGAGTAAACTTGACTGATTGTGAAGAATATTATGCCATTTTTTCTTTGGAATGAACTGCGGTATCAATACAGTTACCCGATAGTTCGATTCGTTTGCTTTATGTTCTACTGTGTCAATGAACTTTTTTAACGGATGGATAATACTTCTGTAATAAGAGTAAAGTGTAACTAATCTTATATCAGGCTGCCATTTTTGCCATTTTTCTTCAAATGTTTTTACATCTTTTCTTTCAAAGGAAACATACACCGCAATAATTTGATCTGCCTTAAGAGACTTTGCATAGTTTAGCGAGTTTTCAACCACATGAGTGATTCCAGCTACAGGTACAATAATGACATTTCCTTCAATTGGTTTAACAGGATCACAAGTTGTTATCCTTAGCTGGTTTCCTACCGCCAAATAATGACTTTTAATCCGATGAAAGATGATAACAAGTAATGGTAAGAAAATTAAAACAGACCATACTTGACCAAATTTGGTGATAAAAAATGTTAACATAACTAGAAAACTAATTAAGGCACCAATGAAATTGATCACTAATTTAACAATCCAGCCTTTAGGCTTTTCTCGAATCCATTTTACGAGCATCCCGGTCTGAGATAATGTAAAAGGTATAAAAACTCCTACAGCATAAAGTGGTATCAATTGTTCTGTTTGGCCTTTAAAAACAATGATTAACAGAATTGATGCGGCTCCTAGAAAAATAATTCCATTTGAATACCCTAAACGATCGCCTCTTATCGTAAACATCCTTGCAATATATTTATCCTTAGCAAGGTTAAAGGCGAGTAATGGAAATGCTGAATATCCGGTATTCGCAGCAAGTACAAGGATCATAGCTGTTGTTCCCTGTATGAAATAGTACATGAAATTTCTTCCAAACGTTTCTGCAGCAATTTGTGAGACAACCGTCTCCTCAGCTTTTGGTGTAATGCCATAGTAATAAGCTAAATAAACGATTCCCGAAAATAAGATAGCTAGTAAAATCCCCATTGCCATTAATGTTTTTGCAGCATTTTTCGGACCGGGATCTTTAAAGTTAGGAATAGCGTTAGAAATGGCTTCAACACCAGTTAATGCTGAACTCCCAGATGCAAAAGCTCTTAGCAGCAAAAATAAGGTAATACCAGTTACTGGTGTGCCTATAGGTGAATGTAAATCTGGTGAGACATTGCCAGTTAGTATATTATTAATTCCTACTCCAATCAGAATAAATAACGCCAATACAAATAAGTAAACTGGATAAGCTAACACAGAGGCTGACTCTGTTATTCCCCTTAAATTTAAAATCGTTAAAAAGATAACCAAAATACATGCAATTAGGACATTATAGTCATGTAAGTTTGGAAAAGCAGAAGTAATCGCATCCGTTCCAGCAGATACACTTACTGCTACGGTAAGTATATAATCGACTAATAACGACCCCCCTGCAATTAACCCAGGATTGACACCAAGGTTTTCCTTCGAAACGACATATGCTCCCCCTCCGTGCGGATAGGCAAAAATAATTTGTCGGTAAGACAAAATAAGAGCCGTTAATAGGAAAAGCACCCCAATAGCAATCGGGATTGAATACCAAAAAGCAACCGTACTTACTGTTACTAAAACAAGTAAGATCTGTTCAGGGCCATATGCGACTGACGATAAAGCATCAGAAGATAAAATGGCAAGAGCTTTCTTTTTATTAAGTTTTTGTTCCCCTAATTCGGTTGACTTAAGTGGTCGACCAATTAAAAATCGTTTAATCGCAGCTATCATTTTTGCACCACCAAATTAGTATTAAATTCATTTTATATATTCCCCAGGTAACTCCATATAAGCCGTTAATTAATTAATTTTTAATATCTTAATAACGACAAAAAGCCCACAAGGCATAGTAAATAGCCCTGTGGACATTAGTTTTGATGTCTCACCTGCTTCACCGACCTCTCATAACGCTTACGGAGTTAGCTGTCGGGTTCAGGACAAAAGAGTATCCTTACCTACTTAAAATAGGATTCACCCCAAGAGGATAAAAGATCCACATAAATTGGGTCCCCCGTTCCTAAAGGATTAAGCGATTTGATATATGAAACTGATGAATATATTACTCCTATGATTATATTTAGTAAATAGTTAATTTCTTCATAAAAATATTTATTATTTAATCCTGCTTATTATTTTAAATACACTAAATATACAGGAAAAGAATAAATCTATTGGAAAGGTTAAGAATACTTTAATAAAAGGAATGTTAGGTGGATTCTATGAAGAAGGAAACTGAACCTTTATTATCTGATGAGTTTTTAGATGAGATAGCTAGAGAGATTAATGAATTATATGGTGGTTCTTTAGATGAACAAAATGAGGAGCAAGGTGTGCAATCTAAAATTGAATAATAACAGTTATTAATCATTTTTCTATAAAAAATGCACAAAGTTTTTTGCCTTTGTGCATTTTTTCTTACTATTTATTATACTTGCGGCTCATCTGTATATACACGTTTTTCCTTAAATGTCTTAATAACACCTTTTTTCTTCAATTCTTTATGTTTCAGCTCTACCCATAATTGAGCAGCAATAAATATTGAAGAATATGTTCCAACGATTAAGCCAACAAGTAAGGCGATTGAGAATGGTCGAATTGCCTCACTTCCCAAAATGAGTAAGGAGATTACTGTGATCGCAACCATTAATACAGTGTTTACTGATCGTCCTAAAGTTTGGCGCAAACTTGTATTAACAACCTCAACAATATCTTCATATTTTTTCAAATATCTTCTTCTTTGCATATTCTCACGCATTCGGTCAAACGTTACGATCGTATCGTTTATTGAATACCCAACGACGGTTAAAAGGGCAGCAATAAAGGTTATATCTACTTCAAGACCTGTAACACTAAAGAACGGAATAATGAAAAATGTCGCATATAAGAGAGCGATTACTGCCGACACAGCCATTCGCAGTTCAAAACGTAATGTGACGAAAATGATTAAACCGACAATGGCAATAAGTAGTGCTGTTAACGCGTTTTTAGCAAGCTCTTTCCCAACAGTCGGTGTAACACTGCTTACATTAGGTTCGGCTCCAAATTCATCACTAAAGTGATCTTTTAAAGTGGCTATTTCGGATTTCGACAAGATTCCTTTAAAACGCGCCACTGCTGAATTATTATTTTCTCCCGAAATAACAATATCATCTGTCGGCAGATCTAATTTTTCAAGCTCACTAGCTACCATCTCTGTATTAAGAGGACTGTCAGAAAGCAATTCTACTCTTGTTCCACTCGTAAAATCAATACCTAGATTCAACCGAAGTATGAACAGAAGAATGATCCCTAAAACCAATATAGCACCTGAGAATGCAAAAAACTTACGACGATGCTTCACAAAATCAAAGCGATCAAATTTCGTTGGTAAATCAAGGGTATCAAAGCTTTCTGAGATGTGATGAATGTCTTTTTTCTTGACACCAAACCAGTTAGGCTTATTATTAAAGATTCTGCTGTTTACCCAAAGACCTAATAACCATCTTGAAAGATACACATTTGTGATAAAACTTCCAAGAATCCCAATGATCAAACTTGTCGCAAAACCTTTAACTGAGCTTGTTCCATAAAAGAATAGCACAGCAGAAGCTAAAAGTGTCGTTAAATTAGCATCTGTAACGGCTGAAAAAGAGCTTTGGTTACCTGCCTTGAATGCCGCTTGTATGGATTTTCCGACTTTGATTTCCTCTCTTATTCGTTCATATGTGATTATATTGGCATCTACAGCCATACCAACACCTAAAATAAGAGCTGCAATACCTGGTAACGTTAATACGACATTCATCCAATCAAATAATAGGAGAGTCAAATAGCTATAAACCGTTAATGTAATTGTGGCAATAAAACCTGGAAATCTGTAATAAGCAATCATAAAGACAAAAACAGCTAGTACACCAATAATGCCTGCAAATACAGTTTTATCCATTGCTTGTTCACCAAATGATGCACCTACTGAAGTTGAGTAGATTTCATCAAGTTTAACAGGCAGTGCCCCTGCATTCAGAATATCTGCTAAATTTTGCGCTTCTTCTAGAGTAAAATCCCCTACAATTGATACCGTATCCTGATTAAATACTTGACTTACAACTGGAGCAGAAATATATTTTGGTTGTGACTTTGTACTCTCTTCCACAAATGAATCTTTACCTTCTTCATGATCAAGCCAAATAACTAATACATTGTTAGGAGCTTGTTTCACAATCTCTTCTGTCACATCACGAAATTTATCGGCACTTTTTAGCTTTATCGAAACACTTGGTTTGCCATTCTCGTCAAAAGTTTGTTCAGCACCGCCTTCTGCTAAGTCAGTACCATCCATCATGAGACGATCATTTGCATCACGGAAAGAGAGGTTTGCCTCTGTTGATAGTATTTCCCTTGCTTCGTTTTGGTCTTCAACACCAGCTAATTGAACACGAATTCGGTTTTCGCCTTCTATTTGGATATTCGGCTCGCTTACACCTAAAATATTTACACGTCTATCAAGCGCTTCTGCGGTAGCTGCAAGTGCCTTTTCATCAATAACTTGTCCCTCTTTTGCAGGATTCACTTCATAAAGGATCTCAAATCCACCTTGTAAATCCAAGCCGAGCTTAATATTATTTAAAATATCTTTTGATGTTGTTAGCATCACACTAGTAAAGACAACAAGAAATATTAAAAAGGCAACTATTCGATTTTTTTTAATCATTTATGTAACATTCTCCTTATTATAAGACTGATTGTTTTTTGCTATAGCATATGATGTTCGTACTAATTTTTACTTAAGATAAATAATTAGCTTGGAATTTCTTCACAACCAAAAACGGCTTATCATAAGGAAGATATTCAATGAAGTTTTTTAACTGCTGATCAAGAAGCATTGTAACTTTCGCACTATCCTTAAGACTATTAAAAGTCACGAAGGTCTTCATTAAAAACAGCTTAAGGCTAGATGCATTATTTACAATTTGGACTTTATGATCACGATCAAGAAGTGTATAGGATGATTCTTCTAATGGATTCAATTGCGCATTGTCTCCAAATGTCAGAACAGGTGAAATCAACATTATTAAAATTGAAATACTTAATTGAATCATGTTAATCCGCCTTTCCAACATTTTCTTAATCTCCGTTATTATACTATAAGAAGTAATAAAATCATATGAACTCTTCGTGTTATCTGTACACATAAAACAATTAAATCTCTTTATGCTCATCCTTAAATGCAATAAGAACCGGGTATAGCAGAGGAAAAGGACAAACAAACCGTTACATTCCATAATCCTAAATAATAAAAGCCACAGATTTATTAGGTCTGTGGCTTTCACTCTAACTTATTTTGTAAACGCTTCTGTTAACACAGGAACGATTTGTTTTTTACGTGATACAACACCTTTAAGTGTTGCTTGATTATTATCTAGTGTAACATTGAAAGCTTTCTCTACTTTATTTGCTTCTTTTCCAATTGCAAGGGCAACTGAATCATTCGTTAAAATATCAGTTACAACAAATAAGAATAGATCTAATCCTTTGTCAGCAATTACTTTAGAAAGTGCTGCTTCTAATTCTGTTTTATGAACAAGGACATCATTTGTATCAACTGCATTAACTTGTCCAATTTCTACTTTGCTTGAACCCATTTGGAATTCTTTTGCATCAATTGAGATTAATTGTTCAACTGTTTTATCACTTAAATCAGCACCGGCTTTTAGCATTTCTAAGCCATATGTATTCGCATCAACGTCAGCGATTTCTGCTAACTCTTTCGCTGCATCGATATCTTCTTGTGTGCATGTAGGTGATTTGAATAATAATGAGTCAGAGATGATCGCTGATAACATTAATCCTGCTGTTTCTTTCTCAATTTCAACGCCATTTTCTTTATATAGTTTGTTAAGAATTGTTGCTGTACAACCAACAGGCTCAGCACGGTAATACAATGGATCACTTGTTTCAAAGTTTGCAATACGATGATGATCGATTACTTCTAGAACTCGAACCTCATCAATATCATCTGCACTTTGTTGACGTTCGTTATGGTCAACTAAAATAACTTCTTTTGCTTCACCTGCTACTTTTTCTACTAAGCGTGGAGCAGCTTTTTTAAAGGTATCAAGTGCATATTGTGTTTCACCACTTACTTCACCTAAACGGACTGGTTCAGCATTTTGGCCAAGTTTGTTTTTTAACTCAGCGTACGCAATAGCAGAACAGATTGTATCTGTATCCGGATTTTTATGACCAAAAACAAGTATTTTTCCCATAATGATCTCCTTTACACAATAAAATATATTCTATCATATCATAGTTTTTCTTGATAAAGCGAGACTTTCATTCGCTTGGGGTGACTTTTACCCCCGATTAGAACTTCGAGCATTCCAGGCAGATATCTGCCTATTTTCTTTGTATGACATGAAGCTTTAGCGATAAGTATTACTGCCTGTTATGAAAGTTACAAAAAAACTTCCCTACTTGTTATTGGAAGTAGGGAAGTTTCGATCTATTAGTACATTTCAGAAATTGTTTTAGCTTGCATATGAAGAACTAAGTAATCAGGTCCGCCGGCTTTTGAATCTGTACCAGACATTTTAAAGCCACCGAATGGGTGATATCCAACGATTGCTCCAGTACAGTTACGGTTAAAGTAAAGATTACCAACTTGGAAATCTTGTTTCGCTTGTTCGATATGAGCACGGTTATTTGTAATTACTGCCCCAGTAAGACCGTATTCAGTATTGTTTGCAATTTCAATTGCATCGTCAAAGTCTTTTGCTTTACTAAAGCCGACAACTGGTCCAAAGATTTCTTCCTGCATAATTCTTCCATTTGGGTCTAAATCAGCTATAACAGTAGGTTGGATAAAGAATCCTTTCGAATCATCACCTTCACCACCTGTTAGAATACGACCTTCTTCTTTACCAATTTCGATATAGCTCATAATTTTATCAAACGCAGCTTTATCAACAACTGGTCCCATGTAAACATTATTCGTTGTTGGTTCACCAAGTGAAAGTTCTTTTGTGAGTTCAACAACTCTTTCTAATACTTGATCATATACATCTTGGTGAATAACTGCACGTGAACCAGCTGAACATTTTTGTCCTGAGAAACCGAAAGCAGATACAACGATTGATTGTGCTGCTAATTCTAAATCTGCTTCACGATCAACAACAACTGTATCTTTTCCACCTAATTCAACAATAACGCGTTTTAAGTGGTTTTGACCAGGGTGAACAACAGCAGCTCTTTCATATAAGCGAACACCTACGTCACGTGATCCTGTAAATGTGATTAAGCTTGTTTTAGGGTGGTCAACTAAGTAATCTCCTACCTCTGCACCGCTACCTGGAATATAGTTTACTACTCCTTTAGGAAGACCTGCTTCTTCAAGTGCTTCAACAAATTTATACGCTACTACAGGTGTTGTACTCGCAGGTTTTAATAATACTGTATTACCAGTTACGATTGGTGCTACAGTAGTTCCAGCCATAATAGCTAACGCGAAATTCCATGGTGAAATTGTTACACAAACTCCAGTTGGTGTATAGATATATCTGTTTTGTTCACCTTCACGGCTATTTACTTTCTTACCGTCTTTTAACTCAATCATTTGACGTGCGTAATATTCAAGAAAATCGATTGCTTCAGCAGTATCTGCATCTGCTTCTCTCCATGGTTTACCTGCTTCTTTTACAAGCAAAGCAGAGAATTCATGTTTACGGCGACGTAGGATTGCAGCTGTACGGATTAAGATATTAGCTCTTTCTTCTGGATTAACCTTTTTCCATGTTTTGAAAGCCTCATCTGCAGCTTGAATAGCTTGTTCTGCAATTTCTTTATTGGCCTTTGAAACATAACCAACAACTTCAGCTTTTTTTGATGGATTAATAGAAGTGATTTTTGCTTCTGTTGTAATACGCTCACCATTCACAATTAATGGATATTCTTTTCCTAATTCACTTTCTACCTTTCTTAACGCCTCTTCAAAAGCTACTCGATTTTCTTCTACAGTAAAATCAGTAAATGGTTCATGTTTATATGTTGGTAACATGGATTCTCCTCCTAAAATGTTTTTCATAGTATTTATTGATGCATTAATCACAACCAGATGGCAGTAAATCTTCCTCAATAACAGCAAGTGTCATCATTGAAAAAACATTATCACCAGGCTTTACATTAACCCTTGAAATGATGCCACTAACACCTTGTTCTACTTTTCTTATTGCTCCATTTGGGGTTTTAATAAGAAATAAAGGTTCCCACTCGTAAACAAAACTTCCCTCTTTAATGAATACTTCTTCAACAATTCCATCAGCAAGACTGTCTATAATTCGATAGTAACCCACAGTTTATTCCTCCTTAAATCCAGCCCCTAAATCTTGATGCTTCAGCTGTTTTTTGTACGCCAACCATATATGCCGCTAAGCGAGTATCGACTTTATGAACAGATGCTGTTTGAATAACTGCGTTAAATGCATCTACTATTTTCGCACGTAGTTTTTCTAATACTTCTTCTTCCGTCCAGTAATAACCTAAATTATTTTGTACCCATTCAAAGTAAGAAACAGTTACACCACCTGAACTTGCCAATACATCTGGAACAATTAATACTCCTCGTTCAGTTAAAATTTTAGTTGCTTCCATCGTAGTGGGACCATTTGCTGCCTCAACTACAATTTTCGCCTTAATATTATGTGCATTTTCAACCGTAATTTGATTTGAAATAGCTGCAGGGATTAAAATGTCACACTCACGCTCAAGTAAATCTTTATTTGAAATTGTATTTTGAAATAAATTCGTTACTGTTCCAAAAGAATCACGTCGATCAAGTAAATATTCAATGTCCAGACCATTTTCATCATATAATGCTCCAACAGCATCGGAAATCCCGATAATTTTAGCTCCGCGGTCTGATAAAAATTTCGCTAAGTATCCGCCTGCGTTCCCGAAACCTTGAACAATTATTTTTGCTCCGACAAGATTCATTTCTCTGCGTTTAGCTGCTTCTTCGATACAAATCGTTACACCCATAGCTGTAGCAGTTTCACGACCATGAGAACCACCTAATACAACAGGCTTACCAGTAATAAATCCAGGTGAATCAAATTCACGAATTCGACTGTACTCATCCATCATCCATGCCATAATTTGCGAGTTTGTGAATACATCTGGTGCTGGAATGTCTTTCGTAGGACCTACAATTTGACTAATCGCCCTAACATATCCTCTGCTCAATCGCTCAAGCTCTGGAAAAGACATATTTCGAGGATCACAAATAATTCCTCCTTTACCGCCACCGTAAGGTACATTTACTATCCCGCATTTTAAAGTCATCCAGATCGATAAAGATTTCACTTCATCTTCTGTCACTTCAGGATGGAAACGAATGCCCCCTTTTGTTGGTCCTACTGCATCATTATGCTGTGCACGATATCCAGTAAATACTTTTATTTCCCCATTATCCATACGTACCGGAATTCGTACTGTTAGCATACGCATAGGTTCTTTCAACAACTCATACACTTGATCTTCATAACCAAGCTTTGTTAATGCTTCATGAATGATTTGTTGAGTTGATTCAAGCATACCAACTTCTTTGCCTTTTTCTTTGACCGCTCCCACGGAATCCACCTCATTTTCAATAGTACATTCTCTTTTTATTTTTCTAATACTTTATAAATCTTTTCAATTGCCCAATCTAAATCTTCTTGTTTAATTATAAGCGGTGGTGCAAATCGAATAACATTCTCATGTGTTTCTTTACATAAAAGTCCTTCTTCTTTTAATTGTTCGCAATATTCTCTCGCTGGTTCCTTCAACTCAACTCCGATGAATAAACCTTTACCACGAACTTCTGCAATCATTGGGTTTTTAATTTGTTGTAATTTTTCTTTGAAATAGTTACCTAGCTCTAAAGAGCGTTCAACTAATTTTTCTTCTTCAATAACTTCTAAAGCTGCAACAGAAACTGCACATGCTAGTGGATTTCCACCAAATGTTGAACCATGAGAACCTGGCTCAAACACTTCAAGTATTTCACGATTTGCCGCAACGACAGAAACAGGAAATACGCCGCCGCCAAGAGCTTTACCTAAAATGTACATATCTGGTTTTACATCTTCCCAATCACAAGCAAATAATTTCCCTGTACGTCCTAGACCTGATTGAATTTCGTCAGCAATAAATAGGACATTTTCTTTTTGACATAATTCAAGAGCTTCTTTTAGGAAACCTTCTCTTGGAATTTTAATTCCTGCTTCACCTTGAATAGGCTCAAGTAGGAATGCTGCTGTATTTGGTGTAATAGCTTCTTTCAATGCCTCAATGTCACCATAAGGAATGATTTTGATGCCAGGTAGCATTGGCCCAAATCCACGTTTATACTCTTCATTAGAAGAAAGTGAAACAGCACCCATTGTTCTACCATGGAAATTATCTTCACAAACAATGATTTCAGCTTGGTTATTTTCAATCCCTTTCTTATCATAACCCCAACGGCGAGCTGTTTTAATTGCAGTTTCTACTGCCTCAGCCCCTGTATTCATAGGTAGAATCATATCTTTACCTGTAAATTGTGCAACTTTTTCATAAAATGCACCTAATTGATCGTTATGAAATGCACGGGATGTTAATGTTATTTTATCTGCTTGTTTTTTCAAAGCATCAATAATCTTCGGATGGCAATGTCCTTGGTTTACTGCTGAGTATGCACTTAACATATCTAAATACTTATTACCCTCTGGATCTTTCACCCATGCCCCTTTTGCTTCAGAAATAACAACTGGTAGTGGATGATAGTTTTTTGCCCCGAGGCTTTCTGTCTTTTCGATAATTGATGTAGATGTTGTCAATGTAATTCCTCCTCTAATCGTCGTAGACCCTAATCTTTTTATCACTCACATAATTAACTTGCAAATTCCGTGCCAACTTTTTAATTAGCTTAAAATACGAAGATAAGTAATGAAGTAGATAAAAAATTAGTCGTCTTATTAAAAAAATTTGCTTTATTCGAAAAAAAATTTTTACAACTTGTTGCAGTTTTTAAGCTAGAATGAATCTAACGTTTTCTTATTGATAAGTTATTAGCCTTATAAAACAACTAACATTCATTCTCCCTTAAATTTCTTCTCACTATACATATATGCAAGTTCCGTGCCAACTTATGATCCAGTAGAATAATTCCATTTTTTTTTCGAATTTACGCTAAATTATTAATTATATGAAGAATTATTTGCCTATTCTACAATCAATCTATAAAATAAATGAAAAGAATATGATACAAATAAATGATTAATCTCAAAATTCGTCAAAAATCCTTTACATTTTCCATAAAAAAATAGCAAATAAATTGCTAAAGGAGATACTATAATGGAATCCAGCAAAATAAATCACCATTTTAAACAACTAACTACAATATATGAAACATTAATAAATGAAATTGATGTAGGTGTTCATGTTATAAACGACTCAGGTAAAACTATTATTTACAATAATAAAATGTCTGAGATTGAATCTCTTACAAAGGAAGATGTCATAAACAAAGATTTTTTAGATATTTTCAGGTTTGAAGATGGACAAAAAAGTACATTACTTGAAGCGTTATACCACAATAAAGAAATTAAAAATGTAAAGCAGACATACTTTACAAAAAAAGGGAAAGCAATTACTACAATTAATAATACGTTTCCAATCTACGAAAATGAAAAAGTAATTGGTGCCATTGAAATTGCTAAAGATGTAACAAAAATAGAGAACTTACTTAAAAATAATATGAATCTTAAAAGTAATACTCGTTATACTTTTGATAGCTTAATAGGTGAAAGTGATGCAATTAAAGAGGTTATTGAGATTGCCAAAAGAGCAACTCGCACGCCTTCTTCTGTATTAATAATCGGGGAAACAGGTACAGGAAAGGAATTATTTGCTCAAAGCATCCATAATGGAAGTGAGCATTCGTCAGGTCCCTTCATTTCCCAAAACTGCGCTGCTATGCCAGAAACTCTTATCGAAAGCATATTATTTGGCACAAAAAAAGGAGCATTTACCGGAGCAACTGAACGTATTGGATTATTTGAACAAGCTGAGGGAGGTACATTGTTATTAGATGAAATTAACTCATTAAGTCCAATGCTTCAAGCAAAATTATTGCGAGCAATTCAAGAGAAGTCGATACGACGCATCGGGGATACAGTTGATCGAAAGGTTAATGTCCGAATCATATCAACGATTAACGAGGATCCTGTGGAAGCAATTGCAAATAATCGTTTACGAAAAGATTTATATTACAGGCTTAGTGTCGTTTCCTTATTCATTCCTTCATTAAAAGAGCGAAAGGGTGATATTCATTTATTAATCAACCATTTTATCCAGAAATACAATCAAATGTTCCAAATGGATGTCAAAGGGGTAAATGAAAATGTCATGAAAATTTTCGAAGAATATGAATGGCCGGGTAATGTTAGGGAATTAGAACATGTTATTGAGGGTGCAATGAATCTAGTCGTAGATGAACCCATAATCGAAGTCTCACATTTACCATTTAACTTTAGAAATAAATCTACACTAGCATCACATCAGGAATTCCCAATTGTAAGTGTTCACGATATGAAAACAGTAAATAAACCTGAATCAATTCGTCATTTAAAAGACTACTTACTAAATGCAGAGGAATATTACATTAAAAAAGTGCTTGAAAAAAATAATTATCACAAAACAAGAACTGCTCAAGAATTAGGTTTAAGCAGACAAACACTTCAATATCGAATAAACCGTTTAAACATTAACTCTTAGCATATGTTTTTCGTATTAAATCTCAATAAAAAACTCCCCTTGACCTTCAAGGGGAGTTAAATTCCACCCTCTCTTTACGTTTTTGAAATATCTAAAAAACCTTCCCCAAAAACATCACGCACATCATGTATAGCTAAAAAAGCATGCTGATCAGTTGCCTTAACAATTTTTTTAAGCTTCACCACTTCTTGCTTGCTTATCACGATATATAGGATATCTTTAGATGTTTTTGTATAATACCCATGGCCAGAAAAAACCGTCACACCTCTGTCCATCTTCTCGTTTACTTGCTTAGCAATATCATCTGGTTTTTCTGATATGATGGTAATTGCCTTTTTAGGATTTACCCCTTCAATGATAAATTCCATTACTTTTGTTCCTATGTAAAGCATAATAATTGTAAGCATCAACCGCTCTGTACCAATGATAAAATATGATGATAAGGCCACAATTAAATCAAAAAATAAAAGACCATAACTTATACTCCAGCCAAGGTATTTGCTCGTAATTCTCGCAAGTATCGTTGTACCTGCAGTCGTTCCTCCTACCCGAATAATTAGTCCAATGCCAATCCCTGCAAAAATACCGCCAAAGATCGCATTAACCATTAATTCATCTGAGGAAATACTCCAAAATCTAGTTACATGCAGAAATAAGGAATTGAATACAACAGCTAATATCGTATAAATAATAGTAGTCTTATTTAAAAATTTAAAACCTATCACAATCAAGAATGAATTTATAATTAAACTTAATAATCCAGGAGACCATTCAAAAAGATAAAACAATATAATGGTTATACCTGTTACCCCACCTTCTCCAAGGTCGTTAGGTATAATAAAAAGATTGATAGCCAATGCAAAGATAAAAGAACCTAATAAAATATAAATGATATCAACTATTCTTTTCTTCATAAAATTACCTTCCTTTCTTTACTTACTTAACATTTAACCAAAATTTCTCTTTCCAAATGTAATTGATCTTTATGAGACTAAGATTAATTCACAGCCTTTCTATTATACCCTTATATAACATATATAAAGTTAGTAAATTACTAATAAATTCATGCAAATTCTATGCCAGTATTTAACCAACCATTTTTGGTAACTAAGCTTTATAAACGTTTAAATACTATTTTCCAATTATTTTAAAAATTAAAAAACACTCGTTACGATATTTCCAACGAATGTTTAAATTTATTTACTTAAAAAAGTTTGTGCTTTAAATGGCTTATACTAATTTTAAAAGTACCATTTTTTGCAAACTGAAAATATTCAAATCTAATTCTTGGCTGACTTTTAGTACACTAGGATGAGTGACTCTGTTTTTCTTTATCATTTCCTATATTTCCTGACGATTATCATCAATTTGAATACTTAATTCTAGAGCAATAGACTTTAAGCTCAGAGATTATTCCCCTTATTAGTCACTACTGTTAACTTATAATTGGCTTTTTGTTTTCATCTAATGTAAAACCTTCTCCCAATACATCATGAACATCACTTACGACGACGAACGCATGAGGATCAATTGACGTTATAATTTGTTTTAATCGAAAGATTTCTCCCCTGCTCACGACACAGTATAAAACTTCCAAATCCTGTTTAGAGAAAGAGCCCTTCCCTTTTAATATGGTCACTCCACGTTCCATTTCTTTCATAATCTTTTCGGAAATTTCCGGATTTCGATTGGACATGATCGTTGCCCCTTTTGCAGAATAAGCTCCTTCCTGCATAAAGTCGATAACCTTTGATGCGATAAAAACAGCTAGAAGGGTATACATTGCTTCTTTATAGTTTAGATATAACAACCAAGAAATCCCGATAACGCATAAATCAAATAAAAAGATTGTTTTCCCCATATTCCAGCCTACGTACTTTTCAACGAGGCGTGCAATGATATCGACGCCGCCAGTTGTTCCCCCGTTCCTGAAAATGATCCCTAATCCGATACCGATAAAGACGCCTGCAAATAATGCAGCAAGTGTCATATCCTCATGTAGCGGCATATTTATAGGGAAATGCTGAAATATTGCTAAAAATAGCGATAGGCTAACTACACCAAGAATTGTATAAATAAAAGACGTGCGTCCAAGTTGTTTCCAGCCTACAAAAAACAGCGGAATATTCAATACTAGATTTGAAATAGAAGGATCGATTGTAAATAAAAAATATAATAGCAGGGTAATCCCTGTAAGTCCGCCTTCTGCTAAGTTATTTTGCATATTAAAATTAACTAGTCCGAAGGCAAATATAGCTGAGCCAAGTAAAATAAATAACATATTTTTAATCTTTAACCCGTTAAACATTTCTTTTATCCTCCTTCATTAGTTTCTATCTTCAACAGAATAATAAAAGAAGCTGATTACTTCACTTTCAATATGATAGGAAGCTTAAGTACCGCCTGATATAACTGTCATTTCTATTTCCGTTAGTAAAGGTCTCTCATCTAAAAAGCCTAATTGAGTACTTAATGAGTTTTGATTTTCAAACAACAATAGTTTCTATTGTGTTCAAATCAGCCTGTAGCTGATTTGATACAAATATAAATATATTTAATATGGTTCGTGTAAATTCATTAAACAGCAAGTCTAGGGTTAATGTCTGTTATATGGTTAGGATGTACTAACCGTATAATTAAATCCATTCTTAGCAATAAAACATGAAATTATCCGATTACAATCATTCATGATTAGCAATAGTTATGTAAACGAAGGTATCAAACATTAAAGCGATTAAACATTGTCATAATCGGACAAATTATTAAAAAAATCCAAATCAATGTTCATTCATTTACCCTTCGATCCACCATATTTGACCATAGATCAAAATAGCAGTACCTTGATATGCCAGACCAAAAAAGATAACTCTTAAATAGAAGATGATTTTCACCTTCAATTTAAGAGTTTTTTACAATCTCATGGTGAGAGTTGGATTTCAATTTCTAAAATTTTTTTAATGAATAAAAGTTTTTGTAAAATGAATTGTTACCCATTCATTTGTTTGTTTCTTTTCTTTTATCTTAAATTCACCGGCTTCAAAATCTGCTATCAGCTGATCGATATGCCATTCAACTAGTCCAGAGATAATAAAGTCATTACTGTTTTTTAATAAATCATGTCTTTTTAAAATACTCATTGTTTCATTTGCACCAATATTGATTAAGATCAGGTCAAAATGATCATTAATTTGGTAGTCACCCGTGATTAAATCAGCTTGAACGACCTGCAGATCATTTGTTAAACCATTCAGCTTCGCATTATGATAAAGTTCTCTCTCCACTTCCTCATAATCAACAGCAACGACCTTTTCTGCCCCTTTAAGCGATGAAGCAATAGCTAGCATACCAGATCCTGTACCTAAGTCGAGAACACTTTTTCCTGTAAGATCTTTTTCTAAAATCATTCGCAAACATCCTTGAGTTGTTTCATGAAGACCTGTTCCAAATGCTGCTAATGGATCGAATTTAAGAATCTTTTTTCCCTCATATTGTTGTTGTGAATTCGGATAGACAATGACCCAGCCATTTCCTAGATCAATATCTTGAAACTCATATGACTGCTCCCAATTTTCTTCTTCGTAAGCCATATACTGGAAATCTTCTTTTGAAACTGAAAGAGTTGATTCCAAAAGTGAAAAATAGGACTCTGGTAGATTTTCTACTTCTATATCACTTGCATAAATTTTCAAATCGATATGCTGATCCTCTTTTTCTTCATACCCATAGCCATTTTGGACTTTTATGATTTCAATTGGTGATTCATAATACAGATTATAAATTCCAGCTGCATTTAGCTTGTCTGTATATTGGTCAATTTGCTTATAAGGTATGTTTATTGTAAATTCATGTAACATTGGTTATCCCTCTCTTTATGTACTCATTTCATTCTTTTCGTTACTATTTTACCTTTAAACAGTTTATTATAGCTTGATAATGTATAGCAAATTAATTCTGTTTCTTTTTGATTTGATTGAGTGATTATTCATATACTTTTTATCAGGCACTCCATCGTCAATGCACCTTAGTGTGGTTTAGTTAAATGTTTGAAAGCATATTTCACTTCTATTCTCTTTCTCAAGGGGAGATTGAACCTTCCTATCTATTGAACCTTTACCGTCTTGGCCCCCTATTATTGAACCACTCTTACTACAAATCCCTATTTTTCAAGAGAAGACGAAAAAACGGACTCATGTTAAGAGTCCGTTCATTGTTAATTGCTTTTATAAATAAAATAATCAAAATCTGCATGCTTGTTTTGTCCAGATGTATCTTGGCATTGCATACCGACAAATGCTCCTGTAAAAAATCCTCCGCCTTGAACATAGTCATCTGATAATTTATAGGATTGGAAGTCAACTGGAATGAGGATCCAATTTACACCGTCAAATGAATAGTAATAATGATAAACCTCTGTTTTCACATCAACCCGAAGATACACATATTCGACTTCATCTGGAATAACAATCTCTTTTCTTTGTAAAGGTTGGGCAAATGTAAAATTATCACAAGTGATAAGCTCAAGAATTCTACCCTTTTGTTCATTCCAAGATATTTGGCATGAAGTCCAATTCTTTGTATTATAATAATTTACCAAACCTGCCGATTGCTGAAATGACGTAGGTTTAAATGAGACTTTTGTCTCGGCAGTAAAGTTAAAGTGCTGCCAGCGTCGAGCAACAAAAGCTTGAGTAAATTTGGATGTCAACGATTCTTTCCCATAGAGTCGTAAATGACTTGGATGATCCTTCAAAGAAACAATATCCTCCCCTAACGGGATACGCAAATTCTGAAAATGTGGATTTAAAGAATCACTATCAAAGTCGTCTTTCTCAGGAAAATCCATATTCCACTGAACTTCTTCTATGCTTGGACCTTCTATCTCTAATGAAGGATGATTTCCTCCAACGACATATGGCCAGTCATTTTTCCATTCGAGTCTTTGAATAGCGGTTTCTCTTCCTAGTGGACAATAACCACGCGGATCTAATAAAGGCTGGCCTTCTCTCGGCAGAGGTCTGCCAGTTAAATGGACAAGGAACCACTCATTCGTATGTGTATGTACAATTGATGCATGCCCAGCTTTTTGGAGGGGAATTCTCGGTGATGAAAATGAAGAAATCAACGGATTTGCCGGATGCACTTCATATGGCCCCCTCAATTGTTTTGACCTAGCAATAGTGGCCTGGTGGTCATATTTTGTACCACCTTCTGCTGTTAATAAATAGTAATAGCCATTCAGTTTATATACGTGTGGCGCTTCTGTCAGTTTAATATCTGTTCCCTTAAAGATCACTTCCGCTTTACCAATTAATTTTTGTTCCTCCACACTATATTCTTGGAGAACTATTCCATAAAAATTATGATGATTCACTCGATGATCCCAATACATATTAACTAAATATTTTTTTCCATCCTCATCGTGAAATAAAGAAGGATCAAAACCAGAGCTATTTAAATAAATAGATTCTGACCAATCTCCATCTATTGTTTCACTTGTAACAAGATAGTTATGGCAATCCTTCCATTGTCCTTCTACAACCTTTACATCTGTATAAATCAGCCAAAACTTGCCATCACTATAGGAAAGGGCAGGGGCCCAAACGCCGCCCGAATCTGGATTTCCCATCATGTTTAATTGACTTAAACGATTTAACGGTCGTGCTGCCAATCGCCAATTTTTCAAATTTTTAGAATGATAAATCCCTACCCCTGGAAACCATTCAAAAGTTGATACTGCAATATAATAATCTTCCCCAACTCGACAAATACTTGGATCAGGATTAAATCCTGTTAAAATCGGATTGCGAATGATAGCCATATTAGATACCCCTTCTTCTATTAAGTGTTTTGGACAGTTTCCATCACCTTCACTTCCTTGTCCTGATTAGGCTGGAAAGAAGGGGATTACTGTTGTGTTCTACTAAACTATGATTGTTAGTATGGCCCTTTAATATATTCCTTTACTTTTTCATGATAAAAGTTTTCAAGCATTTTCATTTCTTCAAGGGAGAAAGGTTTTGTATGAATGGCGTCAAGGTTGTCTGCCACTTGCTTTTGATTCTTGAAACCAGGAATAATACATGTGATTTCCTTTTGATCCAGGATCCAGCGAAGTGCTGCACTGGCCATTGAATGTCTGCCTTCTGCAATCCATTTAAGCTGATTAGATAATTCCACACCTTTTTTGAATCCAAGACCAGCAAACGTTTCTCCAATGTTAAATGACTTTCCTTCTTCGTTGAAGTTTCGATGATCATCCTCTTCGAACACATGATCAATTGTATATTTTCCAGTCAACAGTCCGCTTGCTAACGGTAAACGGACAAGAATGCCAACTCCTCTTTTTTTCGCTTCAGGGAGCAACACCTCTAAAGGCTTCTGACGGAAAATGTTAAAAATAACTTGCAGACTTTTAACATTTGGATTTTCTAAGCAAAGTAATCCTTCCTCTACTGTTTCTACACTAACGCCATAATGACGAATTTTCCCTTCCTCCTTTAGACGATCAAGAACTTCAAATACTTGACCATCCTTTAAAATATCAGTAGTAGGACAATGTACTTGATATAAATCAATGGCTTCTCTTTTCAAACGACGAAGACTGTCTTCACAGTACGTCCGCACCATTTCATATGAATAATTTTCCGGATCAAAAATATCTCCTTTACGACAAAACTTTGTTGCAATTCCTATATGGTCTTCACGGCCTTTCGTCGCTTTTGCCAGTAATTCTTCACTATGACCATCTCCATAGACATCCGCCGTATCAAAAAAGTTTACACCTTGGTCAATAGCGTATTCTAAAGCTCTTAATGACTCCGTGTCATTTGTTTTGCCCCATGCTCCGCCTATTGCCCAAGTTCCAAAGCTAACTTCACTTACTTTTATCCCTGTGTTTCCAAGTTCACGATAATTCAAACTTTTCCTCTCCCCTCTAAATTTTTTTGTCTATTGATAGACTTTTTTAGAAAGCTCAAATTGTTCTACAGATTTTATTGAACGGATATCACAATGAATCTATCCATAAAATCTTTTAAATATATGATTTTCTTACTTTCCTTTTTCGTGCTTCAATACGGTTAAAACAGTAATTTCCCCCAAGCATTAAAACCCAAGCAAAAGATACAATACTAAAAAAAGGAATGAAACCTGGCTGAAGTAAAATCAAGTAACTAACTGCCGCAAGACCAGCTAACATTATAAGCGTGATATGAAAATTAAGAATGCCTAGGAAAAAAGCATTTTTTATATAAGCAATCATTTTCAAATCGTAATGAACATACACAGGGAAGATATATAACAACGTAATGATATAAAAAACAGTAATCATGATTAATGGTACGATCAATGCTAACTGAAGGGTACCATGAACTGTTCTTATGAGAAGAAAATCAAAAGTGATAAATACTCCACTTGCGATGAGACACCAACCCAGCCGATTTGATTTTTTGAATTCCTCCCGATATATGGAAAGAAATGTTCTCCATATTGGGAAATCAGTCTCTTTCCGCTGCCATTTTCGTACGATTGAAAAAAGGGCTATTGTTGCCGGCATCATTCCCAATACAAGCAGTCCTGCTAACGAAAATAGGAACCACAAAATATTTAGGTAGGCTAGTTTCATCACCCATTCACATAGAGTAAATAGCTTGCCCATGGCTTTTTCAAAAAGCATTGTTGACCACCCCCTATGACTATTTCATTCTTGTTGTCTATTATTCTATTTTTTCATTACCCTTTTACTGAACCCGCTGCAATTCCTTCAACAATACGATTACTCAAGACAAAGAATGCAATTAGGATTGGCAGGATACTTATGACAAGGGTTGCACCAATTGCTCCCCAATCTGTTGTGTACTGACCAATAAAATTTTGAATCCCAACAGTTAGTGTTTTATATACATCTGAACTGATAAACGTATTTACAAAAACGAATTCATTCCAGTTGTAGATCATGTTAATAATGGCAGCTGTTGCAATTACCGGCGATGTCATCGGCAGAGTAATTTGAAAAAAGATACGATTAATGGATGCTCCATCCATAACTGCTGCTTCTTCCACTTCACGAGGAAGGGCTTCATAAAACCCTAATAAAATCATAATTGTAATCGGCAAGTTGAATGCCGTATACGTTAAAATAATAGAAAGAGGATTATCAATCAGGTTAATGGATGTAAATGTACTAAATAAAGGAATTAGTGTTGAATGGACAGGGATCATTAAACCTACCATAAATAATCCCAATACTAATTTACTCCCCTTCCAATTCATTCTCGTAAGTGCAAATGTTACGAAACTTGCAAGTAAAACCGTCAATACTACTGCAGCAACAGTATAAACTACACTATTTAAAAAATACTGACTAATGTTCCCTTCTGTCCAAACCTTTGCGTAATTTTCCCACCGGGGAGTTTCAGGTAAGGAAAAGGGAGACATATTGAAAACTTCCTGATTATTTTTCAGTGAAAATAGAAATAGCCAGACAATCGGAAAAAGTTGAAAAACGGCTACGATGATTAAAAAAACATACATAATCGTATATGCACTTCGACTAAGCAGTGAATTTGTCGCTAAATTTGTTTTCTGCTTCCTGATCTTGACCGGAGAGCCTGTAGCTTTTACTGTATCCACTAAAATCCCCCCTTCTTTTAATAAATATCATTTTTCGTTTCTGTAAGTTTACGAATGAGATAAGTAACAATTAGACAAATAATTAATAAGAAGAAACCAATTGCACTTGCATACCCAAAATCAAACCCCTTAAATGCCTTTTGATACATGTAAGAAGCCATAACCTCACTTGCTCCATTCGGTCCTCCGCCAGTCATGACATAAATTAAGTCAAAGTATTTAAGTGATCCAACAACTGCTAAAACAATTGTCACTTTGATGACATTCATGATTAATGGAAGTTTTATTTTTAAAGCAATTTGGAATGGTGATGCTCCATCGATTCTCGCCGCTTCAATGAGTGATTCCGGAATGTTCTTTAAGGCAGCATAATAAATCAAAATGTAAAAACCCGCATATTGCCAAATTATTGGTACGATAATCGCATATAGTGCTATGTTAGGTTCTGCGAGCCATGCTGGTGTATTATCGACGCCAATAGCAAGAAGCATACTGTTAATAATTCCGTTCGTAGGATGATATATTTTCAGCCATAGTTGAGCAATTGCAACTGATGCAAGAAGCATTGGAATTAAATAAATCTTTCTGAGCAAATCCGCACCCTTTATCTTGCCGGCTAAAATAATAGAGATGAATAAATAACCGATCAAGCTTAGTGCAGAAAAGAGTGCTAACAAAAAGGAATGGAGGGCGCTTTTCCAAAATAGAGGGTCATTGATTAGTTGGGAATAATTCTTTAAGCCGATGAATTCCATCTCACCAATCCCATTCCATTTCATCAAGCCATAATATCCTGTTTGTACAATTGGAACGTAAATCAATGCAAGGATTAGAAAAAGAGCTGGTGTTATATAGAGAGCAATTACCTTTTTATCTGACATGACTTTATTCAAAATAATTCAACTCCTTCCCGAAAGAAAACCTAAAAGCGCCTAGACCTTAAATAGTCCAAGTTAACACTCTATGAATGACATCTATTTCAGCTCATAGGCGCTTTTTACAATATGATCAGTTTACATTCATTAGATTAGTTTCCTTCTTCAGCCTTCAGTGCATCTTCGTGCTGTTTTGCAAAATCTTTTGGTTTTACTTCATTGCCATATAATGATTGGATTAAGTTTAAATGTGTTTCAGCAACAGAAGCACTCATTTGTACATCTGCAAATAATGTTAAATTGCTAGCATTATTTAAATCATTCAATACATCAATATAAAGCTGCGGCAATTCTACTTTTTCTGTATCAACTTTCGTTGCTGGAAGAACCCCTGCTTTTTCTACCGATTGCTCGCCCCATTTTTCTACAAAGAATTTCACAAATTCTTTTGATTCAGCTTTTACTTCTGAATTTTCTGCTACGAATAAACCAACTCCAGGTCCGCCAACCCAGCTATCAATGTCTCCTTTACCACCGTCAACTGTAGGGAATTTAAAGTAACCAACGTTATCACGGAATTCTTTTGGAATATCTTCATTCGTTGTAAAGTTAGGAAGTTCCCATGTACCCATTAAGTACATTGCAGCTTTACCATTTAAGAATTCTGAT
Source organism: Metabacillus sediminilitoris (assembly GCF_009720625.1). Classification (NCBI taxonomy): domain Bacteria; kingdom Bacillati; phylum Bacillota; class Bacilli; order Caryophanales; family Bacillaceae; genus Metabacillus; species Metabacillus sediminilitoris. Next base: position 4,640,924 of record NZ_CP046266.1, read on the forward strand.
TTTCCTTCGTCATTCGATACTCCGTTAAAACCTTTATTAAAAGCGTTTTCATTTACAAGGTTTTGAATTTCTTCAGCTGCTGATACAAGCGCTGGATCTTCAAATGATCCTGTTCGGTCAATTGCTTTGTTAAGAACTTCAGCACCGCCGATGCGATCTGCTAAGTACATATACCATAATGAACCTGTCCAGCGATCTTTGTTGCCAAGTGCGATTGGTGCAACACCTTCACTAGCTAGTGTTTTCACTACATTTTGGAATTCGCTGTATGTTTGCGGTACTTCTAGATTATATTTTTCAAAAATCTCTTTATTGTAATAAATAGGAGCAATGTTCAATTCGAGAGGAAGTCCATATGTTTTTCCCTCAAAAGCATATGCTTCTGTAGTTCCGCTTACAAAGGAATCTTTCAAGCCATCATTAAGGACATCATCTAGTTCTGCAAAAAGTTTTCCTTTTACGAATGGCGTCATATATCCAGCAGCCCAAGTAAACCCAACATCCGGAAGTTCATTAGAAGAAGAAAGAACTTTTATTTTGTTCTTATATTGTTCATTTTCTAGAACTTCAACTTCAATCTTTACATCCTTATGCTCTGCTTCATATTGTTTGATGATATCTGATACAATCAAATTTTGTTGCTTTGAGCTTCCAGCCGGCCAAAGATGCATAAACTTGATTGTTTTCTTTGAATCACCCTCACCATCAACCTGATTAGAGCCGCTACATCCAGCAAGAGCTGCAGTCAGTAGAAGAATGAGCACAAATAATAATGTATGCGCTTTCTTAAACATGTTATAACCCCCTGTAATTATTATTTCTCTTACAATTAGAATTTTAGCATGACGATAAAATCGCGGTAAGGTTACCGCGATTGGGGAAAATTCCATTATTTTTAGGTAGAAGCATCCTCAAGCTCAGAAATCTTTCGAAATTTACTTGGAGTAACACCTTCATAATCTTTAAAAATCTTAATGAAATATTTAGCCGTTTGATACCCTACCTTGAAGGAAATTTCTTCTATCTGTAAATTCGTTGTCAACAATAGTGTTTTTGCAATTTGCAGTCTTTTTCTCGTTAAAAATTCACTAAATGTCAAACGCGTATGTTCTTTAAACAATACACTGAAGTAGCTTGCATTTAAATGGACAGTATTTGCTACTTCCTTTAGAGTGATCGGTTTTTCAATATTATTATTAATAAAATCTATTGCTTCTTTAATAGCAGAATTAGAATGATCATGATTTGTATCAACATTTATGAGTTTATCATCTGCGACCTTTTCCAAATAGCTTGTCCGCTCAAGGCTAGCTTCAGTTTTTAAAGCATGCTCGACTGCCTCAATCAGTTTCTGCTTACTTAAAGGCTTTAACAAGTAATTTATTACACCAAGACGAATCGCTTCTTGGGCATAATTGAAATCCGGATAGCCTGAAACAATGATTACAACAGGCTTATAACCATTCTCTTTTATTTTACTTAATAGCTTTAAACCATCCATTTCTGGCATTGAGACGTCGGAGATTAATAAGTGAATTTTGTTTTTGTTGAATAATTCATAAGCTTCAGGACCGTCTGCAGCACTTAGAATGTCATATTTGCCGCCAGACCATTTTTCAAGTGTTTTTTGCAAACCTTGCCGAGTCGTTTGCTCGTCATCAACAATCAGAATCGTTTTTGAATCCATTTTTAATTCCCTCCTATAATCGGAATCTCAAATGTTACTATCGTTCCATTGCCCTGTTTACTCATTAAAGAAAGATTTTTTAAGTTATGTTGGTCATAATATAGTTGAAGCCTTTTATTCACATTTGTCAGCGCCATCCCTATACCTTTCATAGATGAGGCATAATCATTTTCTATTGCTCTATTAATCTTATTAAGTGTTTCATGTTCAATTCCCATACCATTATCTTTTACTTTGATTGTAATGTTGCTAGAATGGTGGGCTTTTTCAACAATAATGGAAACAAAGCCTTGCCTTCTTTTATTTTCAATTCCATGTAAGATTGCATTCTCAACTAATGGCTGAATCATTAACTTAGGTATCTTTACAGAATCGAATTCTTTTAAAGCAACGATCTCCCATTGCAGACGGTCACCCAATCTCATTTTCATTAATTGTAAAAAACGTTCAATATGCTCAAGCTCATCTTGTATCGTTACCCATTCATCATTATTCGACTTTCCAATCGTATATCTAAAGAGCTCCGACATCGCAATGACAGTCTCCGCTAACTCTTCTTCCCCTTTTTCTTCTAAGGACCAATAAAGAGCATTCAAGGTATTGTAAAGAAAATGGGGATTAATTTGTGCTTGCAATGCTTTCAGCTCGGTTCTGCTGCGAAGTATTTCCTTTTCATACACCTCTTGTATCAAGTGATTTGTGTTGTCTACCATTTGATTGTATGTTTTATTTAATTCAATAATTTCTAATGATGACATGCTTTCCGGATTCTTCTTTAATTCATCCATTTTTGCGTTTTTCATCGTATTTGTTAGTCTTTTTATCGGCCTAGTAATGATCGTTGCTAGAAACATAGAAGAAACAAAGAATAGGAAAAAGCCAATTGCTACAGAAAAAAGAATGGCAGGCCGTACTGTGGAAACATTTTCCATAAGAAAACTAGTTGGTTTTAAAATAACAAGTGTCCAACCTGTTTGTTTAGATTGTTCTGTTACAATCAAATATTCTTTTTTATCAATTGTAATCGTTTTCTTTTTTTCTAACAAAAAATTCTGAATATCAATTCCATAATCAGTTGTAATGGGAGAGAGATCTCGATCCAGCAGCATCATATAGTCATTTTCTACGTTATTCATCCTATTATCATCTACTTGAAAATAGCTATTATAAATTCGAACGACCAAATACCCTCCATTTGAGTACCAACGTTCCATTAAACTAACCCTTCTAATTGCGTATGAATAATTTTGATCCTTTTGGTCCTTTCCTACCCATACTAAGCGTCCTTTTTCTTGATCAGCCATTTTCACCCATTCGTCATCAATGACATTTGAAAGTTTATTATCGTTAAAAGGATAAACCCTATTACCAGATGCAGTATATAATTCAATAGATGAAATACCATCTGAGTATGCATGGATATTATTGATAACTCTAAGAAGCGATTGTCTTTTGGCAAAGTCTATGCTCTCACCATTTACAATATTAAATAATAGTTGTTGAACTGTACCATTTGTCGCCAATTGATTCGATAATGTATCAATTTGATTATAAAGCGTTTCCATTCTCCCGTTTGCTTCAATTGCCGTTTGTTGGATTTGCTTTGCTGCATTTTCTTTCATCACGTTACCAACCTGGTTATATACGATCATTGAAACGATAGATAAAACAATAATCATGACAAACAGAAAGACAGCAAAAATTTGATTACGTAGAGTATTTAACTTTTTTAATCTTGGAATCATTGATAATTTTAAGCTCCCATTCTTAAAAACATATTCTTGTCTTTATCGTCAGTATCCTTATTATACTTTGACAAGCTATGCAAATAAAGCGAGACTTCCATCAGTGTGGGGGGACTTTTCCCGCACTGATGGATAGCGAGACTTATCGGATCTTTACAGGCAGTTAACCTTCATCTACTTCTTTGCAAATCCTTTAATCTTAAGCCAGATGGTTTTACTGCCTGTTTAGAATGGGATAAAGCGAGACTTCCATCAGTGTGGGGGAACTTTTCCCGCACTGATGGATAGCGAGACTTATCGGATCTTTACAGGCAGTTAACCTTCATCTACCTTCTTTGCAAATCCTTTAATCTTAAGCCAGATGGTTTTACTGCCTGTTTAGAATGGGATAAAGCGAGACTTCCATCAGTGTGGGGGGACTTTTCCCGCACTGATGGATAGCGAGACTTATCGGATCTTTACAGGCAGTTAACCTCCATCTATCTTCTTTGTAAATCCTCATAATACTACAAATAAAAGCGGACCCCCTAAGGAATCCGCTTGCTAACTTATTATTCTTTGTCATTTTCACTTAAATAATTTTTTATTTTGTACTCTTCTTTTTTATCTTCTAACCAGGTTGGATATTCAGCAGCAACCTTTTCATCTAATAAAACGCCTTTGATTTCAGCTTTACTATCTTCATAGATTGCTTCTTTTGCTTCCTTCTTATCTGTTACTTTAATAATATGATATCCAAATTCCGACTTAACTGGATCACTGATTTCATCAACCTTCATAGAAAATGCTTTATCTTCAAATTCTGCAACCATTGACCCTTTACTAAAGAATCCTAAGTCCCCACCTGATTCCGCTGATGCTGTATCTGTTGAATATTCTTTAGCTAATGCTGCAAAGTCTTCGCCAGAAGCCAGTTTTTCTTTTACCTCTTTAGCCTTTGCTTCATCTTCTACTAATATATGGCTTGCTTTTACTTGCTCTGCTTGTGCAAATGTATCTTTATTTTCATCAAAGTATGTTTTCATTTCTTCATCAGTAATTTTAATTTCTGATTCTAGTAATTTTTCAATTTGTAGATTTGTTTTTATATCTTCTTCTAAAAGATCCTGTGTTAAACCACTACTTGCTAATGTTTGTTCAAATACGTCTTGTCCACCATAGGAATCGATTAATTTTTGAAGTTCTTCATCAATTTCTTCTTGATTCACAGAAACCTTTTCTTTTTCAACCTCTTGTTCAATAATACTTTTTGTGATAAGTGTATCTACTGCAGATGCACCACTTTGCTCAACGAAAAATGTATATAAATCATCTTTTGTAATTTTTTCACTACCTATTTTTGCTACAGCTTCACTCCGAGTAGTAAGAAAAATAAATACTGCGATTACCACTACAATAAGAGCGGCCAGAATTGCGAGAGTTTTTTTACTTGAAAATACTTTTTCTATCATTCTAAGTCTCCTTAATCATCTCTATTGTCTTGCTGTTTCTATAAAACTATCTTAACAAATAAATATGAATAAACTATGAACAAACGGTAAAAAATAAAAAAAGGAACAGATATCATCATTCCTATTCATTCTTTAATAGGAATGGTAATTGTAAATTTAGTGCCTCTATTTCGTTCACTTGTAATCGTAATTTCTCCTTTGTGAAGTTCAACTAGACGTTTTACAATGGAAAGACCAAGCCCAAATTCACCAAATTGGTTACTCGTCCTTGATATATCAGCTTTATAAAATCTCCGCCAAATTGATTCAATTTCCTGCTTATCCATTCCAATTCCCGTATCCTCAATTTCAATAATCGTAGCTGCACTTCCCTGAATTCCTCGCAGCAAAACTGATCCTTCATTTGTAAATTGAATACTATTTTTTGTAATGTTAATTAAAATTTGGATCAGGCGATCGTAATCAGCAAAAACCATACTATCTTCATCGACATCAATAATTAGATGAATATTTTTTGCTTCAGCTTGTAGCAATAAATGTTCTTTAATGACTTCCAATACCTCTTTTAATTGAATTCTTTCGATAACAAGTTTAACTTGATTCGATCGAATCCTCTCATAATCAAGGTTCTCATTTACAAGTCGAATTAATCGCTTTGTTTCTTGACTAACGAGCTGAATGCCTTTCTCTTTTTCGTCCTCTTCAATCATATTGTTTTTTAGTCCTTCAATGACACCGCTAATTGTCGTTAATGGAGTGCGAAGTTCATGTGATACATCGGCAATAAATTGTCTTCGTCGCTTTTCAAGACTATCTATTTCTTCATTTTGTGCTTTTAATTGATCAATCATATCATTAAAATCATTTGACATTTCGGCAATTTCATCAAAGTTTGATACTGGAAGATAAGCATCATAATCACCATTAGCAATTTTCGATGTCGCTTTTCTTATTTTTTGTATTCGATTCACATGAATTTTTGAGAGAACCCAGCTCAGTAAAAATGAAACAGATAATGCGATAATAACTGTATAGAGTAAATATTGATTGACCTCACTGATCATTTCCCGTGAACCGCTTATAGGGGAAATGAGTAATATTCCGCCAATAACCTCGCCTCTACCTATATAAGGTATTGCTACCAATGAAACTTCCTGGTTAGCCCATTTAATATTATGCTTAGTAATAATCTTTTCCCCTCTGGAGAGTTTGTTCCAATCCTCATCACTAAGTCTTGCTCTTGTCGCGTTATTAGCAACTGGATATACAATGACACCATTTTGACCGAAGATACTAAAAGAAATATTTTGAGTATTCAGTACATGTTGATATTGCGTAAAAATGAATTCCTGTCCTGCCCGATCAAAATCTTCTAAAATATTCTCCCCATACTTGGTTAGTTCTTTTACTTTATTTTCATAAACCATGTTTTCAACAAAATGGGCAAATAATAGACTTAATATGATAAATGCTATTATGAGAATACTTATATGACTAATAAACTGTTGATAAATGTACTTAATCCTCATTGCCTTCAACCGATTCATCAAATTTATAGCCAACTCCCCATACAGTATGGAAGAAAGGTTGTGTTGGAGTTTCAACCTTTTTTCTTAATCGTTTAATATGGACATCAACCGTTCGTTCATCACCATAAAATTGATAACCCCAAACTTGCTCTAACAATTGTTCCCGAGTAAAGACTTGCCGTGCATTTTTTACAAAGTAATAAAGCAAATCAAATTCCTTCGGTGTCAAATTAGAGATTTTTTTATCCTTTAAATAAACTTCTCTAGTTGATTTGCTGATTTTAAAGTTTTCTGTTTGAATAAGATCAGCATGATTAGCATGCTGATCTTGTTCAATAAGTTGATATCGTCGAGTAACTGCCCTAATTCTTGCCATTAAAGCTAGCGGACTAAATGGCTTTGTGACATAATCATCTGCACCCATTTCAAGTCCTAATACTTGATCAGACTCACTATCTTTTGCAGTCAGCATAATAATTGGAATCGAACTTTTTTCTTCTCTGATTTTTCGACAGAGTGAAACACCATCTATCCCGGGCAGCATCCAGTCGAGGATGATTAAGTCCCACTCATCCGTTTTATAACGTTCATAGCCTTCTAAACCATCGTGAACAAATTCACCTGAAATTCCTTCTTTTGAAAAAAACATTTCAATCATAGAACAAACACTTGGATTATCTTCAACGACTAATACTTTCATTTTCCACCTACCACCTAAATTAGAACGTTCTTTCTTTTCTTTTATCAATTTTATCGTTTTCTAATTCAATCTACAAATTTCTAAAGTTAAGACACCTTATGAATGAAAAAAGACTTGTTAATTTAAGCTTTCTGTATGAATTACGGCTTGTAAAACTTTTTTAAAAAATAATAGGTTTAGAAAACACAGAATAGGGTATTAGGATTTTGGGGTAGTATAAAGGGAGGAATCTAAATTGGGGCTTAGCTTTCAAAATTCATATTCAATAAAAGAATTCATCGAACAAAATAAAGAAAAATTTAAAAATGCACTATTACATGAAGCAGTTAATGTAAAAGATAAAATTGATGAAATTTTAAGAATTGGCAATATTAACTTGGTAAATAATGCTCAAAAGCTGGTTATTGATATTATAGATGGTAATGAACAAGAACTTCGATCTTTTGCTAAACAAGAAGGTATAGCATGGGCAACACATTCCATTGCATTATCATTCAAGTTGGAGTGGGTTCAAGCCATTCGTAGAACATTGTGGAATTTTATACAAAAGTATAACGAATTATCTGATAATAGGAAATTAAAAGACTTTTTTGAAATGGAACAACAAATAAATAATCTCGTCGATCAATTCTTAAATACCTTTTTTATTAGTTATTCTACATACAAGGACAAATTAATAACAGCACAAAGACAGTTGGTTGAAAATCTCTCAGTTCCAATCATCCCTATCTCATCAACTATTTGTATTTTACCGTTGATTGGTTCAGTTGATTCATATCGAACAGCCATTCTGGAGGAGAAAGTTTTAACAGAAATTGGGAGATTACGTATTCAAACATTAATTGTGGATTTATCTGGAATTAGCGATATGGCGAATGACGTCATTGATCATTTGATGAAAATCATTGACGGCACATCCATGATGGGTTGTAACACAGTGATTACAGGGTTAAGAGCTGAAGTTGTTAGAAAAATGATCCACTCAGGCCAAACATTTTATAAAAAGACGAAAACATTAGGAACTTTACAACAAGCATTAAAAGAATATTTTATAAATTAATTTTTTTCTGCTAAAAGCCCCATTTAAAGGGGCCCTTTCAATACAAATGTTACTACTTCTTCCAAGCCACTTAAAGTAATTCCTTATTTTTTTATAGGAAATCCTCAATGAAATATAACTAGAGATAAACTAGACGAAACAAACACTTAATAATAATCCTAAAATACGAAACCAATCATTCTGAATTATATGTTAGTCATTTCACCATCTGAATGAGCATCTCCTGGAACACGCTTGCCTATTCCAAAAACATAAAAACTAATGACAACGATACCTAGGAAAAAAATTCCTACAATAAGTGAAATACGTGTTTCATCATTTAACCACATACCAATTAATACCATAATTAAAAAGGCAATCGTTAAGTAATTTGAGACTGGAGCAAAAGGCATTTTAAATGGATGTTTGTTCATTACAGTTCCATTCATTTTTCTGAAACGAATTTGACTAATTAGAATTACAAACCATGGAATCATACCAGGTAGTACACTAGCACTGTATACATGCACAAATAAATTTTCCGGTGCAATATAACTTAAAATAACACCAACTACCAAACCAATTAGTACACCAAACGTTCCGTATAACGGCACACCATTACGAGTGACTTTCGTAAAGAATTTTGGCGCTTGTCCATTTATTCCCAATGTATAGAGCATACGTCCTGCACTGAAAATACCACTATTACAACCAGACATTGCTGCTGTAATGACGACAAAGTTAATAATACCAGCTGCTGCTGTAATACCAACTTTCGCAAATGTTGCAACAAACGGACTACCAATTGAATCTAATTGGTCCCAAGGATAAACTGTAACAATCACAAAAATGGCTCCAATATAGAAGATTAAGATTCGCCAAATAATACTCTGAATGGCCTTAGTTAACGTTTTTTGTGGATTTTTTGCTTCACCAGCTGTAATCCCGATTAACTCGACACCTTGGTAAGCTCCAATAACCAGTGATAGAGCAAAAAAGAACCCAGTCCAACCACCTGCAAAGAAGCCCCCATTTTCCCAAAGGTTAGATAATCCAATTGCGTTTCCTCCGTTACCAAACCCGAAGAAAATAAGACCAACACCCGCTACAATCATCAATAAAATGGTAACGATTTTAATCATCGCAAACCAGAATTCAAATTCACCAAACGATTTAACAGAAATTAAGTTCGCAGCACCAAGAATCACCATTGCAATGATTCCCGGTATCCAAGCAGGTAAATCCGGAAACCAATACTTCATGTATGTCCCAACTGCAATAATTTCTGACATACCAACGATAACCCACTGGAACCAGTTACTCCATGCAGTCATATAACCTGCTAATGGATGAATATACTTATGGCCAAATGACGCAAATGATCCTGTACTTGGTTCGACATACAGCATTTCCCCCATTGCCCGCATAATGAAAAAGATAAATATCCCTGCAATTACATAAGCAAGCAGTACTGACGGACCTGTCCATTGAATCGTACTAGCCGAACCCATAAATAAGCCAACTCCAATTGTGCCTCCCAAAGCAATCATCTGGATATGGCGCGCTTCCAAACCTCTCTTTAATTCTTTGTTTTCCACTCCGTTCCCTCCTCTTTCACTATTACTAGACGCAATTTCAAGCAAGCTACTAATACACTCTCTATTTGTGTGTGGAAATGATGAAGCTAGCTATCTAGCTAAAAGCTTATGAAACATTTTTAATAGCTAGGAAGATTCTTCATCTTCCATTTATTATCTATCACACTTAAATAACTTATATTATAATAATAAATTTTCCTGAGAAATACAATTGTATTTCTCAGGAAAACAGTTATTTATTCATATATTTATTTTTTAAATAGTGTTTTTATTATTATTGAATAGTTTAAATTTTATGGAAACAATTTAAGGAAAACTTGTGAAAACTGATAGAGGACTACGATCATGGTGGCCACGATAATAATTTTTGTGAAAAGGTAAAGGGGATTTGGGCAATAAAAACGGTTGCTTAACATCTGCTGAAATATAAAAAAATGGTATTGCTACTGATTTCCACAGTAACTCATGAGCCTTTTTCTAAACAAAGTAACCGGATAAAGGTGTCATATGCTTACATTAAATATATGCTATACGCACCTTCTTTTTTTGATCAATATGAGAACTAAATATGTTATTTAGTTATTCAATTGAGATGTTATAAATTACTTCTAATCCCACTATACTAACTCTCTCGCCATCGAGTTTAGGGCATGAACTATGTGCCGAAAATAATAATCAGAAGGTAATCAAATAGACACGGAAAATGATCCCGTGCCCATTTGTTAGCTTCACTTTATTCATTTTCGCAAGCTGATCTTTCTACTATCTAACTTCCCGAGAATGCTTTTTCTAATCTTGCCTCTTTTATTTTTTGGACAAACTGTTCGGCTAATGAGGAAATAGTTTTGTAATCACCCGTTTTGGCACTAGCAGTGAGAGATCCTCCGGCACCTACTGCAACAGCTCCTGCTTTAATCCATTTTCCTACATTATCTAAGCTAACACCACCTGTTGGCATAAGGCTAGATTGAGGTAGAGGACCTTTAATTGCCTTGATAATATTTGGTCCAAAGGCTTCGCCTGGGAACACTTTTAAAATGTCTGCACCTAGTTCCATTGCTTTGACGACACCTTCAACAGTCATTACACCTGGCATACAAGGGACTTGATATCGATTGCACAGTTTAATCGTTTCTTCATTAAGATAAGGACTGACCACATATTCGGCACCTGAAAGCAGTGCAATTCGTGCTGTTTCAGGATCTAATATGGTTCCTGCCCCAATAATAATCTCGTTTTGGTATTCTTTCGCCAGCTCTTCGATGACTTGGGTAGCACCTGGAACAGTGTAGGTAATTTCAATTGCAGCTGCTCCACCTTTTAAGCAGGCTTCGGTAATTTTTTTCGCTTCATCCGGATCGTTTGCTCGAACAACAACAACTAATCCTGATTCCTTAATTCTCCCTAAAACTTCCCATTTATTACTCATTGTCAATGCCCCTTATTCTTTCCATTTTGGATTATCAATGATTTCAGGTTTTCCATCTCTTTCAACAACGAGTTTTCTGTATCCCTTTGTTTCGATGGTACCGTAGTCGTGACCGGCATCTGCCCGGAATGTAAAGAAGGTCACAAGTGGATCATTGCCTAGATTGATGCTACGGTGCGCATAACGTGGTGGTACATAGACGCCTTTTCCTGGAGAGAAATATTGTATATCCCAGTCTCCTTCCGGATTTTCCATTAACATTGCCCCATAACCACTTAGGCAATAGTACACTTCACCAGTGTCTAATATAGTATGGAAGTGGCCTTTCGTCATAAAATACTCATCGCCAACTTTTCCAGGGTAGACGATACTTGTTCCAAATAATAGATTACCTGGTGTTTCTGGTAAGTCGAGCTCATAAAACTCATAAACTAGTTGATCATCGTTTTGTACTGCAGACTCAAAAGCAACATCATCAGCATACATACCCTTCATTTTCGAAAGTGGTCGCTTTGTTGAATTTTTTGTTTCGGAGTGGCCAGTAATAAGATCAAAATCAATTGTAAATGGTTTTAACACTTTTTCAGTCATCCTATAGTCACCTCTGTTGGTTTTTATCAATACTTTTTCATTCTTCGAAATTACTTATCTAGTTTCATTTGAAATTTGTTCAATTTTGTCGAAAACAGATCCTGTTATATCGATATGGAAGACTTCAGCAATAACTTGTGTCCAGCCGTGGATGAAGTAAATCCAACCATCTTCTATATAAAGATTTCTTGATTCTTTTTGACGAAGAGCTTGATGAAAGAAATCCAGCTTACCACGATAATTCAATTCCCATACAAAGCTATCTTTTGGGAAAATGCACGTCTCCGTTAATGGAGAACCAGGCCGATCTTTTCCTAACCCGGTCGCATTAATTATGTAAGAATACGGTTTAAGCTGGGTAAGTAGTGCATCGTTTTGGCTTGGCTCTTGTGTTAAATGGTATTCAACATTGACATCTGGATTAATTTCGCTAATAATACGTTTAATTTCCTCGAGACGCTCTTTGTTTAAGTCTGTAATCACCACTCGCGATGGGATGTTTTTACCCTTATTACGATCTAACAAGTAAGAGCTAATTGCGATAGCGCTTCCTCCAGCTCCTATAATGAACAATTCTCCACCATGGTTGTTCCAATAGTTTTCTGGAATAAAAGCTTCCATTGCTAAACCGCTGGAAATTGGATCTTTTGCATAGCCTTCAAGCCGACCATCCTTTTTGGAAATGGAAGAAAGTTCACCAAACATCGTTGCATACGGGTCAAAGTAATCAAAGAGATCCTTCGCAGCATGATAAAGGTCAATCTTATGGGTTGTTACAAGAGCTCCTAATGATAATTCATCATCCTTGATAAACTGCACCACATCCCGATAGACTTGAGGATCCGCATGAATATCGATATCAATCCCTTTTAATACTGCATTTTCTAGTCCTAACGCTTCCGCCCATAGAGGGAAAAGCTTCATAATGGAAGATTTCGTGGTCGTTACACCGATAAAATACATTGTCGGCTGCGTTGCTTTTTCTGGTAATTTCAAAGGGATATCTCCTCTCCGTTTATCTGTTTAGGTTGTAAAAATACGTTTGCTAAATGCTTTTCCCGGATTTTCGTGCATGAATTTTCGGATTAAGTCTTTTGATACACCACTATCCTCAAGTTTAGGTAAAAAACTTTTTACTAAATAATCCAAACCAAGTTCACCACCGTAGCTTTTTAATCGCTTTCGGGTGGTATCCAGTCCGAGTAAAAGTTGATTTTCATAACCTGCTTCAATCAGCTTAGTAATGAGATCTATTTCTTGATCATCCGAATGATATTTAAATCGTCCGATGGTATCGAGTTCTAAATAAACCCCCGTGCTCGCAACATGGAGCATATAATCAGCGTTATCCATTTTTCGGTCTAAATGGCAGATGATTAATTGACTAGGAGCAACGCCTAAATCTGTAAAAAGCTTAATCTGGTCAAGAGCCCCAAATCCGAGTTCGGTGTGACTCATGATCGGTGCCCCAGTAGCAATTGCTGCATGTGAAGCTGCTTTGAACAGCCGATAATATTGACCTCCTACACCTTCGATATCTGCAGCCGTCTTAATAATACCTGCCCGTGCTTCAATTTGTTTTACAGGCCATGCCTCTTCTCCATCTGTATACATCCCGTTTTCCAATTCATCTCTAAATAATTCAGTGAGTGTATCAGCATCAGCATTTCGAATCCAATGATTTTCAGGGTAAAACATTAATTTATGAAACCCAGTGGAAGCAACGATCTGAATCCCTGTTTGCTGGGAAGCAGCCATCAGCCACTGACTATGGCGGCCACTGCCAATTGGCTGGGCATCCACTATGGTCGTACCACCAACCGCTTTAAACAAATTCAGTTCCTGTATGGTTTTATCAAAATCATCAATTTGCAAAGAAGAATCTATCACCGCACTAGGTCCTTTTTTTAAAAATAAATGCTCATGACTATGGCAAAAGCCGATTTCCTCCGACGCTATTGATCCTGTTACCGTTGTAATGACTTTGTGACAGGCTTGATCCTTCCCGGATAAATAATCTGAATCATTTTTCATTTTGCAACTTCCTTTTGAGCTAGCATATTGATGAGATTTTCTGTTGAAACCATTGCCATTTGTTCAACAGCCTCATGGGTAAAAGCACCGATATGTGGTGTTAAGATAAAGTTTGGCAATGCTACTAATAAATCTCCTTGTTCTGGCGGTTCAGAAGAGTACACATCTTGTGCCGCAACACCTATCTCCTGATTAGCAAGCGCATGATATAGCGCTGCTTCATCTACAAGTTCTCCCCGAGATGTGTTAATAAGGATGGCTGTTGGCTTCATTAGTTTTAATGTTTCAACATTGATTAGCCCTTTTGTCTCTTCCGTTGCCGGCAAGTGAAGGGAGATGATATCGGATTCTTTTAATAGTTCTGGTAACTCATCAATTGTTTGGATATTATATTTTTCTAGGAATTCGAAATCATTAAAATAAGGATCATAGATTGCAACCTTCATCCCAAGTCCAACCGCTCTCTTGGCAACCTCTTTTCCAATTTGTCCGCCACCAACGAGACCAAGGTTTTTATTCGTTAACTCGAAGCCAATGCTACGTTCCCATCCATACGCTTTAACCCCAGCAGCAATACTCGGTAAATGTCTTGCAGCTGCGAACATAAGAGCAATCGCATGCTCAGCAACTGAAATTGAATTTGTCCCTACCGCGTTTTTTATAAGAATTCCAAGTTCATCTGCTCTTTTAAGGTCAATATTATCCATGCCAACCCCATATTTAGAGATAGCTCGTAAGCTTTTGCATTGTTCTAAAACATTAGCTGGAAGTGGATCGATACCAATGATAATTCCGACAACATTATCATTAGCAAGCTCGATAATCTCTTCCTCCGTCAACGTTCTGCCTAAATGATTTTCGATGATCTCGTAACCTTGATCCTGAAGCAGTTTATGAGCCTTCTCTTTGAAGTTTTTAAAAGATTTAGGCGTGATTAAGATTTTTTCTTTCATACATCCTCATCCCCCTTTAGGTTTCTGCTCCGTTTATTGTTGCTATGTAATTATGTCGTGACATAATAGATTAAAAAATTTTTATTTTCCTTTATAAGCAGACACAAGGTTTCATCACATAATTTCTTTGTATGTTGTTCTACTTTAAATATTCGGCTGCACTCTCATCCAAATACACTTCAAGATTAGGATGGAGCTGTAAGAGTGATCCTGGAACTAATGGATCAATTGGTCCTTTAAAAGCTTGCTTTAAGATAGATGCTTTTGCCTCGCCTTTTGCGATAAAAACAATCTTTTTTGCCTTCATCATGGATCCTATCCCCATCGTGATCGCTTTTTTAGGAACATCTTCAAGAGATGAAAAGGCCTGCGAATTAACTTCACGAGTGTCTTCTGTTAAGGTTACCACATGTGTTTCTGCATGAAGTGTGTGTCCTGGTTCATTAAAGCCAATGTGACCATTTAACCCAATACTCAAAATTTGTACATCTAGCTGCCCAGCCTTCTCGAGCTCGGCTTCGTAACGTTCTGCCTCCGCCTCTAAGTCCGAAGAAGCGCCATCAGGAATATGGATATTTTCTTCAGGTACATCGACTTTGGAAAACAAGTGAGTCTTCATAAAATCATAAAAGCTTTGCGGATGATCTTTTGCCAATCCAGCATATTCATCAATGTTATATGTCGTAACTTGTTTAAAAGAAACTTTCCCGTTTTGATGGGCTTGAACCAGCTTCTGATAGAGCCCAACTGGAGTTTGACCAGTCGCTAGACCTATGGTTGCCTCCGGGTTTGATTTGATTACCTCGATCACACTATCTGCTGCTGCCTGATCAATATCTTTTTCGTTTTTAAACACTGTTAGTTTCATAGTGACCGTTCCCTCCTTTTGATTTCATACCGAGCTTTGAGGTATCAGTAATAGGCAACGCTATTTCAGTGCAATTGATAAAATATTAGTCTATTTCGATCATAACCTTCATTGCGTAGTCTTTCTGTTCATCAATTAGAGCATATGCTTTCGCATAATCTTCAAATTTCACTCGATGCGTGATTAACGTATCAAAGTCAATTAAACCTTCCTTAACAAGTTCGATCGCTTTTATATAATCTTCTTCGCGATACATAGCACTGCCGAGTAAGGATAGTTCATGGTCTTGCACATAGCCCATGTTGATGTTTGCTAAGTCTGCAAATACGCCAACAACAACGATGGTACTTCCTTTTCGGGCATAATTAATGGCTTGATCAATGGTGACGTTGATTCCTATGCATTCAAAAATTATGTCTGCTCGGTCTTTACCAAAATTCGCAAGGATGCCTTTCAATAAGTCTTCATTTTTAGCATCAATCGTCTTAATGCCACACTTTTCCGCCACTTCTAAGCGATATTTACTTAATTCTGATATGAGCACTGCTTCTGCTCCCATTGCTTTAGCTGTTTGGGCAACGAGATTACCAATTGGCCCTCCGCCTAGTACTAGGATCTTTTTATTCGTTACATCGCCAGCACGTCTTACAGCATGTACGGCAACAGCAAGTGGTTCGATCATTGCCCCGTGCTCAAAACTCATTTCATTAGGCAGTGCTAATGCTTTACTAGCATCAACAACAAAATACTCGCTTGCCATTCCTGTTGTTTGGAAACCCATAACCTTCAGTTCTTCGCAGTCATTATATAATCCATGGGTACATGGATAACATTCACCGCAGACTACTTGGGGCTGGATGGTCACTTTATCTCCGATCTTTACATTCATTACTTCAGAGCCTACCTCAACAACTTCTGCTGAAACTTCATGACCTTGTACTACCGGATAACTTGTATAAGGATGTTTGCCGTGATTCACATGGATATCGGAACCGCAAACTCCAATTCGCTTCATTTTGATCTTAATTTGGTAAGGCTTTACTTCTGGAACTGGTATATTATTAAATTCAATTTTACCTGGCTCAACCATAATCGCTTGAAGCATTTGCATATCCCCCTCATATGTCGAAAAATTAATCCCCATCACGATGATGGATAAGTAATAATGGCTTTCTTTAAAATTTGATGATTCATATACTCTTTAAAAGCATCCAAAATATTTTCAAACGGATAGTAATTTGAAATAAAG
Organism: Metabacillus sediminilitoris; assembly: GCF_009720625.1. Lineage (NCBI taxonomy): Bacteria > Bacillati > Bacillota > Bacilli > Caryophanales > Bacillaceae > Metabacillus > Metabacillus sediminilitoris. The sequence continues at coordinate 4,657,797 of NZ_CP046266.1, forward strand.
TCCTTCAAGTTAATCTTACCTTCTCTGATCCAAGTTAAAATCTGACCATATGACTCACTTTCCTCAAGCTTCGAGGGCATTTGCTGGAAATTAAGCTTCCAATTGTAGGGAGCTTTACTCCAATCAAGTTGCATGTGATTGTATTTTGGTACACCATAACAAAGGATTTCTCCTCGGTCTTCGATCAATTCCATCGCTTGATTCATAATCTCTGCAGCCCCAACAGCGTCTAAAACAAACTTGACTCCATTAGGGTATAACGCTCGGATCTCTTTCTTAATATCAGATTCTCTGCTATTAAAAGCTGCACTTGCTCCGTTCGCTAAAAGAATGTCTTGCTTTTCCTTACTTCTAGCAATTCCAATCGATTGGATTCCCATTAAACTCATTAATTTGATAAATGTAACCGCAACAGGTCCGCTGCCGAAAACGACAATACGATCATCTTGATTAAGACCAAAGTATCTAATCGTACTATAAACTTCTCTTAATGTGACAAGAACTGTTGCATCTACAGGATCAATATCATCAGGTACTATCTGCTGAGCATGGGCAACATCAGGAATCTCGCCCTCCTCATAAGCTTCTTTATCATTGATAACACCGTACTCGCTAAAAGCTCCCCATGCTGAAAATAATGATCCGTATTGTTCTTCATCCTCATCGTTAAAAGGAAGCAAAACGATGTCTCCGACTTTAAAGCTTGTTACCTCAGATCCTATCTCAACTACTCGGCCTACCCCTTCATGCCCAAGCATTAAGGGATATGTTTCTCTAGGAAAACCTTTGAATTCAGATTTGATAATAGTTGCGTCCGTACCACAAATTCCACAGCTAATGGTTTTTACCAAAGCTTGTTTCGAATTGTATTTTGGAATGGGTATTTCTTTCATCACTAATTGGCCATCAGAATTTACTACTAATGTTTTCATGAAATTCTTCGCCCTTTCATTACTCATTGATCTCATAAGTTTTGTCCATCATATAAAAGCTCCTAAACTATTAAACTGTCTTTTCAGATTTATTAGTTAAGATTCCCAATAATACCGCTGCGATAATAATAAATCCTTTAATAATGTCCTGTGGATAAGATGGGACGGCCATTAAGTTCATAATATTTCCGATTAATCCTAAAATAAGTCCGCCAGCTACGGCTTTCATGACAAAGCCCTTACCTCCAGCAAGACTTGCCCCACCGATTACACAAGCTGCAATGGCATCCAACTCTTGACTCATTCCAACAGTAGCACTTCCAGTTGAAGATCTTGCTGCAATAAAAACACCTGCTAATGCTGCCAGTGCAGCTGACACAGCATATGTTGACATGATGTATCTTTTTGTGCGGATACCTGCAAGCTGTACTGCCGTTGGGTTACTACCGATCGCAATAACGATTCGTCCCCAGCTTGTATATTTTTGTACTAACGCGAATAGAACGATTAAAATGATCGCGATAAGGATAATAGGATAAAAGAACTCCTTGCTTACAATCGTATCTAGAGTTCCAGCTTCAAGTTTAACTGGTCTTCCTTCCGTAATAACAAAGGAAATTCCTCTTGCAATTGTCATCGTAGCTAAGGAGGCCACAAACCCCTGCATACCTGCATAGGCTACTAAAATACCTGTAAATAAACCAAAGATTAATCCCATCAATACAGCAAGAATCATTGCCGGAAGATAATTCATTCCCATATCACTAATCAAAATAGCAGAGACGGTTGCGCCTACAGCCATAACCGAACCGACTGATAAGTCAATTCCACCTGTTAAGATAACAAATAACATCCCAATAGCGACTAATATTGGCGCTGCCTGTTGAAGAGCAATATTTCTCAGGTTCATAGATGTTAAAAAGGTATCGGAAAGCATACTACTGATGATGATTAATAACACTAGGATGATATATGTATTGTTATCGATTAGGAATTGTTTGAAATTAAACTTTTTCATTTTTTTCCCTGTTGTCAGGTTTTTGTTATATTCCAATTCCATGTTTTCCATGTCTTTTATACCCCCATTGCAAGTTTTATAAGATTATTTTCCGTTAACTCTGACTTATCTACCTCACCGGCTATTTCTCCTTGACGCATAACAATGGCACGGTCACACATGCCGATAATCTCAGACATTTCAGAGGAAATAACGATAACCCCTACACCTTCTTCAGCAAGTTGATTGATAATCTTATAGATTTCTGTTTTCGCACCAACGTCTACCCCTCGAGTAGGCTCATCAAATACAAGACATTTACAATCTGCAGACAGCCATTTTGCAAGGGCAATTTTTTGCTGGTTTCCTCCGCTTAGGCTATTTGCATTATCTTCCATCGATCCATACTTTGTCGCAATACTAGCCAGCAAATCTTTCACATATTCTTTTTCTTTTTTATGATTGATCACACCGAATTTCTTTATTTTGAACATGGACGCTATTGTCGTATTCATCCGAATGGATTGCTCTAACAATAATCCTTGTTTTTTTCGATCCTCAGGGAGAAGTCCAAATCCTTTATTAATTGCCTCTTTTGGATCTTTAAAATTCACTTCTTCTCCAAAATAAATGACTTTTCCAGATTTCCTTTTATCTACTCCAAATATTGCCCGCATTGCTTCGGTTCTGCCTGATCCTACTAAACCGCTAAACCCAACCACTTCACCACTTTTAATAGAGAAACTTACATCTTTAACAAGGTTTCCGGAACTTAAATGATCAACCTTTAATATTTCATTTCCGATTTTTGACTTGCGTTCAGGGAACAATTGGGTAATCTCTCTTCCAACCATCATGGAAACTAATTCTTCCTTATTAATAGAGGAGGTAACGACTGTATCTACGTATTTTCCATCTTTTAATACGGTAATATGATCACTGATTTCTAATAATTCTTCAAGACGATGAGAAATATAGATAATACTAACACCATTCTTTTTTAAATTATTGATAATAGATAATAGCTTTTGAGTCTCTGAAAACGTTAATACGGCAGTTGGTTCATCAAAAACCAATACATTTGCTTCTCTTGCAAGACATTTGCAGATTTCTACAATTTGTTGATAGGCAACACTCAAACTTCCAACTTTTGCATCTGGGTCGATATCATCGAACCCAAGCTTTATTAATTCTTCCTTTGCCCTCTTCTTCAGCATTTTCCAATTAATTAACATGCCTGAATTAGCTAGTTTATCGATATAGATATTTTCTGCAACAGTAAGATCAGGTGCCAGCATAAATTCTTGATAAATAACGGAAACTCCTAAATTAATTACATCTTTAGGTGATGTAATTTTTGCTTCTTTACCATTAATGACTATCTGGCCTGTATCTTTTTGGTATGCCCCTGCTAAGATTTTCATCAAGGTGGATTTTCCAGCACCATTTTCACCTATTAATGCATGGATTTCGCCCTTTTCCACATTAAGAGAAACATCTGTTAACGCTTTTACACCGCCGAAATGCTTCGAAATATTTTTCATTTGCACGGCATATTCTTTCTCCATATTTTTTGCCTCCCCTTTCTATAGAAGTAATGATATGAAGTCATCACCAACATTCGTAAAATGGCAGATCTTCAATTCATCTGACTTCACTTATACTAATTTTTAAAATGATAGCGATTAAAACCAAAACCCTAAGAAAGGTGGTACTGTCTATTACTCTCGTTGCCTTCAAGTAATAGACAGTTTGTAGATTTTAGTTTTTAGAAACCGAATTCATAATATTCGTCTACATTTTCCTTTGTTACAGCCGCAGGCGTTGTTAATGTAATTTCTTCGTAGCTCCACATATCTTTGCCATCGACTAAAATTTCTTCAGCAATCTTAACACCTAACTCTGCAACTTTATAAGGGCTGTTTTCACCTGTCGCAAAGTATTTGTCTTCTTTAATTAAGTCATAAGCTGCTTTCGCTCCATCCGCAGCAGCAACAATATCAACACCATCAGCCCCAGCGTTTTTAAGCGCTGTCATTGCACCAAATAACATTTGATCGTTTTCACCTAATACAGTTGTTAAATCTGGATTAGCTGTAATCAAGTCCTCAGAAGCTGTTAGACCTTCTTCCTCAGTCCAGTTCCCCCAACCTTGACCAGCAACTGTAAATTTCGCTTCAGCATGAGTGGCTTTACCCTTTGATGTTAATTCTTTATCAAATGCTTCTGCTTGTTTCCAAGCTTCTTCTTCTGTAATTCCAGTTTTCCCTTCAATAATACCGGCAAAAAGACCTGTTCTTCTTTCCGTACCTGCTACGTTCCCTTTAGCACCACTTAGGATAATCGATTTGATTTCTTTATCCGCCATTTTTTCAGCATAAGCTAATCCTACTAATCTACCGTTTTGTTTATTATCTGAGTAAACTGTTGTAATATCTTTAGCGCCTTCGCCAACCCCACTGTCTAGGTTAATAACACCAATTCCAGCTTCTGCAGCTTTATTGATGCTAGGAACTGCAGCATCTGGTTCAACGCTATCTAAGAAAATTAAATCCATCCCTTGAGCAATAAATGTTTCCATGTTTTCTGCTTCTTTTGCTGTATCTCCATTTGCATCTAGAACTGTTACATCCCAACCTTTTTCCCCTGCATATTCCTCAACCGCTTCTACTAATGACACAAAGTAAGGAGAATCTTGAGTCTTGATCGCAAAACCAACTTTAAACTCTTCTTTATCAGATTTTCCATCTCCTGATGAACCCTCTGAAGAATTACATCCAACTAGTAACACGGCCATTACTAAACCTAAAAGCAATGAAAGTAAACCCTTTTTCTTCATGTGCATTTCCCCCTAGATTAGATTGTATGTTTTTTTGATACATAGTATTGTTACTACATTACAATATATGTATATACATACTATACAACATCATGATAGCGTTATCAATATGCTTATTAAAAGAATTTCAAGAAAATTAACAGCGCTTTCATAGTTCATTTAAACAATTTTTACAAAGATGATCCATTATCTATTAATCATATAAATATTTCAAAAACAAAGAATAGAAATTTATTAAAAATTAAAACTATTTTAATCCTTGAGAAGTGATAATTGATTTAGTTCATTTAACGAATCAATGACATCGTCGAACTTTTCAACATGTCCAAATCCATATCTAGCATATACAAAAGGAATGTCAGCTTCCTTTGCAGACGCAGCATCTAAGGCTGTATCTCCTACATAGACAGGGTTATTTAACTGATTTCGGTCAATAACTATACGGATATTATCTGCTTTTGAGAGCCCCGTTCTACCAGGGTATTCAAAATCCTCAAAGTAACCTTCTAGTTGATTTACTTTAATGAAACTTTGAATATATCCTTCCTCGCAATTGCTTACAATGAAAAGCCGATAGTTTTTCTTTAGTTCATTTAATGTTTCTAGCAGTCTTGGGAATAGAATGCCACCTTCCTTTTCAAGGTACTGACATTGCTTCTCAGAACTTTCCCGCATAATAGCCTGGAGTACTTCCTTTGCGGCATCTGGAAACAATTTCTTTGCAATAATATCAACTGGTAATCCATACAGACCTTTTAGTTGATCTCCTGTCACCTGAACAGGAAGATGATAGTTTGAAGCAGCTTCTGACCAAAATTGTGCCCCTATATGAGTGGTGTCCCATAGAGTCCCATCTAAATCAAATATAATACTATCAATCATATTAAATTCCCCCTCTGATGTTTCAAAAGTTATTAAACAATCGTGAAACCACCGTCAATAATTAAATCTGTTCCAGTTGCAAATGATGCTGAATCAGATAGCAAATAAATAACAGCACCAGCTAATTCTTCTGGCTTACCCATTCGTTTAAATGGAGTTAACTCCTTCCATAAATCCTGCCAATCTTGTCTAACAAAGGATGTTAATTCTGTAAAGATATAGCCAGGACTTATGCAGTTTACTCTTATTCCCTTTTCAGCCCATTCGACTGCTAGGGATTTTGTCAATTGAACCACACCGGCCTTTGATGTATTGTAAGATGCTTGCTGCTGCGGGTAATTAACAATCGTACCTGACATAGAAGCAGTATTAACGATAGCACCATGCTTATCACGAGCAATTAAATATCGTCCAAAGGCCTGAGCTACAAAGAAAATGCCATTTAGATTGACATTAATTACTTTTAGCCATTCTTCTGGGGTAACATCAATTACTGGTTTTTGAATCACGATTCCTGCATTATTAAACAATAAATCTAATTTCCCCATTTCTGCATCAGCTTTTTCAATAGCAACAGCAATCTCCTCAGGTTTTGTTACATCAACGCCTATTGCCATTGCTCTGCATTGATACTCTTTTGCGATTTCATTAGCTGTAGCCTGTGCTTTTTCTGCCTGTTGGTCAAAAATCACAATATCTGCACCTACTGCGGCAATGTGTTCAGCAACAGCCTTCCCAATACCCTGAGCACCTCCAGTAATAAGCACTACTTTTCCTTCAAGAGAGTATAATTTTTTCAGCATATCCATACTAAAATCTCCTTTAACAATATTTATAGATGTGTAATCGTGACTTGATCATAAAGTACTTTCATGTCCTCTTCTTTAAAATTGCCAGTTGTCATCGTTAAGGTATTGGCTGCTGAAACAGCAATGGCGTACCGTAACATTTCCTCAACTTGATATTTTCTAGCTAATCCTACAGCAAAAGCTGCCACCATCGAATCACCAGATCCAACCGTGTTAACAGGTTGAATACATGGCGGTTTGCCATGGTAAATGTGATCCTTTGTTACCACTAAAGCTCCTTCTGTTCCTAATGAAACGACAACATATTTAATCCCATTACTTTGAAGTTTTCTCGCACCAGCAACAAGCTCATCCCAATTATCAACTGACATATTTAGAAGCGCTTTCACTTCATCACGATTAGGCTTAATCATCGTTGGACAAGCTTTAATGCCTTCTTTTAAAAGATCTCCGCTAGTATCCAATATCACCTGTTTCCCTTTTTCCTTCACCATCGCAACAAGTCTTGCGTATATGTCGATATTGACCCCTTTGGGTACGCTTCCAGAAATGGTGATCACATCACTTTCAGTGATCATATCCGCGAATTTAACAAGGAGATCATTCAATTCCGTCTGGGAGACTGGATCTCCCGGCTCCAAAAATTCAGTAGAATTCCCTTCTGAATCTAAGACATTAATACATGTTCTCGTTTCTGACGCTGTATGTACGAAGTCATATGCGATATCTTGTTTTTTTAACAAATCTTCTACATATGCTCCGGAATGGCCTCCGACAATCCCTGTAGCCAATACATCTTCACCGCAAAGCTTTATCACTCTTGCTACATTTAAACCTTTGCCGCCAGGAGTTTTGGTGCATTCATGTACACGCATTACCTCTCCTTTTTTCAATACATCAATCACATAGGATTTATCAATAGCAACATTTAAAGTAACGGTAGTAATCATGTTCGGTTCCTTTCAGTCTCTGATAACGATCATTATTTTTCACTATCAATCAATATTTTTGCTTTTACAAGACCAGGTGTTTTGTACATTTCAAATGCATCGGCTATTTCACTTAAAGGAATCTTTTTAAAAATAAAAGTATCATCCAATTTAAACTCACCAGTATGGATGTAATGGGCAGTTAGCTCCCACTCTTTACCCGGGAATTCCGCGCTGTAAGACATCCATGAGCCTGTTAAGTTGAATTCCTTTCGATTTAAATTTTCCCATTCCTCTACGTTAAACGATATTGCTCTTGTAGGAGTTCCAATTAAACAGACACCGCCTTTATTTGCCACTAGCTCAAATGCCATTTTCATCGTAACGGTACTTCCAGCAGTTTCGTAAACATAATCAAATCCTCTGCCATCGGTTAAGAATTTGGCCTGTTCAATAAAGCCTTTTTCTAACGTATTAATGCACTCGTCTGCTCCATATTTTTTGGCAAGCTCCAATCGTTCATCGTTTATATCAAATACCACAACTTTCCTTGCCCCAAAGATCTTTGCCCATTGCATTGTGAATAAACCGATAGTTCCCCCACCTAAAATGGCCACTGTACCACCAGGTTTATAATCTAAGCGATTTAACCCATGTAAGGCGACCGTGATCGGTTCAAAAAAGGCCCCATGTTCATAGCTTATCGAGTTATCAAACTTAACGGCATTTTTTTCGGGTACAACCACGTATTCTGCAAAACTACCAAACTGTCGTGAACCTACAAAGCTATAATGCTTGCAAAGAGCATAATCTCCTTTTTGGCAATCTTCACAGCTAAAACATGGTATGAGAGGTACTCCTGCAACCTTATCTCCCACTTTTAAGCTTTCTACACCCTCTCCAACCTCAGCAATGATACCAGAAAATTCATGCCCTAAAACATTCGGATAGTAATGCGAAGCATCCCCATTAACCCTTGGAAGGTCAGAACCGCAAATACCCGTATATTTTACTTTGATCAATACTTGCCCTGCCTTAGGAGAGGGCGTTGGAATGTCCTCATATTTCAATTTCTCTCTTGCGTAAAGCACTCCCGCCTTCATTGTCAAAAGTCCCTCCTTTATTCATTGTTGATTGGCTGAAAGTATGTTTTAAACTTTCATATAACGCTAAGTAAAATGCCAATGACTTTTTATACATTTCATTGTTTTCCATATGAGGTTCTTGAATGCGTGTTATTTGCACCGTTTCCTCAACAGCTTCTTCAAAATCCTTATACATTCCCACACCTACTCCCGCCAACAGAGCAGCCCCAAGTGTTGTTGCTGTATCAGAAGCTGGTACAGTAATTTTACATCCGGTTACATCTGCATAAATTTGCACCCATAATTCGCTGTTTGCTACGCCACCCATGGCTCTTAAATCTAGTTCATGAATATTAACGCCCGCTTCTTCCGCCACTTTAAGATTATGTTGTACGGAAAAAGCAACACCTTCTAATGCTGCGCGTACCATATGTCCTTTTGTCTTATCAAAACTCAAACCATAGAAGACGCCCTTTGCATCAGGACTCCAAATCGGTGCTCGTTCACCGGACATATAAGGAAGAAAAGTAACTCCTTCTGACCCTGGTGGAACTTCCTCTGCTAAGGCTGTTAACTCATCAAAGGATTGGCCAGCCCCTAACTCTTGTTTAAACCATCGTAAAACTCCGCCGCCGCCAACGGTTCCTCCTTGTAATAACCACAAGTCTGGAACGACATGAGGACTAAAAATTAACTTAGGATGAGCAATCGGCTGATCTTCACAAATGCTCATTCCTCCTGCCTGCCCTCCTTGGATCTGGGTTTGCTTTGGAAGATAAACACCTGCACCTAATGTTCCACAAGCTGCATCAAGTCCGCCAGCAACAACCGGTGTCCCTTCTGCTAAGGAAGTAAGTTCGGCTGCCTCTTTCGTCACTCTCCCTATAATATCGTGGCATTGATAGATATCAGGCACCTTATCGATCGATAATCCCATTGATTCCGCAAGTGTTTCATCATAAGTAAAGGTTTTTGTATTGTAAAAATGAACCCCATAGTTTTGACATTTATCTGATGACATCACACCGGTTAGTTTCATTCCGATATAACTATTACTCTGTAAAAACTTATCCGTTTTCTCATAAATTTCAGGCATTGTTTCTTTAAACCATAACAGTTTAGGGGTCGTATAGGCTGGTAAAAAGGAGTTACCAGCGACTTCAAAAATCCTGTCTGCACCGATTTCATTCGTTACACGCTCAGCAATTTCTTTTGCACGTGTGTCCATCCAAATAGGCGTGTTCGATAAACAATTACCTTCCATATCGACAGGTATCGCGGACCAACCTTGTCCCGCAATTCCGATTCCAACAATTTGCGAGGAGTTAATTCCTGCTTTCGCAATACTTTCTTTAATTCCGATACAAACACTGCTCCACCATTCATCAGGATTCTGTTCCACCCAGCCTGCATGTGGATAGTAAATCGGGTATTCTTGATTAGATTGAGCTAACACCTCGCCATTTTTAGTGAAAATAGCAATTTTACACGCGGAGGTTCCGATATCGATTCCTAATAGTAGTTTTGTCATTTTTGCTTCCCCACTTATACCGTTGGTACTATTGCTTTTCCAACAGAGCCACAAGTTTTGATTTTGTCCATCGCCATTTGTTTGACCATGTCTCTGCCCGCACCTGTAAACTTTTTCGGATCAATGATATTCGGTGTATCCGATAATGCCTTCTTTACGCCCTCTGTAAAGGCAATTCGGAGCTCAGTCGCATAATTCACCTTACAAATCCCTCTTTTGATACATTCCTTGATCGATTCTTCGGATAAGCCAGATCCGCCATGCAATACTAAAGGTACACTGACGACCTTTCTGATCTCACTTAACCGCTCTAAATCGAGATTTGGCACACCTTTGTATACGCCATGTAATGTTCCAATAGCTACTGCTAAAGAGGTTACATTTGTTCGATCAACAAATTCTTTTGCCTCTAAAGGTTCTGTTAATCCACCCTCTCCCCCATCGATATCATCTTCTTTACCGCCTACTTTACCTAGTTCAGCTTCAACAGAGATTTTAGAAGGAGCACAGGCATCTACAACCCTTTTAGACAAACAAATATTTTCCTCGTAAGATTCTTTAGAGCCATCGATCATAATCGATGTATAACCTGCTCTTAAGGCCTGCATTGCCAATTTAAAGCTGTCCCCATGATCTAAATGAAGAGCAACTGGAACACTTACCCCATCTGCTGCTGCCTTCACAAGCGAGTGAAAATAAGAAAAATTTGCATATTGAACAGTTTTAGCAGATGTCTGCAGAATAACAGGTGATCTTAATTCATCTGCAGCTTCAACAACAGCCTGAACCATTTCTAAATTTTCCACATTAAATGCACCTACTGCATAACCCTCTTTTTGAGCATCTATCAACATTTTTTCCGTAGTAACTAATGGCATAATTCCCCATCCCCTCTTAAACTATTAATCAATTGCAAAAACATCTTTCAAAGCAAAATAACAATTATCAAAAATTTTCTTAATAGGCTGATAGGCTAAAACAGCCTCTGTATTTGGTGTATGTACATGATTAATTTCAATAAATTGATTAATGATAGAAAAATCTTTATACATTCCTACCCCTACACCACCAGTTACAGCAGCTCCCATACTTCCTGCTTCTTCTAACAGATTTGGAACAATAACCTTTGCATTATTTATATCTGCGATAATTTGGCGCCAAACAGCACCCTTTGCTCCCCCGCCAACGACAAGCAATTCATCAATATCCATATGTTTACGGAGAATGTCTAAAATGATCGACAGATTCATTGTTACTCCTTCTAAAACACTACGGATTAAATCTCCTCGTTGATTTTCAGATTTCAAACCAATAAAAGCACCTTTTGCCCCAGCATCCCATCTTGGAGCTCTTTCGCCTAGAAGATACGGAAGAAAGATAACACCATTTGAGCCAACAGAAGACTGTTCAATTTGTGCATTCATATAGTCATAGGGTGACTTTCCATTGACCTCTGCTTCATGGATTTCATATTGGCAGATCGTATTTTTCAGCCAATTATAGGCTCCTCCAGCAGTTTGCATGGTACCATTTGGAGCATATAATCCAGGAACAACATGTGCCCAAGTAACCGTTCTCATTTCTTCGTCAAAAATTGGTTTTTCAGAAGCGGTCGTAATCCATGCCGATGTACCGATACAACAATAAGTTTTCCCAGGGCTTATGGATCCTGCGCCTACACTTGCTGTTACACCATCGCCGCCGCCAATAACTACAGGTGTTCCTTCGGCTAAACCTGTTGCTTCCGCTGCTTTCTTTATTACTCCTCCAGCAACAAAGGTTGATGGCTTTAATTCGGGAAGTTTATCAGGGTCTATTCCAGCATATTCAATAATTTCATCGGACCATTTTAAATTCACCAAATCAAAACATCCATTACTGTTCCCATCTGAATAATCAGTATAAAAATTCCCAGTAAGCCGAGATACAATGAAATCCTTTGCATTTAAGGTTTTATAGGTTTGCTCATATATTTCCGGCTCATGATCACGAACCCACATAAGCTTTTGGATTCCATATGATGCTGTATTACGATGTCCGACTATATGATAAAAGTCCTTTTGAGTAATAAACTCTTCAATTTGTGCTACCTGTTTTTGTGCACGTTGATCAGCCCAAATAATAGCCTTTCGCAAAGGATTTCCTGATTTATCTACACAAAGACAGCCCATCATTTGGCCGCTAAAGCTAACAACAGCAATATCTATCGGATTAATACCTAAAGATCCAATTAATTCCTTGCTTGTGATGCATACGGCTTCCCACCAATCTTCTGCGTCCTGCTCTACCCATGTGCCGTTAAAATAATCAGTAGGATAAGAATAGACTGAACTTCCAATTAATTTGCCATTTTCAGAAAATAACGTAGCTTTATTCCCCGATGTTCCTAAGTCATGAGCTAAAATATACTTTGTCATTTATTTGGCACCCCTTGAATCTATTCAAAAATCGTAATTTGTTATCATCTATGCTTCCATTCCGGAATGGAAGCATAGATGATAATGACTATTTCTGTGAATTGGCTGAGATTATTACCTCAAACCTGTTTCGGTCTCCCCGATATCTCGCTAATGAGTATTCAATCGGTTCGTCATATACGTTGTAACCAATTGAAAGAAATTGCTGTATTGCCTTATCACTGCTAATATTTAAATTTTCAATATCATAATCTTCTGCCTCTACAGCTTCTATGAAACGGCGGATTTTATATATCTGTGTATCATCATGTAATGCTAATACAGGATACAATGACTCTTTTTCTAAATCATGATTCAAAACAAACTTGCACTTGTTAAATGGAAGATATGTCTTTACCATGACAATCGGATCTTCATCAGCAAAGCGTTTACGATGAATGTAGACTACCTTTTCATTTGGTTTTAATTTAAGCTCTTTTGCCACTTCATCAGGAGCAACAATCACTTCAAAATCAAGAAGCTCTGTGCTTGGAGTTCTCCCTAATTCTGCAATTTGGTCATTAAAAGAACCTAAAGCCTGAATGAAACTTTGTTCAATTTTAGGCTTGGATACATATGTTCCTTTACTTTTCACACGGTACAGCCAGCCCTCTTGAACAAGTTCTGTTATTGCTTGCCTTACGGTCGTACGGCTAATCCCAAACATCTCACTCAATTCATTTTCTGTAGGAATCAGACTCCCAATCTTATAATTACCTTCTTTGATTTCTGATAGAATTAGTTCTTTTAGTTGAAAATATAATGGTATTGGTACCGATTTATCCAGTCGTACATTTTTCAATAAGACCATTCCTCACTTCATTCCTTTTTCTATATATTCTCTTCTATTAACCCAGATTTTATATGATTATTCAAACTCTATAAAAATAAAAATACTTCTGTTACTTCTATTCTCATTTTTTTCTTGACATTTTCCTTTAGGAATTCTTATTATTTATTCATAGCATACTAATATTGTATTGTTACTACATAGTAACATAGTTAAATTATGAATTCAATAAACAATCATACGAAATATCATATTTTTTGTAAGCCCTTTCTCTAAAAGAGGGAGTTTATACAATATATAAATTTAAATAATGGAGGCGTTAAAAATGAAGTTTGGAGTCTATTTTGCTTATTGGGAACAAGATTGGGATACAAATTATCTTAAATATGTTAAAAAAGTTTCCGATCTTGGCTTTGATGTGTTAGAGGTAGGAGCTGCAGGAATTGTAAATATGTCTGATGAAGAATTATATTCTTTAAGGTCTGAAGCAGAGAAATACAATATCACTTTAACAGCAGGAATTGGACTTCCAAAAGAATACGATGTTTCCTCCCAAGATGAAAATGTTAGGCAAAATGGAATTGATTTTATGAAAAAGATTTTAGTTGCACTGCACAAAGCCGGTATCCGTAAAATTGGCGGTACCATCTATTCTTATTGGCCTGTTGATTACACAAAACCAATCAATAAACCTGAAGCTCGAAAACAAAGTATCGAGAGTTTGAAGGAATTAGCTGATTTTGCTGCACAATATGAGATTACGTTATTAATAGAGACCCTAAATAGATTTGAACAATTTTTAGTGAATGATGCAAAAGAAGCTGTTGAACTGGTAAGAGATATAGGAAAAGACAATGTTAAAGTCATGTTAGACAGCTTTCATATGAACATTGAAGAAGATTTTATTGGCGATGCCATCCGTTATACTGGTGATGATTTAGGACATTTTCACATTGGTGAGGGCAATCGCAAAGTACCCGGCAAAGGTCATATGCCATGGTCAGAAATGGGTCAGGCACTTCGTGACATCAAATATGATGGCTGCATAGTGATGGAGCCATTCGTTCGCCCAGGAGGTATCGTAGGTTCTGATATTAAAGTTTGGAGAGACCTTTCTGAAAATGCAGATGAAGCGAAAATGGATGCCGATATTAAAGAATCTCTACAATTTGTAAAAAAGGAATTTTTGAAGAATTATAATCTAGTAGAATAATTTCATATACGATCATTAATTAGATTGTTTTACTTCCCGCATTCAAATACATGTCCATAAAACAATTGGTTGAACACAAAACAGCTGCCGCATTGACAAAATCGGCAGCTTTCATTACATGACAATGCTAATTGTGCTTGAAGGAACGAGTTTAATAATTTTCGCTACTCCGTTAGAAGGTTTTGATAAGGAGAACTATCTTGTTTTATTTTAAAATAAGATAGTTCTCCTGCCTTCTTTCTCGAGCTAATTATTTTATTATTTTAGGCTCTTTTCTAAGAGATTATTGCTTTTAAATCTAAAACTATTTAAGGTTGATTGGAGCTTAAGTGCGAGACTCCTGCGGGGGAGCAGCGGGACAGGTGAGACTCATGCAGGCGTTACGCCGAGGAGGCTCACCGTCCGCCCCGCGGAAAGTGAGCATCTGTAAAGGAAATCAACCACACCGCACTACTTGGTAAATAGCAACAAATTTTGCGAATGGTACCAAATTGCTCTTTTATTATCACAGATATTGGTGGAACGAAAAAGCAAAAAAAACTACACTAAATAAACTCTCTTATCTCCCATTTAAAACCCTTAAAACTTCTTCCATTTCAGAAATTACTTCACGAATAATGCATTCCGCTGTTCTATCTGCCTTTAATAATCTAGTCCCTTGTCCTGACCATAATGACATGTAGTCAGTATTATTTTGCTCTGCAGCTCCTTTTCGAATATCAGCTGTTAACGTATTTTGACTCGGAAATGGTAATGGCTTGACACCAGAGCTTTCGTATTGTGAAATAAATTCATTTTTTATCCCTCTAGCAGGGCGTCCCGAGAAGCTTTTTGTTATGACTGTACTTTCTTCTGTACTTTTGTGTAGGGCTTCTTTGTATAAACGGTGTATCCCAGACTCTTTACTTGTAAGAAATTGTGTTCCCATTTGGATTCCTTCTGCCCCTAAAGCCATAGCAGCCAGCATACCTCTTCCATCCATGATTCCTCCTGCAGCAACAACCGGTATTGTTACATGATCGACTACTTGAGGAATCAATGAAAAAGTACCGATATTTGCTCCATTCGGATGCTTCTTGATATCAAATGTGCTTCTATGTCCACCGGCATCACTACCTTGTGCAACAATTACATCTGCCCCAGCTCTTTCAGCAATTATCGCTTCTTGAACGGTTGTAACCATAGTCACAACCTTAACTCCTCTAGTTTTGGCCAATTTCATTTTATCAGGTGGAAGGATTCCAAATGCTGTACTAATAACAGGAACGTTTTCTTCAATCACCATTTGGAACTGTTTTTCAAAATCGTCTGGAGTTTTCTTTGTCTCATCCGGATTCTTAACCATCAGCTTTACACGGAATGGATTTAAAACTGTCTGTACCTCTTTCATACGTGAAAAATCATCCTCCATTGACGTACAAAACAGATTAACAGCAAAGACACGATTCGTCCGTTTTTTGATGCTCCTTATTGCATCCTTTATGTCTTCTGTCTTCATATACGCAGCACCTAAAGTACCAAGTGCTCCTGTTTCGGAGACACTTGCTACTAGCTCCACTGTTGTAGCTCCCCCTGCCATTCCAGCTTGTATGATTGGATACTCAATATCTAGGATTTCACAGAGATTCCCTTTCTTATTAAATCGCATAATATCTTCCTCCCTTTCCTTTTATTAAGTTAACATTCATCAATTAGACGGGATTACCTTCTTCTATCATAAAAATAGGCTGACTCAAATTTGTTGAGCCAGCCTATTTTTATTATTTTGCTACCATGTGAACAGATGATTCAATAGTAGGAGAATCTACTTCATCTTCTTTTTCAACATATCCGTCTGGATCAAATTCATTTTCCATTTTAGAAACAACCACTGTTGCTACACCATTTCCAATGAGATTTGTAATAGCACGCGCTTCTGACATGAAGCGATCAACTCCGAGAATTAGTGCCATTCCTTCGACAGGAATCATCGGAAATGCTGCTAATGTAGCTGCTAATGTGATAAATCCTGATCCCGTAACACCTGCAGCACCTTTAGATGTTAACATCAAAACACCTAGTAGCGTTGCCAATTGCCAGATTGTTAAATCAATGCCGTAGGCTTGAGCGATAAATACAGCAGCCATTGATAGATAAATAGACGTTCCATCTAAGTTAAATGAATAGCCTGTTGGTACAACAAGTCCTACTACTGATTTAGAGCAACCATATCTTTCTAACTTTTGCATTAATTTTGGCAATGCAGATTCAGATGAAGATGTGCCCAATACAAGTAAAATTTCTTCTTTAATATATTTTATAAAACTAAAAATATTAAATTTATAATATTTTGCAATTGCACCTAGAATGATAACGATAAATAAAAACATTGTAATATAAACGGATCCCATTAATTTTCCTAATGAAACGAGAGAACCTAAACCAAAGTTGCCAATTGTATAAGCCATTGCCCCAAACGCTGCAATTGGAGACATTTTCATGACCATATTAACAATTGCGAAGAAAATATCTGTTAATTTTTCAAATAAAGATATGACAGGAGCTGCTTTTTCACCTAATGAAGCTGTTGCTAGACCGAATAATACCGCAAAGAATAGGATTGGCAGTAACTCTCCTCCAGCTAATGCTGCAACTGCATTTTCAGGTACGATACTCATAATAAAGTCCATCATTCCATGACTTGATTCTTCTGCTTGTGTCGTGTACTCAGAGACATCCGCTCCTTCAGCCCCACTTGTATTAAAACCGTTTCCTGGTTGAATGATTGAAACAACTAGTATTCCGATCGCCAATGCAAATGTTGTAACAATTTCAAAATAAAGTAAGGCCTTTCCCCCGATTCTCCCAACCTTCTTTAAATCTCCCATACTTCCAATTCCAATTACAATTGTAAAGAAAATAATTGGTGCAATCACCATTTTAATTAACTTGATAAAAATATCAGCCAATACCTTTAGCTGTGCTCCAAACTCCGGAAAGATAAAACCAACCGTAATTCCAAGTAGAATACCGATAATAACTTGAACAGTTAAATTTTTAAAATTTATTTTCATCGACCATTCACCCCTTTAAATGTTAGCGCTTCCAACTACAGTCTTTATGTTAACTGATAATTTAGAAAGTTTATATTTATGGTGATAATGGTCTTTTTGTTCTTTTTGGTCTATTAATAATAAAATAGACTGTAAGATTTATATACGCTCGTTTTTCTGTTCTTTTTTGATTTTGGATTTCTTTCGATTTTCCTTATATTGTTCAAAATTCCATTTCGCCAAAAACTCTTTTGCATACTTATAACCTGATTGATATAGAATTTCTAACTCTTCCTCATTTAGTTCAAAATCAGTTGTATTCACACTGCCAGTTGGAATCTTAATAGTACGTTCATTTGTTTCCTCGCTCATATGTCTTATATCATGGGCTTGAAGCATTGTCTTAAATATATTTTTAGCAAGGTGGATCGGTGTTGGAATAACAGGATCTATATTTACTTCTTCTTTCACAAAACGAAATCCAAATGTTGGGAAACGCGGGTGTTCAGTATCAAATAACCAAATTGGAAAATTGCTTAGTAATCCGCCATCTAAAATGTAGGATTTTTTCCCATCTTTTAATTTCCATTTAACTGGACGGAAGAAAAATGGCAAAGAAGTACTCATCATGACTGCAGTAGAAATTTTCAAATCAGCAGGGGTCATATTATATCTTACCAAATCATCAGGCAAAACAAGCATTTGTCCATTCGATACGTCTGAAGCAATAATTTTTAGTTTTCCATCTGGAAGATCTGCAAATGTTTGGATACCTTTTTCGATTAGGAGTGAATCCATCCATGCCTCTATATAGTCATTTTTATAAAAGCCAAGATGGATGAGCAGTTCAATGAAACTTCCAATAATGGGAATCCGATTCAAAATCGTCCTCCCGCGTAATTTAGAATAATCGATATCTCTCAGCATTTCACTTATTTCATAGCTTTTATAACCGCATGCTAAAAGAGCAGCAATGATCGAACCTGCCGATGTCCCGGCAAGTCTCTCCCATTCTACATTTCCCTCTTCCATTGCTTGAATTGCCCCGACAAATGCTATTCCCCTGACGCCACCACCCTCAAAAACTGCATCAGCCTTCAAAATATACCACCTCTCTATTAAGTTACTATAATATATAACATTCCTTCTTCATTTGATTAGATATGTGCCGTTATACTTTATAAGGAAGCAAAATATACATTTAAAGATTATGAATAAAAGCCCGACGCCTTGTTAAACCCTGACAAGCATTCAATCATTTTATCTTTTTAATCCTATCAAAAAAGACACATTTTACTGTGTCTCCATTTGTTTAATCCTTTGAGTAATAAATTCCTTGGCAAAATTCTCATCTACATGTTCAAGCAAGGATTGATAGACAGGCTCAAGCTTTTTCTTCCACACTACTTTTTCTTCATTTGTTAAATAATGAATGTCAATCGATGATTCTTTAGCCAACTCTTGTAGTTGTTGTTTGTTCATTTCCAGTGATTCTTTGATCATCCATGTAGTTGTCTCATCCATTGCTTCTGTTAAACTTGACTGAACATCTGTAGGCAGGCTATCCCAAAAATCTTTATTCATTAATACAGCATACCCTAAAAACCCATGGTAACTAAGTGTCAAATGGCTTTGATATTCATATAAACGTCTTGAATAGATATTTGAAATGGTATTTTCCTGTCCTTCAAATTTATTCTCTTCAAGTGTCATATATAATTGATCATATGGAATAGCGATTGGAACTGCTCCTAATCGTTTAAACTGCTCTTCTAAAACAAAGCTTGGCATAATCCGAAAACGTTGTCCTTGGAAATCTTCAGGGTGCTGTAATGCCCCGACACTGCTTGTCATTTGTTTGAAACCATTACTCCATAAAGCCATCCCTTTTATCTCTTTATCTTCATGGAGTTTTAAAAATTTATGACCAATCTCACCTGAAATGACAGATGTGATATCCTCATTGCTTTCAAATAAAAATGGTAAATCAAATAATCCCCATTCGGGTGCTAATCTCGTCATTTTCGATACAGAAGGTGCAATCATTTGAACATCGTTGTTCATGAGTGCATCTAATTCCTCCTCATCCGTATACATAGTCCCATTAGGAATAACCTCTACTTTTACTAATCCTTCTGTTTTTTCAGCAGCTAATTTGGCAAACTTTTGTGCTGCTAATCCCTTAGGTGTATTTTCCGCAACAACATGACTAAAACGGATGGTAATTTGCTCAGATAACCCCTCTTGTTCATCATCATACAGATCGTCATTTTGTTTAAATAGATCAAAAGGAGAAAAAAAGATACTTAAGATTATGACGATTACAAGTAAACTAGTGCCTATTAAATACTTCATCCTCCACCATTACCCCCATATTTATCTATCAGTAATTGTAACATGCGATATATTTACATGGTAAAATAAAAAACAAACTCGAAATGAATAGAGAAAGGAACACCTTATGCGTCGTTTATCCATTCAAACAAAAATTACGGGTTTAATCTTTTTTATTGTAGGGTTTTCCCTTTTATTGGCTGGTATTGTAATTATAAGTAATTTTATAGATGCACAAGAAGAAGACTTAAAACAGAGAGCATTACTCACAGCTCGTACTGTTGCTGAAGTACCGGATATTAGTTTCATGATTACTGGTGATGCAGAAGAAAGGAGTATGATTAACGAACGCGTTGAATCAATGCGTGTTATTCATCAAGCTGATTATATTGTCGTCATGGACATGGATCATATACGCCTATCACATCCAATCCCTACTATGATTGGACAAAAGTCTCGAGGAACTGATGAAGGACCGGCCTTTGCTGAGCTAACATTTACAACAAAGGCAAAAGGTGAAGCAGGAAGCGTTATACGTGGATTTGTTCCAATTCTTAATCAAGACCATCAACAAGTTGGCGTTGTATTAGCTGGATATATCGTGCCGACATTTTTAGAAGTTATTTGGAATTTGCGAATGGAGATCTTTTTAACAAGTGCTATTTCTTTACTATTCGGGGGTTGGGGTGCGTGGCTGCTTGCTTCACGAATTAAAAAAGAAATGTTTAATCTTGAACCGCATGAAATAGCTGGATTAGTGGTTGAGCGAACTGAAACCTTTAATGCGATGCGTGAGGGTATTATTGCGATTGATTTTAATGAAAATATTACCGTTTTTAATAACAAAGCGAAAGAGATGATGGGAATTACAGGAGAAGTAATTGGTAAAAACATTAATACGATTATTACGGATACACGACTACCTGAAATTCTCCGCTTACAAAAACCAATATACAACAAAGAATTAACTGTTCGGAATCTAAATATTTTAAGTAATCGGATTCCTATTAAAGTAAAAGGCGTACCTGTGGGAGCTGTTGCCATATTTCAGGATCGGACAGAAGTAAAAAAACTCGCAGAAGAATTAACGGGGGTAAAAGCCTTTGTAAGCGCTCTAAGAGTGCAAAATCACGAACATATGAACAAGCTCCATACGATAGCAGGTTTACTTCAGCTTGGTCATAAAAATAGGGCTTTAGAATATGTCTTTCAAATTACTGAAGAGAATGAAGAATTAACTCGCTTTTTATCAAAAAATATCATCAGTGAAAGTCTATCTGGTCTTCTATTAAGTAAAGTAAGGCGAGGAAAAGAGTTAGGTATCACTGTTCATATCGATCGCCATAGTCGATTGGAGTCTTTTCCCTCTCCACTCGATGATCATGATTTTGTCATTATTTTTGGTAATTTAATAGAAAACGCTTTTGACTCGTTTAAAGATAGTACCTTATTAGAAAAAGAGATCTATATAAGTATTGAACAGCATGAAGAGCTTTTATCGATTCTTATTGAGGATAACGGGATAGGTATTTCAAAAAAAGCAAAACCATTTATCTTCCAAGAAGGCTTTTCTACAAAAGAAGGTTCAAACAGAGGAATTGGCTTATTTTTAATAAAAGAAATCGTTGAAAAAGCAAATGGTACCATTCAAATAGAATCCTCACCAGAGCAAGGTACCTCCTTTACCATCACTTTTTCGATGTAAGATTAGGAGTAATATGATATGAAGAATTTATCAACTATTCGTGTTCTGCTTATTGAAGATGATCCAATGGTACAAGAAATTAATAAACAATTTGTTGAACAGGTCGAAGGATTTAAAGTAATAGGTACTGCATCAAATGGTAAAGATGGCATTGATTTTATAAAAGAAGAACATCCAGATTTAGCCTTAGTCGATATTTATATGCCGAGTCAAGATGGAATTGAAACAATAAAGCAAATCCGATCAGAAGGGTTTCGTACTGATGTCATCGCCATAACAGCAGCAAGTGATATCGAAACGGTAAGATATGTACTGCAACTTGGTGCTAAAGACTATATTATGAAACCATTCAAATTTGATCGAATGAAGCAAGCTCTTACAAACTATCGTCATTATCAGCTTAAGCTTCAAGAGAAAGAATCGATTACTCAACAAGAATTAGATCGTTTATTATTTCAACAAAACAAGCAGCAGCAAACAGAGCTTCCTAAAGGCTTAAATGCACATACACTGGAAAAAATTAATGTTTATTTAAAAAAACAGCAACAGGCTAGTTCTGCAGAAGAAGTTGCCGAAGGAGTCGGAATTGCAAGGGTTACAGCAAGACGATATCTTGAGTATATGGAACAGAGGGGTGCTGTTAACATTCAGATTGAATACGGTGGAATCGGGCGGCCTATTAATCGGTATATTCTTGTAGAACAATTGTGACTGCGCCTTGTCTAGCACTACCGAAAATCGTTCGCTCATGGATTAGATGATCTAATGAGCGGGCTCACCCAATAGGAAAAGGATAGGTTAGGATATTCGTTGCATGGAAAATTTTCATGTCATTTCAGAGCAATAAAAAAAAGACTCCAAAAGGAGTCTTCTATTATAGCTGCTATGCAGCGTTATACTTATTTTTGAACGTTAGCAGCTTGTGGTCCACGAGCGCCTTGTTCTACTTCAAAAGTAACTGTTTGGCCTTCTTCTAAAGTTTTGAAGCCTTCGCCTTGGATTGCAGAGAAGTGTACGAATACATCGTCTTGTCCTTCTACTTCGATAAATCCGAAACCTTTTTCAGAGTTAAACCATTTAACTTTACCTTCTAACATTGAAATTCCTCCTGTGTGGATGAACTCTCCACATATATTACTATTCTTGCTAGACAACTATTCAAGAGGAACACTTTAAAGCAATTTCCATCTTTCAGCTTATCCGAACAAAAATAATTATCATAATTGTAACACTTACATTAATTGAAATCAAGATCCAGATAAGAGGTTTAAAACTTTTTTTACTAACGTAGAGTTCTTTTAGATCTGTATTAATTCTCTAACGATTAGGGGTTATTTCTTCAATAAAAATGAATGGTAACCTTGACCTTCCACCTCTTATTTGCCCTAGCCTGAATAAGCGCTTTCTCTTTTATAAAGGCTGTTTCCGCAAACTTTTTTCCTATTTACCAAGTAGTGCGGTGTGGTTGATTGCAGCGAGAGATGCTCCCGCAGGAGTCTCGCAATCTACTCCAATCAATCTTAAATAGTTTTCGTTTTAAAAGGCCTTTATCAAACACTTTCAAAATGCTCAACAACTGGATAAGGATCATAAAAGTCGTGTAATAATTTTTTCCAGTCCTGATATTCATTGGACTGTCTAAGCCAATCGTATGATTTTCCAGTTTCTCCTACTTTACTAGCGGAAAATATTTCCTATCTCCTTCTAAAAAACGTTTGAAGATCATGGGTAATATATCCATTCATTCTTGAAATAATGCATGAAGCTTCTTTAAATGATTGCTCAAATTCTTTTTCTTTTCCTTTTATGACATTCAACATGGCCACTTCTAATCTCATGTCAACACCTCCATGAGATTCTTCTATCTGATATCCATCATATATTTGCAAAAATAAAACAGCAAGTTTCATAGAAAAACTGAAACCTGCTGTTTTTATTCCTTTATTTCAAAACTATGCACGTTTAAACGGCCACCAGTTTGCCGCGCCAAATGTTTTCACCATAACTGGGACAAGCAGTGGCAGAATAATTAATGCGTATAGCAACAAGCCCGTTAAAACAATTGATGCAATTTGGACGAGTGATAGCATTCCTGATGGGATCATTGCAGCAAACGTGCCGCCTAAAATGATGGCAGCTGATATAATAACGGTTCCCATCTTCTTCATTGCCATCAGCATAGCTTCTCCTACCGTTAAATCTTTGAATTCATTAAAGCGATCCATTAAGAAAATACTGTAGTCTACACCAAGTGCTACAAGAATGACGAATCCAAAGAATGGAACAGCCCAGCTAATGCCTGTATAGCCTAGTATATTAACAAAGATGACTTCATTAATTCCCATTGCCGTGTAATACGTTAAAATCAATGAACCGATTAAATAAAGCGGCATAATGAGTGAACGAAATAAAAATACTAGAATGATAGAGATACCGACAAGCATTAATATGACTGTTCGTGTATAGTCATTATTAGAAACCGTATTTAAATCGGCATTCGTACTTGTAATGCCGCCGATTGCAACCTCGGCATTTTCTAGTTTTGTATCTTTTGTTGCACGTTGAATCGCAGCATTGATTTCATCGACCTGACCAATTGCTTCATTTGAGTATGGATTCGCTTCAAATGTAACATCTATCGTCATTACTTTCCGATCAGTTGATAAATACGTATCAAGCGCTTGTGCAAATTCCTCACTTTCTAACACATCTTCTGGTAAATAAAAACCTGAGCTCTCAGATGTTTTAGATAAATCTGCTAAATAGTCCTGTGCTGAGCCAAGGCCGTTTGATACTTCGTTTAACCCATCAACACTTTGACCTAACCCATCTGTTAATTGATTCATTTGACTATCAAGGTTTCCAAAACCGTCTAACAGCTGCTTTTGTCCATTTGTTACACCAGACAAACCATCTGTTATTTTTGGCATGTTGTTAACAATTTGACCTTGGCCATTTGCTAATTGCTCTAAACCTGCCTGCTGCTGTTCAATCCCTGCAATCAACTGTGATAAACCTTCAGAAATTTGTTTTTGACCATCTATTAATTCAACGAATTTTCCATTCGCCATGCTTACACCGCTACTGAGTTCGTTAAGGCCTGTGTTTAATTGAGTAAGACCGCCAGCTAAATTAGGAAGCTGATTTTTAGCGATATCTTGTACAGTTCCTTTAATTTTCCCATATGCAGGGTCACTAGCAAGGCCAGGATATGCCTCATTCTCTTCTAGTGCATTAAAATCTGCATCTAATTGCGTGAGCGCCCCTGAAAGCCCAATAATGCCTTGGCCAACTTCTTCGTATTTCTTATAAAGCGTTCCTAAATTTGCACTGGCAGCTTCATAACCTGCAAGCAATTGACCGCTGCCTGCATGTAGCTCCTCCGCGCCTGCCTTAGCTTCTGCTAGGCCATTTTTAATTTCATTTGAACCAGCTGATCCTTGACGGATACCTGCTTCAATTTTGGCTAAATTTGTTTGAATTTCAGACATTCCAGAATTTATTTCTGTCGTCCCAGAAATCAACTCATTAATTCCGTCTGTCGCTTGTTTAAGCTGTGGAGATGAATTAGAAAGCTCTGTTTCAGCTTCTGCAAGACCCTCGCTAATTTGTTCGATTCCGTCATTACCTTTACCAAGTCCTTCTTCAAGAGTTTCCGCTTGGTTTGAGACATAAAAATCTTCAATTTTTTCCCCTGTAGGTCTTGTAACAGATCTCACAGAATCTATTAAATCAACTGTTTCTAACTCAGTACTTATTTTTTCAGCTAAGCCGATATATTCAGTTGAATCCATTTCTTCATCATTCTTTAGGATGATTTGGGTTGGCATTGATTCACCAGGACCAAAGCTATCTGAAATGGCATTGAACGCTTTAATCGAGTTAACATCACTACCTATTTCCTCTAAAGAATTAAATGATAAATCACCATCATATTTTAATAAAAATGGAACGGATACGATCGCAACAATTAGTAAGGCTATAATCGGACGTGCTAAGGAGAAACGACCGGCATATTCCCATATTTTACTGTCCTTATGTTCTAGCGTTCCTTTTGATGGCCAGTATATTTTACTCCCTAAAACCGCCATAAAAAATGGCACAACCGTAAATAATGCAATAAGTAATACCGCTACACCAACAGCTACTGCAGATGCAGATTGATAGAGTTTAAATTGTGAGAATCCTATGGCAGCAAAGCCAATCATGACCGCTAAGCCACTAAAGAAGACCGTACGGCCTGCATGACGATACGTTTCAACAATTGCCTCTATTACACTTTCACGATGAGCTAATTCTTCTTTAAAACGACTTAAAAGCAAAATACAATAGTCTGTTCCAATTCCAAATAAAATAGCCACTAAGAAAATTTGTGTAAAGTTTGAAATAGGAAAATTCACAGTATCAACTAAGATGGCAACAATTGATTGTGAAGCCAAATACGTAATTCCTACAGTGATAAGTGGAATAAATGGTGCTATGACAGATCTAAAAACAAGCAGAAGAACTGCTAAAATAAAAACAACAGTAATTCCCTCTGTTTTCTTTAACCCTTCCTGTGAGCTCGTCATCACATCTTCATCAATCATCCATCCACTAGTGTAATAATGATCAACTTTTACATCTTTAATCGTCTCATAAAGTAAATCTGAAACTACTTTTGATTCTCGATCGTCCCAATTAACTGTCACAGAAGCCAATATCGTCTTCCCATCGTCTGAAACAAGCTGTTCTTTTAAACTTTCCTCGTTAAAATGAGTTAAGATCTCTTTTACATCGAGTTCCTCATTATCTTCTAGCAGGTGAATAGCTCGTTCAGCTTCCTTTATTTCATCTGAGGATAGTTTATTTTCATTATGGAAAACGAGAGCAACCTGTGTTGAATCTCCAGCCTTCTCCTGCTTTTGTACCTCATCAAGAATGTCAGACGCTAATGAAGAAGAAAACCCATCAGGGACACTTATCTGTCCTTTTTCTCTTACTAGGTCTGCCATATTTGGCGCAAGGAAAAACAACCCTGCTACAACAGCAATCCATCCAACAATCACGAACCATTTTCCTTTAATGATTGTGTTCACACTTATTCCTCCATTTTACAGTCTTTTAGATTGTCTAATAAATGATTAAGCTTTTCATATGTTTCAATAAATGCTTTAATTTCATGATCTTCAAACCTTGTAATAATTGATTCAACTAATTTTTGTGCATTATCCTCTGATTTCTTAAACAAGTCAGCTCCTTTTTCAGTTAACGTTAAATAAATGACACGACGATCATTTTCGTCACGTGTTCGTTTTATTAATTCCTTTTCCGTTAACCGATTAATAATGGCCGTAATCGCACTTTTCTTTACCTCAAACACTTCTGCCAGCTCTGTAGAGGTACACATTCCAGCGCGATGTATATATCGTAATGTATAGTGCTGATCGTATGTAATATTGTCACCAATACAGTCCTTCATAAGGTTTTCAGCTTTTTTTGTAACTGAAAATGATACTGTTAGATAGCGATTAATTAATTCTTCTATTTGTTTTTCCTTCATAGTAAGGAGCCGCCTTCCATTAGTTAAACTGTTTAACTATTAACGTGTTTAACTATAAAATGATCAGGTGATTATGTCAATGATAAATTTTTCTTGATTCTGACCTAATTTAGGTTATACCGTTTTTATTTTATGCAATACTAACAAAGAAAATAAATGAGACTACTATCAGTAGGTATTTTTATCCTTACGGATGGGTAATGTGTGAAACTTATTACGCTTAGACCGCCGCTTCCTGTACTTTGCAGGACTTTGACATTTACGAGATAAATGGAGGTACACGTATGGAAAAAATGCCTTTGAGTTCAGTCACTAGTGGAATGGGGATTGAGGTAGCCCCAGATATCTTTTGTTTGTCTGTTCAGATTGTAAATATTTGTTTTATTGGAAACCCTCGAGTTACAAATGAATTTATTTTAATTGATGCTGGTATGCCTGGTTCACACGAGTTTATTATAAACGAAGCTGAGAAACGATTTGGGGAAGGGTGTAAACCAACAAGCATCATTTTGACTCATGGACATTTTGATCATGTTGGTGCATTAGAAGAACTGCTAAAAAGATGGGATGTCCCCGTATATGCACACAATTTAGAAGCACCTTATTTAACTGGTAAAAGTGACTATCCGCCGCCAACCCCCGAAGTAGAAGGACTTGTCGCAAAGATGTCACCAATGTTTCCCAGACACAGCATCGATATTCGTTCACATCTTAAGGTATTAGATGAAAACAGATCGATCCCTGGTCTGTCTGATTGGCAATTTATCCATACTCCTGGACATACACCAGGTCATATTTCCCTTTATAGAGACCGCGATAAGGCATTAATTGTCGGGGATGCATTTACAACTGTTGAACAAGAATCTCTCTATGATGTCATTACACAAAAGCAAGAAATACACGGCCCACCTGCATACTTTACAATCGATTGGCATGCAGCATGGGAATCTGTCAAAAAACTTGAAGCATTAAAACCATCACTTGCTGTGACAGGTCACGGATTACCAATGGCTAATGAGGAATTAAGATTAAACCTTGAAATTTTGTCCGCTGATTTTGCAAAGACAGAAATTCCCGAGAATAAAAAATAGTCCTGAAAGGCTTGGTTACTTTGTAACCATGCCTTTTTCATACCTTTTTATCTATAATTTATTGATATCTATTTCTATCCCCACTCTTTTACCCATAAACTTTAATAAAACTACGATCATGGGAGGGTGCAAAGTGATATTTATTGGTCATAGCATGATAAATGCTAATCAATTAAAAGCGACAAATTTTACAGACGAACAAAAAGAAACTATCGATCGAATGAGCCAATATCAAGTAAGATATTCCTTTTTTAATCACGAACATCTACAGTTTGATCTTCACATGCGTCAAGCCACCATTCAAGCAGCAAGAGATTTATTTGCAAGCAAAGCTAGATTTACGACATTTCAAAACGCAAAATGTAATGACCGTTTTTGGAGACTAACAGACCAAGGAGGATTCCAGTTAAAATACGGAAATCTCCCTTCTGATGCCATTCGGGATATTTTTCAAAATGGCACTTTGTATGGATTTGAATGTGCAACATCAATCGTGATTATCTTTTATAAGGCCGTACTTGAAAGCATTAATCTCGATCAATTTAATCGAATCTATCAAGGGATGTATTTACGTGATTGGCAAACAGATGATGACCTTCCGATTTATACACGTAGGGGAAATGATTTTTTGCCTGGTGATTGTTTATATTTTAATAATCCGCAGTTTGATCCAAACAAACCACAGTGGCGGGGAGAAAATGTCATCGATTTAGGAAATGGTTTATACTTTGGTCATGGCATTGGGATAAAAACATCAGAGGGGATCATCGAATCTTTAAATACTAGAAGAAAACCTTATGCAACTGAATCAGCCTATCTCTTATCACAAGTTACAAGACTTGATGATCATTATTTATTCCAGTTTTCGAATGAGGCTCATCAACGTCGTCATACACCACATTTTCTGGCAGCAAATAAAATCGTAGGAAAGATTGGTCAATGTTCTTTTAGTGCATAACAAAGCTTGTCCTTCTAAATCAATTACATTTGATCAATAAAGAAAGGTTTGACTCTTTGTTGAAAATTTTTATGATACTAGTCACCACACAGTCAAAGGATTCCCCTTTACTGTGTGGGTTTTTGTTTGTGTGTTTTTTTCATAAAAAACGACATGATGACTGAGATGATAATTGATAAGGCCGAATATACGATAACCCATATAAAGAAAGATTCATTATAAAAGATCAATAGTAAAAATGAAAAAAGAACAAAAATGATAGATGGTGTTACATAACTTTTTTTAGTTAATAGGTAACCAGCAACTGACATGATGACCACAATCACTGGATAAATAACCATAATAAACAAAAATTCCATTTCTCACCTCATACTAGGAACATTTCAAATAATACGTTCTTTGCATTGGACCATCAAATTCACAAAAGTAAATACCTTGCCATGTTCCTAAGAGCAATTTTCCACCTGTAATAATAACTGTTTGTGATGCACCAACAGTGCTTGCTTTCATATGTGCAGCTGTGTTTCCCTCAGCATGCATATCCTTCACCATATTCCATGGGTATGTTTCATCAAAGCGTCTTATCATATCACTTTTTACATCAGGATCTGCATTTTCATTGATTGTAATACCTGCTGTTGTGTGTGAACAATAAATCAAAACGGTTCCTTCTTGTATACCCAGCTCATTCACAAAAGCTTGTACCTCCTCGGTTACTTCAATCATTTCATCGCGTTTATGAGTATGTAATGTTTGTTTCTTTAACACATTCATTTCCCCTTTCGTTGAATGGCGTAACCTCTTATTCATTTAGTATAAACTATTTCACTGCATTACGATAACGGCTGATCGTTTTAGAAGTCTCCTTATCATTTATCCCAGTCTTAACGGGCAGTAAAACCCGACCTTAATATTTTTAGAGAAGTAAAGTAGAAGGTGGAGGAAAACTGCCCGTAAAGATCTGACGAGCGATTGACGTCCAAGTCAGGCAAACCTACAGGATGCAGCGTTCTAAGCGTGATATGGCTCGCAAGCTAAAGTTACGGATGAAAAATATCCCCGCTGCTGGATATCTCACTTTATTCATCGTTTTCACTTGGAATAAGAATTTGTCCGCTCCAGTCTTTTTTCAATAAGGTTTGGAGAATAAGTTTTGATAATTTACTTGGTTGATATGGTTTTATCAAATAATCGTTTGCTCCAAGAGCCAAACCTTTTTCCTTCTCGTCCAAAGCAGAGGAAATAAAGATTGGAATTAATTTAAGATCTTCGATTCCTTTAAGATGCTTAATAATGTCCCAACCGTTCATGCCTTTATCCTCAAGCATGATGTCAAGTACGATGGCATCAGGTCGCTCTTCCTTAATTGCTGCTAATGCAGACTTTCCTTCACTAAATACTTTTACATGAAAGTTACTTTCCTCTAGTTCAGTTTGCAACAAAGCAGCTAAACTACTATCATCTTCAACGATAATAACATTTACTTTATTCATTCCAGATAGATTTCCATTTTTTCCTCTTTCTTCATCTGAATATCCAATAACAAGGGGGAAATTCACTGTAAAAGTACTTCCCTCTTTCAGTTTTGACTGTATAGATATGTCGCCATCATGTTGTTTCATGATTTCTTTAACAATCGCTAACCCGAGTCCTGTTCCGCCAATTTTCCGATAGTCAGAATTATCTACCCGGTAAAATTTTGAAAATAGTTTATCAATCGATTCCTCAGGTATTCCCAATCCTTCATCTTTTATCGCTACTTTTAACTGTGATTCTTCTTCATAAACAGTTACATAAATATTGCCGCCATCTGGAGAATATTTTATTGCATTATTAATTAAATTCGTAAACACTTGTGTAAGCTTATCCTTGTCGCCAAGAACCATTGTATGAGTTGTTTTTGTTTGAAAATGAAAGACATGGTTTGGATGATTGATTTCATGAGCCTCAATGATGCTGCTGAGTAGTGGAACAATGTCATCATATTTTTTGTCATACGATTGTTTACCGGCTTCCATTCGTTGTACATCTAAGAAATCATTAATAAGTACAGTTAACCGTTTTGCTTCTTTGTAAATTGTTGTTAAATATTTCTTTTGGCGCTCAGGCTTTAACTCTTTATTTAGCATAAGTTCTGTAAATCCTAATACACTTGCAAGCGGTGTCCTTAATTCATGACTGACCGTACTTACAAATTCAGATTTCATCACATCTACTTCATATTCCTTTGTAATATCTCGATGGACAATAACCGTACCAAATTTCTCACCATTCCTTTTTAATGGTTCACTGTATACTTGTATAACTTTTTGGACTGGAAGTTCTTGATGATAAATACACATTGTTTCACCTATATGACCGTTAAATAAAATACGATCGAAAAAGCCCTTAAGTTCATCGCTATTCTTTACAGTTTGACTTACCATTTCAAGCCAATCACTATAGCTCTTATTAAGGATGGTTGAAAACTTGCATTTAAACATGTCGCACAGCTTTTGATTAGCTTGAATCACTGTGCCATCTACGTCAACCAATTGAATTCCTTCGTTAATCGTATTTAAAATATCTTGAAACAATAATCGTTCTGATTCAGATTGTTCGAATAACTGGATTTTATCTAAAGAAATGGCTAGCTGTTTACTTAGGCTATCATATTCCTCAATCTCAGATTCATGAAATGGTTGATGAAATCGTGTATACATCATAATAGCTTCCATTTTTCCTGATCCAGTAATGACTGGTACGTATAAATCATATGAAAAGAAAATTGAAGTATGGTAGGCCTTCTCTGCATGTAAACTTTCTCTTTTCACTGTATATGGTTGCTTTGTTTCCTTAAGCCTTGTGATTAACCCTGAATGCAAATGATGAATAAACTGCTTCACTCCCTGCGCTGATACGCCAAAGCTTGCATGCTCATGTCCTCGATCAAGTAAAACAATGATTCCTTTATCTGCACCAATTACCTCACACATTGTCTTTACAATGCTTTTTAATACTTCCCTTTTATCTAAACTGTTCGCGATCCCTCTAATTAACTCATTTCTTTTATTAAGAATAAACTCACTTTTCCGCATCATTTCCAGTGCTTCGACAAGCTCATGTTGCTGTGATTGCAGTTCATCCTGTTGTGCTAATAATTCTCCATTTTGCGCATGTAAGTCCTGCTCTTTGTCTTGGATGCTTTTACTCATTTTTTCAAAGGCTTTTGAAAGCAGGCCAAGTTCATCATCTCGATTTGTTTTGTCAGTAAACAACACTGTTTGTCCGTCAGCTATTTCACTTGCTGCACCAGTAAGGTCATTTAATGGTCTGCCTATTTTGTTCAACATAACCCTAGTAATAATCCCCATACATGCAATTAATAAAAATAAGACAATGATAAAAACGACCTGGCAGAAGAAAACCTTTTTTGTGAACTGAACATGGAGAGAGTTATGCTCATTATGAAGACCATTTGTATAATCCTTGATACTTCTTTGATAAGTACGTATGGTTTCTGATGCATTTTGTATGACGGCAACTTTTATTACCTCATCATATTGCCCTGTATCATAGTATTCTTTTGTTCTGGGCATGACATCATGAAAATAGTAAGTATAAAAATATTGTGTATCTTGAATCATTAACACATCTTCTTCATTTTCAGCTATATCTTGTAGTGTAGCCAGCTTAGTCTCTACAATCGCTTGTTGTTTCTTTACATTATCAAAATACGATTCATATCCATCATAGGCAAAATAGGCTCTCATTTCTGAAATAGCCATATTAAAAGCATAGCGTAAATCTGTTGCAATTCTTTCTTTTTCTTCAAGCTTTTCATTTTTCTGCTCAATATCAACCGTTATCCTATATTGATAAATCAATAACGCAGCAATTAACAAACTAAATGTAACGATAATTGTTATTGTTAATAGGGTAAATTGAGCAGCTAATCTAGTCTTTAAGAGCTTATTCAGCTTCACCTAAAATCTCCTCAATTCTTTCAATAAGCTTCATTGGACTAAACGGTTTTGTCATAAAATAGTCTGCACCAGTTTCTAATACTTTTTGCTGAACTGATTTTTGACTTTTAGCACTTAACATCATGATCCTCGTTTGATTGTTATCATGACGAATCATTTCAAGCAACTCTAAACCGGTATACACCGGCATCATATAATCTAAAATGATGAGATCATATGAATTTTCCTTAATTAAGTTATATGCTTCTTTTCCATCACACGCCTCATCGATTTTATACCCTTCATCCTCAAGAGTATCAACAACAAGCATACGAAGTACTTCTTCATCTTCAGCAAGTAAAATTTTTGCCATTGCTTTTTCAAAAGCCTCCCATACAAAATCTTTACATCAAGACCTGTTAGTTATTTGTTTGCTTCTAGATACGTTTCCTTTATGATGTAATAAGATTGCTTTAAACGCTCATGATAGAGTGGTTCTCCCCATGTTTCCCACGTGTAATGCATCCATTCACCATTATTTTCCGGTACTCGCTGCACAATTTCTTTTTGATGATTTGTCACGACAATTGCTGTAGAAATAGACTCTATTGTTTCTGAACTTTTTATTCCAGCTTTCGACCATATATTACCCATTATTTGTTTTTGACTTGGATCTTTCACATTTAACATAAGCCACGGTAACCGAAGCTCTACGATTCCATCTTTTCTATAAAAATCCGCAAGTGAATTATATTCTTTTGAAGTTGGATTTCCATTACCAAATAGCAGCTTCCCTGTATCATAAGCTGAGAGTGGCAATGTAATTGCTCCTTCTTGCTTTTTTATCGTCAATTCTTTATTAAGTGTTAAACGGATCGGATGATAAATCCCATTGTTTTTTTTATTTGCATAGGATTGCGTTGGAATCATCTTTAACAAGTGACCATAGTGATAATAAAACGTGTCATAGTAACTATCAATTAACACCCTTGAGGTTTTCTCACCTTTAAGCTCTACTAAAAAGTCAATTTCCTCTTCTTTTAAGCCAGCAGCTTCAGGAATTGTTGATTGACCCTGATCTTTGATTGTGTCTAATAAAATTGATGTTTGATAGTCACCTTTCTTCCACTGTGCTTCATTATAATCAATCCGTATAAACAAACCTCGGGAATCACTTGACACATACACGTTTTTAATTGGATTTTTTTCAGTTATCGTTTGCAGGGGTTCTTCATCCCTTGCTTCCCAATCAGATGGATCACCATCAATTTTTAATTGTGTTTGTTCTGTATCTGGATCAAAGCTTAAGAGACCAAAGTGTTGTTCATTTGTTTGGATATTATCCCAAAATGGTCTGCGGTCCGGATTATCGTAGTCCATCGTGTTCCATGTTCTTTTGAACCACTCATCCTGCCAGGAAAAGACTATACCGCCTGCCATCTTCTCTTCCATGATATCTTCAAATAGTCTTTTCACTTTAACACCTTGCTCTTGTTCTGAATGATTACCTTGATCAAGGCCATACACATTTTCATGTGAAAGCCCTCTCGATGCTGGAATGCCAAATTCAGCAACAAGTACTGGCAGCTCATGATTTTCTTTCATATCATGTAAATAGCCTGCGTAGTTATTTTTTTCTCCTCTATGGTCAACATATTCCACATATTTCTCTTCAAAATTTAAGAAGTCGGGATAATAAGGGTAAATATGATACGAAGCAAATAATCCAGCATAAAAGGATTCTTTTGCTTCAATTTCATTTGGGTTTACTGTCACCATATCTTCCTCTTCACTAGGCTCACTAGGATGTGTAAGTAAATCTGTTGTAACCCAGTTTGTAAAGCTCATCGGGTGCTGCCAATCATAGTGTTCAGCTTCATAAGCTGCCGTAAAATCCAACATCTCAGCCAACCATGCTTCGAATGGTGCAGCATTGGTTGTCTTGATGTAGGTTCCGTTATAACTCGTTTTTTCAGGATTCTGTTCATTTGTTCCTACTACACCTTCCGGATCCCACTCAACACCTATGATCCATCCTAATAAAAAAGGTGATAGATCAAATTGATACCTTCCACTTGCATGCCCGGCTCTAACTTCTAATTCGGCCTGTCCATGAATAAGATCCACTGTTCGTTGTATTTCCGCCTTGAAATCATTTGTTACGGCTGGATCAAAAGCATTTTTCTTTTCGATAAATGTCTCTTCATTAACCCAAACACCATGAAATAGATAGATAGGGTCCTCATTATTTACGTTATGCTCATATAACGCTTGGTAAAATGCAGGGGGATGAATCGTATATACACGAATTGCATTCGCATTCATGTCACTGATTTGTTTGAACCATCGTGAGTATTCTGCTTTGGTTATTGACGTTTCTCCTGGAAATGATCCAGGCTTGGCAATTCCCATATTGACGCCTTTAATAAGAATATCCTCCCATTTTCCATTGTTATATACTTGGAGATAATCTTTCCCTGAATGCCCTATTAATTTGATTCCTGATTCAATATTAATATCAGGTTCAGCTACTGTTTCCTTTTTCGAAACATCTTTTCTAGTAGTTAATATGTCTGTCATCATAGGTACGTAAGCTTTCCAAAAGAATGTATCTGTTCTGCCTTTTTGTTCAAAGGAAAAAAGCTTTTGCCACCAAGTTAACCCGCTTATCCCATAAATGGCAGGCACTTTTTCCTGATCAGCGAAATCACCTGCAAAATAGTAGCTATCATATGATTGATCAATATGATGGATCACCGCTGGAAACGTTGTGGGCAAATTGTATTCTTTCAGTTTTTTTTCTCCTTCTTCAGACAATGATAACTTGAAATTAGCCTGTACTTCCTGTTGGTCAATTGCTTCTACCACATCAAACCAGTAATTATATTGAATGGGATCTTTTAATTCATTTTCAGCTAAACCATTTTTAGTTGACTGGAACATCACATAGTTCTTTTCTAAGTCCTCGTCTGTTAAGACAATCACTTGATCGTCTTCATTGACAAAAACGATCCCATTCCCTTTATAAGAAAACGATTCGCCGTATTGCCGTTCATAATTTTGTTTAAGCCATCGGGGTACTTCCTTAGATTCTAAATCATCAAAATAACGCCCCATCCAACCAGTCCAAGTGACATTCAATAAATAATAAAACTCCTCACGTACTTCTTGCTCTGTTGGGGATCCAAACGTATTAAACTCTGCAATAAGTGTTTGATTATTTTTACTTAATGATGAACTAATGGCAATAACCTCTTCAGATGTCATCCCACCATAAAGTAGTTCAGAACGATTTCCTTCTGCATTTTCACTGCCATATTCATCTTCATATACACCATATCCATCTGCCACGTATAATACGTCATATCCTGATAAATCGTTTGGAAACTCACTTATG
Source organism: Metabacillus sediminilitoris (assembly GCF_009720625.1). Taxonomy (NCBI): domain Bacteria; kingdom Bacillati; phylum Bacillota; class Bacilli; order Caryophanales; family Bacillaceae; genus Metabacillus; species Metabacillus sediminilitoris. Next base: position 4,694,263 of record NZ_CP046266.1, read on the forward strand.
TTAAACTTTGGCGGTTGGTCTGTCGGGACAAATCCAACATAATCCTCTTTTGGATCATATGTTTGGCTACCATCCTGCTTAAGCTTCAAATGATTAAGAATCCATACTAGCCCTTTGTGTTCACGATATGACTGATCTGGTACGGTTTTATCAATGATTAATACATTCAAATGTTCGGTTGATTTTAGTTGCCATATCCAAAATGGAGATGTAAACAAGATAAAAAGCAGCAAGAACCCAAAAGTAATAAGTACATTTTTTTTAGTCATTTGAGACACCTTTTCTAATCATTTCTCCCCATCCCTTTTTACCAATTACCATTTCAACCATTCCTTCAACACGCCATAAAACAGTTAATGGGCGATACCAAAATGTCTCAGTGAGTGAAATAAAAAATAAAATCGTCAAATGCTTTACCTTTGGATATCTTTCCATCGTCCATTCCTCTAATAAAACAGCTGCCATTGAGTAGATTGAACCGTAAATGAATGCAAGTATAAAAAATAAGAGCGCATATTCGATATAAATGCTTCCCGTAAAAATTGAGATAATCAAGATAATATAACCAATCAGTTCAATTAACGGTCCTAAGAATTCTATAAAAAAGAAATAAGGCATGGCAAACAAGCCAATTGATCCATATTTAGGATTAAACAACAATTTTTTATGCTTCCATAAACTATCAAATAGACCTCGATGCCATCTTTTCCTTTGCCTGCGGAGGAATTTAATGGATTCAGGTGCTTCCGTCCAACAAACCGGATCTGGTACATAAATTATTTTTTTATTTACTTTTTTCTCTTTTATTAATCTGTGTAGCCGAACAACCAGCTCCATGTCTTCTCCAACTGTATGGGCATAACCGCCTGCCTCAACAACCCACCTTTTCGAAAATACACCAAAAGCTCCTGAGACAATGAGGAGAAGATTATTTTTACTTAACCCAACACGTCCTGTTAAAAAAGCACGTAAATATTCAATAACTTGCATGATAACAATTGGTTTATGTGATAGCCCTATACTGACAAGTTCGCCATTTTGGATGTCACATCCGTTTGCAATTCTAACGCTACCGCCAGATGCAATCACTTCATCATCTGACTCAATAATTGGTTTTAACACTTTTAAAAAAGCATTTCTTTCAATAATTGAATCACCATCGAGCGAACAAAAATAAGGATATTTCGAACAATTAATACCTGCATTTAATGCATCGGCTTTCCCGCCGTTTTCTTTATCTAACACGATAAGATGAGGATAAATGGTTGATTGATAGACACCTTTTACTTCTTTTGTATCTAACTGTTTACGTACGACACGATTGATTTTCACAAGCTTAAATCTCATAAAGAGCTTTTCAAGTGTATCATCTGTCGATCCGTCATTGATAATGATCATTTCATACTCAGGGTATTCGATACTTAATAGAGATCTTATCGTGCCATAAATTCCAGCTGATTCATTATAGGCAGGAACAAGGATAGAAACTGGTTTTGTAAACTCTGACTGCAATAAATCTTCGTATGGCACCACTTCATGCAATTGATAATTTTTTCGTATTTGCGAAAGGGAGAGTATGATCATGCCTCCATAAACGGTCATAATCAAGATCATATAGATAAAAATAAACCAGCTGCCAACTGTTAATAAATGCGACCAATTAATATGAATAACCACCGCGCTCCTTTTCTAGCCATTCAAAAGCCATATCCTTAGCAAACATATCCTCAGACTCTTCCGTTACTTTTGTCAGGATGTCCACGCCATCCTTAAAGCGTAAAATTGCTTTGGCTGCTTCAGAACGAACGACGAATTCACGATCGGATAGTCGCTCAATTAACTTTCCTTTATAATCTTCCATCCTTTGTACCCCAGCCACCTTTGTAGCCATCATCCTGATTTGCCAACTATCTGAATTAAAAAAAGGTGAAACATATTTCTTATCAATTGGCACACCTATGTTTGCAAATGCTTTTAACGATCGGATTCTTACTTCTTCTTCGCCTTGCAAAACAAGCCTTTGCAGCAGAGAATGATGGTTAATAAGTTGTTTTCTCCCGATCGTATCAATTAGAATGTATTGCAGTCTTAAAAGAAGTTCGTCAAAACTAGCAACAAACCGATCAATATGATCTTCTTCCATATTCGAGAAAATCGATAACAATGAAAAATCTGATATGTTATGATTCAAATTTTTAATATACTCGACTATTTTTTCATCTTGAAACATTGCTAATAGCTTTAGTATTTGTGTTTTTTCTGCATTCGTCGTTTTTTTCTTTTTGAATATGTCATGTAGTGTTAACCTTAAATGATCCATATAAAAATCTTCAATTAAATAGAGAGCATTCATTCTGAGGCTCCATCGTCTTTGTTTGAGCTGTTTTTCTATATACTTTGTCAAATGATTTTTAGCAATGCAACTAATTCTTTTCTTTACAGCAGAATCGTCTAATACATTTGAATACTCTTGAAGCAGTTCGATTAGTGCGATGAATTTTTCTTCACTCTGATTTGAATCTAGAAAATGTAGTTCACCTGTTTGTAAATAGTGAAACATTTTCAAGCGGTATATTTCCTTTAATTCATTTATTTTTTGTCTCAGTTGATTATTTATATGTTTTTTAACCATGAGATAAAAAAATAAGCTCAGTAAAATGAACAACATGACAATAAGCAATATAAAAAGGGCTGCTAAACCAATGTCTATCATACTATTTCATCCTCTTAATTAAATGCCCTAAGCGAGTTTCCAGCTCCAATAACTTAAAAGGCTTAGTAATATAGTCATCCGCACCTAGCTGCAAGGCTCTTGAAATATCTTGCTCACTTTTACGAGAGGTAAGCATCATGATTGTAAACCGTTCGTGGTATCGAAGTTCTCTTAACTTCTGAAGAACCTCCAGGCCATCCATCCGCGGCATCATCCCATCCAAAATAATTAAGTAAGGTTCATTCTTTTTTAAATACCAATCTGATTCAAAAAATTCCATACCATCCTTAAATGGTTGTATATCTAACGAGAATCCATCTGTATATTTACTTTTACTAATCAAATCTTGAAGCATCGTGCGAATAATCGGGTCATCATCAATAATGCCAATATGAACGATTTTTTTATGGAGACGAACATTATTGACAGGGACTATTCTCACCTGATTTCTGCCTTCACTTTTTGCCTCATATAGTGCTCCGTCAGCAAGGTCAATATTCTTTTTTAAATCTAGTTCATCTAAATAAACTTCTTGTATGCCCGCTGAAAAAGTACAATAGAATTCACTTTGATCGTCCATACTTTTAAATGGTGTTTTTGAAAACTCTGCCAATATCCGGTCAAGAACAATCTTTGCTTCATTTGCTCGAGTTTCCGGAAATAGGATAAGAAACTCCTCTCCTCCATAACGAATGACAACATCGTTTAGCCTTAATCGAATTCTAACGATTTCAGCAAATCCTGCTAAAACTTTATCCCCTACAATATGGCCATATGTATCATTTACTTGTTTAAATTGATCGAGGTCCACCATTGCGATACTAAATACTTTATAGTTTCTTTTCATGCTGCTTACAAAACGATCGTATGTTCTCTGTAAATATTTACGATTAAATACTTTCGTTAAATCATCCAATAAAATTAAGTCCTCTATTGCCAGTTTTCTTTCTATTTGACGATTAATTCTGATCATAAATTCGTCCATCTCCAATGGCTTATGAATATAATCATCCGCACCTAATTGGTAACTTTTCATTCTCGTTTCCTTTGTATGATCAACACTGATCATGATCATTGGGATAAAATGCTGTTTCATGTTCTCCTTAAGCTCTATTAAAACGTCTAACCCACTTTTATTTTTCATGTGTATATCGATAATCACACAATCAGGGTTTAAGTCATAATAAGAATTAATAGCCCTGTCCGGGTCTGCCACTGCAATCACAAGCCAATCATTTTTCTCTAATTCATCTTTTAGGTACATTAGTAATGCTGTATCATCATCAATTAACAAAATAAGCTTTTTATCTTTCAATTCCTCTTTCCGTTCAACGATCTCGTTTATATTAGAAATTTCCTCATAATAAAAAGTTGAAATTAAAGGAAATAAAAACTCTTGCAGATCTTCCTTCAGCCATTCTTTTTCATCATTTTCATCCAATTGACTCTTTAACTTTTGAGCTATTTCTCCTCCTTTATGAAAGCCAATTGTTGATGCCGTCCCAACAATCGAGTGAAGGAAACGATATAACTCCTTTTGTTGAATACGTTCCTGATTGTTTAGCCATGCCTCAAGATGTTTTCTAACATTTTTAATCAAGATCTGTAAATATTTATTCATTAGTCTCTCCCGACGATTTTTTAAGTTCATTCTATAGTTCTACTTTTTATAATAATTCTACACGGCAAAAAATAATACTAAAAATGTGACAATTTCCGACTTTTTATAGGCCATTTATCTCTTTATTCCTTTAGTATTTTTAGACTATCCCTATTCCTTAGTGTGAACTATTTTGTCATTCTTAATATTTTCCCTTTCGTTATATATTCTTGTGAAAATTTCGCAATCTATTTCAGGAAGTGCACATACTAAGAAGAGTAAAAAGGAGATATATGGGTATAACCTTAGTAATGAAAGTGGTGATCTTTTGAAAGTAAGTGAAGATGAGAAAAAACAACTTAGTGAAGCCATCGATAAAATGAATGAAGGTTTAGATGCTTTTATAGGTTTTTATAATGATTCTGAGGAAGATAAAGCACTTATTGAGTTTTCCGACGAAACAATTGAAACAATACAACTCGCTATTGAGACATATGGAAAAGAAGAGGTCACAACAAAAATTAACACAATCATTAAAGAAGTCCTATCGTTTTTACCGAATAAGAAAGGATGATTGATGGATGGCAAATTCAAACAAAACCATTATCCACTGGTTACGATGGCCGCTATATTATCGATTAACATTAATTGTCCTCCTTATTATTCTTGTTTTTGGATCCATCATGTCGCTTGTGGAACCTAATGAATTCCCCACTACCTTTGATGGGATTTGGTGGGCTGTTGTAACGATTTCAACTGTTGGTTTTGGTGATTATGTTCCACATACCTATGTTGGCAGAGGAATTGCTATGTTGATGATCATTGTTGGAGCAAGTTTTGTCACCGCCTATTTTGCAACGATTTCTGCAGCTGCTATTAAGTCACAGCATTCGTATATGGAAGGTGAAAGACCATTTAAAGGTACGAATCATGTTGTGTTAATTGGTTGGAATGAAAAGGCTAATGAAATGATTGAATCACTACTATCAGTTAAACCTTATAAACAAATTGTGTTAATCGACGAAACATTACATACTGCACCACTTATTGAGAATGTACATTTTATTCGCGGTAATCCCTCAAACGATCGAACCTTGCAAAAGGCAAATATTGAAGATGCTGATGCAGCGATTATCACAGCTGATCAACATAAAAATGAACATGATGCTGATATGTATTCCATTCTCGTTTTATTAACATTAAAGGGTGTAAATCCCAAATTATATTGTGTGATTGAAATCCTAACAGAACATCAAGCAAATAATGCAAGCAGAGCTGGTGCAGATGAAATTATAAAATCCTATAAACTAACGAGCCATTTTATGATGAGCAGCTATCTAGCAAAAAATGGCCTTTCACACTTTTATTCTGAGCTAAATCCCGCAAGTGGTAATCTATTTCAAGTTTTGCCCGTAACAGATCGGTTAGTAGGAAAAACATTTAGGGATGCAAGCCATGAACTCCTTGATAATGAATCAATCTTAATTGGGGTAAAAAGAGGAGAGGAAACGAAATTAAATCCGCCTCTAACTTATCAAATTCAAGCCAATGATTCCTTAATTGTTTATACTCATTAAGCAAAAGCCACTCATCGTATCAAAAGGTGTTTCCCTTTTGGTCGTTGAGTGGCTTTTTAGCCGTTCATGATATTCAAATAAGTTTTTCCTCAAGTTCTTTGACAAGTGCTTTTCCTTTGTCAATATATTCGTCACTTATGGAAGCATCTTTATCCTGCGGCTCCTGGAATTGATTAAATGAGGCACTAAAATTCCCATTTCTTGCATGGTCATCTAATCCTATTTGATATTTATGTGCCAAAAGATATGGTGTACCTATTTGAACCGTTGTATTGTGAGAATCAAGTTGTCCATCAATTGCCTTAAAAGGAATTCTTAAAAAATGATAGCCAGCATCTGAATCCATTTTATAATCAAAAGAGCCATGATCATATTCCCAATTACCACCGATTGAGTAGCCAATCGGTTTTAATGTTTGCTCAAGTTCATATAACTCATACGATTTTCCGTCTAACTGTGAAGGAATGTCAATCATTTTATAACCCCCTTTTTATTGTTAGATTTTCCTAATGACGAAAAAACATTCTCAAGGAAATAAAGGTTTATATATTTACATTAATTGAAAATGAAAAAAGAGACTGACAATGAAGCCAGTCCCTCTCTTTTCAAAATTATTTTTCTAAGCGTTTTTCAAGCTCAGCTTTTTTCTCTTCAAATCCTGGTTTACCAAGTAAAGCAAACATATTTACTTTGTATGCTTCAACACCTGGTTGGTCAAATGGATTTACACCTAGTAAATAACCGCTCATTGCACATGCCTTTTCGAAGAAATACACTAAATAGCCAAATGTATATTCATCCATTTCAGGAATTGATACAACTAAGTTAGGCACTCCGCCATCGGTATGAGCTAACATTGTCCCTTGGAATGCTTTTTTATTTACAAAATCAACTGATTTACCTGCTAAATAATTTAATCCATCTAAATCATTTGCCTCTTCTTCAACAAGTAACTCGTGACGAGAATTTTCTACATTAATAACGGTTTCGAAAATGTCACGGCGTCCTTCCTGTACATATTGTCCTAATGAGTGCAAATCAGTTGAGAAGTTTGCTGATGATGGATAGATTCCTTTTTGGTCCTTCCCTTCACTTTCACCGAATAATTGTTTCCACCATTCAGAGAAATATTGAAGTCCTGGCTCATAGTTGATTAGCATTTCAATTGTTTTACCTTTGTTGTATAAAACATTACGTACCGCAGCATATTGGTATGCTGCGTTTTCATCTAATTCAGCTTTACCAAAGTCAACGCTTGCAGCAGCAGCACCTTTCATCATTGCTTCAATATCAACACCTGTCACTGCAATCGGTAATAATCCAACTGCTGTTAATACTGAATAACGGCCGCCAACATCATCTGGAATAATAAATGACTCGTAGCCCTCTTCTGTTGCAAGAGTTTTTAATGCTCCGCGAGCTTTATCAGTTGTCGCATAAATACGATGCTTTGCTTCTTGTGCTCCATACTTTTCAATTAAAAGCTTTCTGAAAAGACGGAAAGCTAAAGCAGGCTCAGTTGTTGTTCCTGATTTAGAAATAACGTTAATAGAAAAGTCTTTTCCTTCTAGTAAATCTTGAACATCTTTCATATATGTAGAACTAATATTGTTTCCAACAAAAATGACTTGTGGTGTCTTTCTTTGCTCTTTCGCTAATGAGTTATAAAAAGAATGATTAAGCATTTCAATTGCTGCACGTGCTCCTAAGTATGAACCACCAATTCCAATTACAAGAAGAACATCTGAATCAGATTTGATTTTTTCAGCGCTCTTTTGTATACGGGCAAACTCTTCTTTATCATAGTTTGTTGGAAGATCGACCCAACCTAAAAAATCACTGCCAGCACCTGTTTGCTCATGTATAGATTGATGTGCAGCTTTCACAAAGTCACGTAAGTATGTAATTTCATGTTCGTTAAAAAAAGTTAAAGCATTTGAGTAATCAAAACGTACATGTGTCATAACATTTTCTCCTCCATTACTTATCAAATAATAATGTACTACTAACACTTTATCTAAACTGTTCTTGTAAATCAAGCTAGGGTAAATTTGTAAGCGTAACCAATACCGTATTTTATTTTCGACATAATTCTTTTAAAAAACACGGAGGAAAAATGACATTCATACTCCGTGTTTTTCTATTTATAAGGAAGCCGTTAATATTGCTGTTACATCCTCTTTATTAAGTGCTTTAAAGTTTCCAAATTCACCGTATACCATCGCTTTATCTGCCATTAACTCGATATTTTCATTCCCAATGTTGTAGTCTTGTAATCGACTTGGCGCACCGATGCTATTCCAGAATTCACGTAGTTTTTCAATTCCCTCTAATGCAATGGTTCTGTCATCTTTGCCACTAGGATCCACTTGAAAGACATTTACAGCTAATTGTACAAATCTAGATACATTTTCATCTAATGTATGCTTCATCCAATGTGGGAAAATGATCGCTAATCCGCCGCCATGTGGAATGTCGTATACAGCTGATACGGCGTGTTCAATATTATGTGTAGCCCAGTCTCCATGATAGCCCATTGATAATTGGCCATTTAAGGCAATTGTTCCACAATAAAGAATCGTTTCACGGAGCTCATAGTTTTCAAGATTCTCTAATAACTTAGGTGCAGTTTCAATCACTGTTTTTAAAAGTGATTCACAAAAACGATCTTGTAATGGTGTATTTTTCGTATGATGAAAATAATGTTCAAAAACATGTGACATGATATCAACCATTCCATAGATAGTTTGGTTTTCGGGTACAGTAAAGGTGTTGGACGGATCTAAAATTGAAAATTTCGGATATGTAACTGGACTGCCCCATCCATATTTTTCTTTCGTTTCCCAATTTGTAATAACAGAGCCTGCATTCATCTCAGAACCTGTTGCTGCTATTGTTAACACAGTCCCGAACGGCAGAGCTTCAGTCGGAATATACTTTTTTGTAACAATATCCCAAGCATCCCCATTATATTTTGCACCTACAGAAATCGCTTTTGTACAATCAATGACACTGCCGCCGCCGACTGCTAAAATAAACTCGATATTTTCTGTCTTGCATATTTCCACACCACGATGTACTGTTGATAATCTCGGATTTGGTTCAACTCCTGATAATTCAACATATTCAACATTGATTTTTTTAAATAGGTTAACAACTTGATCATAGAGACCATTTTGTTTAATACTTCCTCCGCCATAAACAAGCAATACTTTTTTTCCGTATTTCGGGATCTCAGTCTCTAATTGCTCGACCTGTCCTTTCCCAAAGATTAATTGTGTCGGGTTATAGTATGTAAAGTTTTCCAATTCATATCGCCTCCCATAGTTAGATTATGTACATTTAAAAATTGAATGTAAAGGAAAGCGAATTTCCAATAATTTTCACATATAGTTTTCCGATATTTTCACAACCTAATGGTGTAGTCATTAATTAAGGAGGTTACAAAATGAGTGGAATTCAACGTATTGCACTGCTACTTACCATCATTGGTGCTATCAACTGGGGACTTATTGGATTTTTCGGATTCAATTTAGTAGCTGCCATTTTTGGTGACGATACAGCATTATCAAGAATTATATACGGGTTAGTGGGAATAGCAGGTTTAATTAACCTAGGTTTACTATTTAAGCCTTCAGAAGAAGTTGCTAGAGAACCACGTCCAGAAGCGCGATAAATTTTTAAAGAGGCTAATAATAATGTTAGCTTCTTTTTTTACAAAAAAAAGGATGGGAATCTTACTTCCCATCCTTTTTATCATTATTTTTTAATTTCTTCGCGTTTTGATTGTTCGATCCACTCTTCAAGTTTATCTTTTAATGTATTAAAACCTTGTGGAGTTTCTGTTTCAGTTTTAACTGTTGCTTGACGTTTTTTAGGTTTTCTTTGTACTGCTTCTTTCTTTTCTTCAACAGGTGCTTCTTGAGTTGCACGAATTGATAAACTGATTTTTCCTGAGTTTTCGTCAATTGAAAGAACTTTAACTTGTACTTCATCATTAAGTTTTAAATGTTCGTTTACATCTTTAACAAAACCATGAGTAATTTCAGAAATGTGAACTAATCCTTGTGTTTCTTCGTCAAGAGCTACGAACGCACCGTAAGCTTGAATCCCTGTTACTTTACCTGTATGAACACTACCAACTTCGTATTTTGTTGTCATAATAACACTCCTAATTTCTTATATTTAAATGTCCTTTTATACGCAATAAAAAATTATACCACATCTTTACGTATTTATCAAAAATAAAATATGCTCTCATAATTAGTATACCCAAAAAAGCAACGGATGAAGCCGCTGCTATTAAAGTGGTTTATATTCAATCTTTGGGTAGCCATTTTCCAATTTCATACGAAAAGTAACCATGTCACCATTCTCTATCATAAAGATGTGTTCAATCACTTCACCATCTTGCAGGTAGTTTGTGTTCACATTTGTGACCTCATTGGAAAGTGCTTGAAAGTCAAATGCTGATTCTTTCATTTCTATTTGAAACGCTTCTAGTTCAGGAAGCTTTCCATTCTCTCTATCTGTGGAAAGTTTATAAGCTGTTTCATAATCACCTTTTTCAATTGCATACATATATATTCTTGCAACAGCCATTTCGATTGTATTCATCCCGGCATAAGGCTGTGTATAAATCGCCAAGTCACCACTTTCTTTAAACATTTCATACCTAGTGACCATCTCTTTCGTAATTGGCAATAAATTAGTTTGAATGGCATATACATCACTTTTTGGCTTTAACTCGCCTGAAACTTCAATCTTTGTTTTGACTATTTCATCTGTATAGTAGAAATGTGCTCCCTCAAGCTTTTGATAAAAATCTTTGACTATTTTGGCTGTTTCAGAAAACTTATTTTCATTTAGTAATGACTCAAAATCCGCTTTTACTTCAGCTTTTATTTTGCCATCTTCCGTTGTGATCGAAGTGTTGTTCGTGCCTTTTAAATAGAAGTTCAAGTATAAAGCGTACTGCTCTTTTAATTCTTCTCCTTTCGATGACGTTGGATTATTTAGAACAAAATTTTCAATTTCTAGTAATCGTTCACCTAAATTTTTATGACTAATAGAGAGCGCTCCGTCTAACAAAGCTTTCTTCTCTGATTTGATTTTCAAGTATACTTTCGCATCTTCATCTAAGGAATGTAATTGGTTATGAATCGTTGAATAATCTGGTCCGAAATTTATAGAACCTTCTCCCTCATGAAAGAATGCATAACCATAAGAATGTAAGGCTTTTATTAATTCGCTATATTCTTGATTATCTGTTACGATTGTTCCGGCATTTAATTCATCGACATATGATTCAATATCGGTTACTGTTGATTGGTTTTCCAAATACAATTGATCCCATTTTTCATAAAACAGTTCATGCAGCATGTCTAGTTTATCAAGATAATCATATAGTTGATCCGCACGAATCGTTTCATCATTTGCGGCTGTTTCTTGTAATAAGGCAAATTCTTCTTGTGGCATTGATACTCGATAAGAAATGATTCCCTTTACTTTTTCCATGTAAGATGTAAGCTCTTCTTGTGAAGCATAATTTTCTCTTTCCTCAAACTTCTCAACAGCATTTTTTGCTTCTTGTACAAAGCCATACTGCTCAACATCTTCAAAATCCAACTTCTCTTTAAGCTCATCTAGTTTACGTTCATAATAGCCGCGAGTTTCATTTATTGCTGCTTCTATATTTTCATCTGTAACGGGGTGATTGATTATTTCTTCGTTAGGTGTTGTTGATTCACCACTAGTCCCGTCTTTTGAATTTGTTAAAAATTGTGCACCTAAAATTCCACCGATAAGAAGAACCCCAATAAATGATGCAATATATGGAAGTTGGAAAAATATACGGATTTTATGTGGTTTTTCATTTTTTTTCACAACATTGATTATTTTCTCAGGTGAGGAAATAGTTGAGATATGTTCATAGGAATTCTTTAAACTTTGCATTTTTTCTTCAAATAATTTGTCATCCATGTATGTCACCTTCCTTCCTGCTAAGTTCTTCCAACATTTTCTTTAGCATTGTCTTTCCCCGTAATAATCTCGTTTTGACTGTAGATAATGAAATCGACATAATTTCAGCGATTTCATCGTATTTCTTGTCATGAAAATAATATAAGACAATTGGTATTCGGTATTTTTCATCAAGTTTTTGAATGGCGATGTGAAGAATACGATCCTCTTCATTTCGCAGCACTTTAGCCTCTATTTCGGGATAATCATGATTGCGAACATCTTGTTGAATTTTAAAAACCTTTCGCAGGTTTGATTGACGTTTTCTTGCAAAGTCCCTTGTTACATTTAAGGTGATTTTATATAACCATGTTGAAAATTTTGCCTGCGAAAATTGGTCAAGAAAGCGATAGACTCGAATAAATACTTCCTGTGTTATATCTTCTATTTCTTCATGCCTATTACCTAATTGGTAGGCGAATTTCTCAACAATCGGATAATGGATTTCTACAAGTTGTCCGAATGCGTTCATGTTTCCTTGCTTAGCCTTTTTGATTAATTCGTCTTCAGTCATCTCGGGCTCCCCCCCCCCCTATCTTTCATTCATAAAACGTGATTTTGCGTATAATTGTTTCATATTTGAAAAAGGTATTTTTGAGGAAAAGTTGAAATGGAGGTTACTTCTTTTAAAAAAGGCTCTAAGAACTTGCCTGTTGATTGCAGCGAGGTGTTCACTTTCCGCGGGCGGGTCTGGGAGCCCTCCTCGGCGCTATGCGCCTGTGGGGTCTTCCTCTGACTCGCTTTTCTAAGTAGGAGTCTTACAAAATCAACAAAGTATTAAAATCAACAATGAGTCTTAATAAAATTTAAAAAGTAGGTTTAAAGCACAAAAAAAGGGGGATAATACAAGCATAAGGCTTTCTAGTATTCCCCCCTTTTATTTCTCTATATGGCTGACCATTAATGGTCGGCTTTTTTTATTGTTAATGAAATCACTACTGTTGACGCGTACTATTCGCCGAAAATCACGTACGACTTTCCACAAATCGCTGCATTCTTCTTACAGCTTCTTGAAGCTGTTCTAAAGATGATGCATATGAACAACGAACAAATCCTTCTCCGCTTTTACCAAATACATTTCCGGGAACGACGGCAACCTTTTCTTCCATTAATAGTTGTTCAGCAAATTCCTCTGATGTAAGGTTTGTTTTTTGAATGGATGGAAATGCGTAAAATGCACCACCAGGAACATGGCAAGTTAACCCAATGTCATTTAATGCTCCCACAAATAAATTCCTGCGTTGTCTATAGCTCTTTTTCATGTGAATAACATCTTCTTTTCCATTTTTCATTGCTTCAATAGCAGCATATTGTGCCATTGTTGGTGCACACATCATGGAATACTGATGAATTTTCAACATGGCATTTAGAAATTCCGGATTTGCAGCAATATATCCTAGTCGCCATCCAGTCATCGCAAATCCTTTTGAAAACCCTGAAACAAGTATTGTACGTTCCTCCATACCCTTAATCGAAACAAAGCTTGTATACGCTTCATCATATGTAAGCTCTGCATAGATTTCATCGGAAATGACTAACAAATCATACTTTTCAATGATCTCAGCAATCATTTCAAGCTCTTTTTTGTTAAGACAAGTTCCTGTTGGATTATTTGGCGAACATAAGATAATGGCTTTTGTCTTCTCAGTAATCGCCTTTTCAAGCTCTTCTGGTTGAAGTTTAAATTCCATATCCCCTGTTGTTTGGACTGGAACGGGAATCCCTCCTGCTAATGTAACAAGTGATGCATACGAAACAAAACTAGGTTCGATCACGATTACTTCATCACCAGGATTTACAATTGCTCTTAATGATATATCGAGTGCTTGACTTCCACCAACCGTAACTAATACTTGATTATGTGGATTGTACTCAATATTCGTTAAATTTTTTAAATAATGGCTGATTTCTTTTCTCAGTTCAATTAATCCAGCATTTGCTGTATAGGAAGTATATCCTTGTTCTAATGAAAGAATACAAGCCTCCCTTACATTCCAAGGTGTAACAAAGTCAGGCTCTCCAACACCTAACGAAATAACACCTTCCATACCTGCAGCTAAATCGAAAAACTTTCGGATTCCCGATGGTTTTAATTCTTGTACGATATTTGAGAGGTAATATGAAGGTTCAATCATGGTGACACCACAATTCTCTTGTCCTCATCTTCTTGTTCAAATATTGTGCCATCATGCTTATATTTTTTTAAGATAAAATGAGTTGTTGTTGATAAGACGGAATCTAAAGTTGAAAGTTTATCTGAAACGAACTGTGCAATCTCAGACATTGATTTACCTTCAATAATAATGGAAAGATCATAAGCTCCAGACATTAAATAAACAGATTTCACTTCTTTAAAACGGTAAATTCTGCTTGCAATTTCATCAAAGCCAACACCGCGTTTTGGCTGAACTTTGACATCGATCATTGCTTTTACACCTTCATGTCCGTCAACTTTCCCCCAATTTATTTGTGCAGTATAGTCAACAATTATGCGCTGGTCTTCTAAATTTTTTATTAATTGTTTTGTTTCATCTTCTGTCAACTCAATCATTTTGGCGATTTGTTCTGCAGATAAGCGACAGTCATTCTCTAGAAGCTCTAATATTTCGACTTCCTTTTCTGTAAACTTCATTTTCACCACTCCTACTATTCAAATCTTCAGATAATTATATCACTCTATTGCATGTTTTTCATATGATTTCAACGAAAGAATAACGGGTAAGTTTTAACATGTGTGAACCATTTTTTTTCGGTAAAAATATAAAAAACTTCATTAGTTATTTAGCAAGTGACGATAAAAAATATACTCATCACCACCAATTGCTAAACGACACTTCATTTTATCATAGGATTAACAACTATATATAGAAAAAAAACGGAGTGAATGCTTATGGAAAAAAGTCATTATTATTGCAGTACCATGAACATTCTTGGTGTAAACGTACATTATGAGGTGTATGAAAAATATCCTACGAAGCCAACAATGGTACTGATACATGGATTCTTGTCCTCGAGCTTTTGTTATCGAAAAATCATTCCATTATTAGAGAATGAATTCCGAATTATTGCCATCGATCTTCCGCCTTTCGGAAAAACAGAGAAGTCAACAAGGTTTGTCCATTCATACAAAAACATGGCAAACTTGGTTATTCAATTAGTAGAAAGTTTACAAATTAAAAAAGCTTATATTGTTGGTCATTCAATGGGTGGACAAGTTTCCCTTATTGCAGCTAAAGAAAGACCAGATTTATTTGAAAAAGTCGTACTTTTATGCAGCTCAGGCTACATGAAGCGTGTCCATCCAACTTTAATATTCGGTTCCTATGTTCCTTATTTTTATTTATGCATTAAACATTGGCTTGCACGTCAAGGTGTGTTAAAAAATTTATACAATGTCGTTTATGACCGATCTCTCATTGATCAAGAGATGATGGATGGCTATATGGAACCATTTCATGATGATCGTATTTTTATGGCCTTAAATAGAATGATTCGCGATCATGAAGGCGATCTTGGCGCTGAGGAACTAAAGTTAATCGAACAACCGAGTCTGCTTATTTGGGGAGATGAAGATAAAATTGTTCCCGTCCAAGTTGGTGAGCGATTGAACAAAGACCTGCCAAACTCAACCTTTTTCTCCTTTAAAAACACAGGCCATTTAGTACCAGAAGAAAGACCAGAGCATGTAACAGAGAAAATATTTGATTTTTGTCAGGCAAACTAGAAAAGCGAAAGCGCCTGTTTAGCTCCGACAAGCATAAGCCAAGCCATAATAGAAGGCGCGTTCTTTGCCTTCCATTATGGCTTGGCTTATAACTCAAGGAGCTTGGCGCTGCAGCTAGATAAAAAGAAAAAGCGGAGCACCTCGTTAAACCCGACAACCGGGCATGGCGCTTCCGCTTTATATGATTTTATGTTAAGGATAAAACTTAAATCTCACAGCTCGAATTATTTTTAATAAATAGAAGTTGTTTCGAAAGCTTCTCACATTTTTTGAGTGGAATGATTTCCTCAAATGAAAACTCATAAATGGCTTGAATTTTTCTTGCTAGAAGGATTTCATCATCATATATATGAACAGCTTGAAGAACATCTACTATTTCTGTATCGTAACTTCCTTCACCGTAGCCTAGTGGATCCCACTTAAATAATATTTCCATCAATTGAATATTTGTTTGCTGCGCTTCCATTTTTTCACCTTTTACGTTCTTATTTTTTGCACTGTCATTGTATCATAATTGTGAGGTTATATACTAAGAAATGTAGTCATTCTCAAATATCCTTTAATATTTCTTGATTGTAATATTTTACTTATCGTCAAATATGATCTTAAATAATAATGAGGTGATAGAATTGAATCGATTTGATCGAGTTATAAACCGGAAAGGGACAGATTCTGCGAAATGGGATTATACGAAAAATATATTTGGTGTTGATGATGTTCTGCCAATGTGGGTGGCCGATATGGATTTCCCTGCACCAGATGAAGTGATTGATGCTTTGCACGCACGGGTAGACCATGGCATCTTTGGGTACACGATGCCGGGGAATGAAACAGAAAAATCCATTCAAAGATGGTTAAAAAAACGTCATGATTGGGAGATTGCTGACAATATTATTACATATACTCCCGGTATTGTGACAGCTTTAAGCATAGCTATTCAAGCATATACAGAATCAGACGATAAAATTGTTGTTCAACCACCAGTTTATTACCCATTTTTTGATATGCCCAAAAAACATAATCGAGAGGTACTTTTTAACAAATTACATTTAAACAAGGATAACCGTTACGATATTGATTTTGAAGATCTAGAAGAAAAGCTGGCAGATCAAAAGACAAAGATGTTTATTCTTTGTAATCCACATAACCCAAGTGGTCGTGTTTGGAGTAAAGAGGAATTAACAAAAATAGGCCAACTTTGTATAAAACATGATGTGCTTATTGTTTCTGATGACATTCACTCTGATTTATTATTATTTGGCAATCGCTATACGCCAATTGCCTCAATTAGTGAAGTGATCGCAAATCAAACGATAACTTGTATTGCACCTAGTAAAACATTCAATCTTGCTGGTCTACAAGCATCAGCAGTACTTATTGGGAATGATTCACTAAAACGAAAATTCAATTCCGTCCTTCAGCTGCATGGTTTAACAACAATTAATACATTAGGTGCAGAAGCAATGAAAGCCGCTTATACACATGGCGAAATATGGCTTGATGAGCTAATTTGTTATTTTGAAGAAAGTGTTTTATTCATTGAAAATTACTTAAAAGAGCACCTACCTAGCGTAAAAGTAATTAGACCTGAGGCTTCCTATCTTGTTTGGCTTGATGTAAGAGATTTAGAAATAAGAGATGATGAATTAAAGAATCTCCTTTTAAATAAGGGAAAGCTTGCATTACATTTAGGTTCAACCTTTGGAGAAAATGGTTCTGGATTTCTCCGGATGAATTTTGCTTGCTCAAGAGAATCATTAAAGGAAGGATTAGTTCGCTTAGTTAAAGCACTAAATTAACTATTAGGAGCTTAAGAAATGATCTTAAGCTCTTCATTCTTCCAATTAAATGATTCATAGTAATTTTATTAAAAATTTAATCAATTTTCTGCTTTTTGATGGTATAATTAGGCAAACTCATAATAAGGTGACTAACTAATGGAACTAGTAAAAGAACTTATTTTACAAATCTCATTTATCATTATACCTATTTTTATTTATCAATTTATTTGGTTAAGTAAATCACATTCTTATATATTGAAGCCAAATAAAGTAATTATTACGTGTAGTACGATTTTATCCTCGCTATTTTGTATTATTTGGCCAATTGAATTTATTGATGGATTATTCTTTAATCTACAAGCCATTCCACTTTTTGTTAGTTTTATTTATGGTGGTCTGATACCTGGGTTGTTAACCTTACTTACAACCATTGTTTTTAGAATTTATTTCTTCGATATAGAATGGTATTACGTAGCAGTAAGTTTAATTATTTATAGTGTTATTCCTTTTTTCATTTATCGTAAATGGAAGGACTTTGGCTTAAAAAAGAAATACTTGTTTTCCATCATTTATGGTTGTAGCAATTTTGCTGTAACTTTACTTTATTACAGTGTTGTAAGCGTTTCATTTTCTAGCAGATTCACTTTAGATCACTTGCTCGCCATGAGTATAAATATGGCGTCACTTACTATTATTTTAATATGTTCTATTTATTTAATTGAGTATATGACAGAGAGTACAAGAATCCGAATGGAGTTAGTAAATGCTGAAAAAATGTCGATCGTTAGCGAGCTAGCAGCGAGTGTTGCCCATGAAGTAAGAAACCCTCTAACAGTCGTACGAGGTTTTATCCAATTAATCGGCAGTACTTCAGATATTACCATAACTAAAAAAAGAGAATATATGGATATTGTACTAAATGAATTAGATCGTGCCGAAGCCATTATTTCAGATTATTTAGGCTTAGCAAGTCAACAATTCTTTTTGAAAGAAAAAATAGATCTATACGATATTCTTGAAGAAGTTACAATGCTTATGACCTCCTATGCAAACTTTAAAACGGTTTCGATCCAAAGTCACATTGACCATCATTTGTTTGTAATTGGGGATAAAGCAAAATTAAAACAAGTATTTATTAATATCATAAAAAATGCCATTGAGGCCGTTTCAAACGTAGATGGGAACGTCATTATTAAGGCGTTCACTTCACATGAGGTGGTCCGCATTAAAGTAATTGATAATGGGATTGGAATGTCACCAGAACAAATTACCAGACTCGGCGAGCCATATTACACATTAAAGGAAAATGGTACAGGGCTCGGACTTACGGTTACATATACAATTATTAAAAATCACGGTGGTTCGATCCGATACAAAAGTGAACCCAATAAAGGAACAGTTGCTATTATATCATTACCTATATATAAAGAAGAAAAATAGGGCTGCTTGTCAGCCCTATTTTTCTTCTTCAGCCGGTGTTACCTCTTTTTTATCTTCACGTTCTGCTTCCTTATCGGTAATTTCCCCACAGGCAATTCTTGCACCAGACTCTCCCGCAGGCTGTGTCATCCCGTCATCTTTTCCTTCAGTTATGACAATGGATGTACCTTCCTCAGGAAGCAAAGAAGTTTTATTATCAGCTTTTAAAGTAAGTTGTGGTGCCATCAATTCAGCATCAACTTTACCATTCTCTGAGATAATATTAGGTAAATCACCTGCATGTGCACCCTCAGGGTGTAATAACCCATGCTGTTTATCATCTGGGTTAAAGTGATTTCCTGCACTTTTAAAGTCTGGAGCATCACATTTTCCCTTTTCATGAATATGCAAACCATGTTCCCCATCAGGAAGTCCTTCTAATAAAACTTCTAATTTCACACCATCAGCTTGCTCAGATAATTTAATTGTTCCTAGAGAATCACCGTTTGGATTAAACATTTCAACATCCATTTTTGTAATCGTTTTCTCCATACAGCCGGATAATATAAACGGTAACAATAATAACAATCCCGTTTTACGTTTCATAATACCCTCCATAAATTTTAGTCACTAAAGGGTATTTTTTGCAAAATGAGCTATGATTATACAGATATGTAAAAGCCGAACTTGCCTAATGCATAAGCAAATCACGAATAGAAGATATGTTTTACCTTCTTTGACTATGACATCACGATACTTGGGATTAGTTCTGGACATATAAGGGAAAATCCTATTAACTATACTGGTATGATTTTGTTATTCTTGTTCATTTCTATTAACCGATTTGTTATAAAGTTCGTCCACTTTTCCTTGTTCTTTTTTCGAAACCTTTACAATGTAACGAAATGCTAAAAAAGCAGCAATACCAAAGATAGCCATCGTAATAACAGCAGGTATGTATTCTGTTTTATCTTCAGGAAAATACAAAAACAATCCTAAAACAGAAGGAAGTAGATTCATTTTTTCACGACCTTTCTATATCCTAACTATAGCAAGTTTTCAATCATTTCACTAGCATATTTCTACATGGTAAGATAGAGGGAGACTTTTAGGCAGGGTGAACTTTCTCCTTCGATCACGAATGGTTAAAAGCCAAGTTCTATCCTTTGATGATGATTATAGGCAACTATCCCTACCATTCCTTCTTTATTTCAGTTAAGCTTAGATGGTGGGAGATTACTGCCGGTTATTACGAGAAAAAACGATAAAATCTTTATAAAGGAATGAACAAAATGGATGAAAGAAAAATTGGAGAAATAGTGACAGGGTTATATAAAACAGGGAAATATATCGGTGAAATTACAGACATTCGTCCCATGCATTATTTAGTCAAAGTAAAGGCAGTTCTTAAGCATCCACAGCAAGGAGATTTACATAATCCTAATCAAGTAGATGTTCAACTTTTCCATGAAAGACGTGCTTTGGCCTATAATGAACAAACAAATGTCCCTAAGAAGATGGTTAAGCTTTATGATGGAGATGTTCCAGATTATAAAGAATCACTTAAAGATGCATTACATTCATTAAAAAACGAGCTTGAACAAATGGATACTACTTGGGCAAAACAATCACTTGAAAATCTATCCTCTTTAGAAAAAGACTACTTTCATTAAAAAGTAAGACCTTTCATTTTACTCAATAACAATATTTCCATACTTCTCACATCTCAAATATTGTTATTGAGTAAGTCACGAATGGTAAAAACTTATTGTTATGTTGCATATTTATTTAATACCTTTGCCAAATCGATACGGTCCCCTATCGTCGGAGGATTCGGTTTTTGTAAATAACGTTTATCCTCTTCAACTAATTTGAATAAATTATACGTCGTTAACGCATCATCTAATGCACGGTGATGTTTACCCGTTGCCTTTTTTCCATATTCCTCAACAGCCTTCCAAAGTCCCGTTTGATTTCGGTCTCCGAAAAACTTTTTATACTCCATTGATAAGTCTCGAAATGTACCGGTAAATGGGAAGGTTTCATCATTCAACTGACAATTTTGGCGTAACACCTTCATATCCATGTTGCCCCATGTTATAACCGTTGTAGGATGATGTTGATTGTGTCGTGTTAAAATTGATATTAATTCAGTAAAGGAAATTCCTTCATCTATATTAGCCTGAGAAATTTGCAGAAAGGATTTACATCGCTCGCTTAATAAGGGGAATCGTATTGGTTTAACATATGAGGAATATTGTTCTACAATTTCATGGTTCTTAACAGAAACTATGCCAACTTCTATGATTTCCGGATAAAATCCTTTTGGGTTTGATTTCCCCTCTGGCATCGTAAATTCAAAATCAATAAATAATAATTGCTCTTGTCCCTCCAAGCTATTTCAATCCTCCTTTCGTTGTATATTCAACTTTTTATCTACCATTATTATATCATCGCAAATACTGATTTAACTTCAATTTTTCAAAAAATAGTGAAAAATCCCTTGACTATTTTTTCTTTCCTTCTGAAGAATATGGTTTCCACCTATTTTTTAACATCTATTCCTTTATGTATTTATCATTTTTTTTGGTCTACATGATATTTCTGGACCCTTCTTATCAATGACGATTGGGTGTATGTCAGTCTCACAGCTAATCTACATGTCAGGTTTGCGGACTATTACTAGGATCAAAGCTGCCAGTATTTTTCCTTGATTTAGTTGTAATCTTTTTGCAGCTTACGTTTATTTCATTGCCAATTATTGTTCTGATGGACATTTGATTTTTTAGAGAATTTGAAAATAGGATTTTCAAAGGGCTTAAGAGATTTTCTAAGCACTTATTTATGTTGATATACAAGGATTCCATACTTTTACATTAAAACAGTGTTTAGTGGTTTAGAATAAAATTAAATGCCCTATATGTTGAATCTAGTGCACTTTTTTAGTACTAGGCTATAATCGTCCTGCCTTCAAATACCTCAACATGATTTCTTTTATTAGTAATACAGTTTTCGCTCTATATTTCAGTTTTCAGTTACAAAACTTAACAATGGAAAAATGCACACGATATTAGTAGGTGAACTTTCGTGTGCATGGCATTATGTTAAATTCTATCTCTATGATAATCCTATCGAAATATACTTAACTTCTAAATACTCTTCAATTCCGTAGTGGCCGCCTTCACGTCCAAGCCCACTTTGTTTATATCCGCCAAAAGGAGCTTGAGCAACAGATGGTAGCCCGTCGTTTAAGCCGACAATTCCATATTCAAGTCCCTCGGAAATTTGAACGGCTTCACTAATATTTTCACTAAATACATATGCAGCTAATCCATATGGAGTGTTATTCGCTCGTTCAATGACTTCTTCCACTGTTTGGAATGTTGCAATAGGCGCGAGTGGCCCGAATGTTTCCTCATTCATGCAAAGCATATCGTCTGTTACATCGACAAGGACGGTCGGTTCAATGAAAAAACCTTTCAGATCTTCTACTTTATTTCCGCCTATGGCTACTTTTGCCCCTTTTTCTGTTGCATCTTTAAGCTGAGCTACGACTTTATTAACAGCACGCTCATCGATTAGCGGACCGATATTCACTCCTTCTTCCAGACCGTTACCAACCTTAAATTCAGCAACCGCTTTTGTAAAAGCATCAACAAATGCATCAATAATAGCTCCGTGCACATAAATACGGTTTGCACATACACATGTTTGACCGGCATTTCGATATTTTGAAGCGATTAATCCTTGAACAGCTTTTTCTATATTCGCATTTTCTGTCACGATAAATGGCGCATGTCCACCAAGCTCTAAAGATACTTTCTTTACAGTATCAGCTGCCTGGCGCATAAGCAGTTTCCCGACTTCAGTTGATCCGGTAAATGAAATCTTACGGACACGTCCATCCTTCATCCATGCTTCTCCAATTGCTTTAGCATCACCTGTAACTATGTTGATAACCCCTTTGGGAATGCCAGCTTGTTCTGCAAGTTCTACGATTTTTAATGCTGTCAATGGAGTGAGTTCAGCCGGTTTAATGACAGCTGTACATCCTGCTGCCAAGGCTGGTGCCACTTTTCTTGTAATCATCGCTGCCGGGAAATTCCAAGGAGTGATTGCTGCTATAACCCCAACAGGTTGTTTTTGAACAAGAATTCGTTTTTTTGAATCAGAAGCAGGTATTGTCTCACCATAAATTCTTTTTCCTTCTTCTGCATACCAAGAGATGAAACTATTAGCATAATTGACTTCACCGATCGCTTCTTGTAATGGCTTTCCTTGTTCCTTTGTCATTAACGCTCCAATTTCATCCTTTGCTTGGTCAATGAGCTGATGCCATTTCATCAAATAATCCCCACGTTCTGCTGCTGTTAATTTAGACCAGTTCTTAAATGCTTCGTGTGCTGCATCAACTGCTTTTATTGCTTCTTGGGTTCCCCCGTTTGGTACAGTTGCAAACTTTTCATTTGTTGCAGGGTTTACTACATCAATTTTTTCAATTGTATCGGTCCATTCTCCGTCAATATACATTTTCCAATGTTTCATCTTTAAGCACTCCCTTTGAATCTACATTTTTGCTTATATGTCTATTATATTTCCCCTTGTTCATCTGATAAAAGAAATAAGCTCAAATCAAGTATCCATCAATCACCATAAAAACAACTTATTTTTCATAATCTCCTAATGTGATCGCTGCTAATAGCATATAAGGGTTAATCATCCAATCAGATTAATTTTAGAAATGATCTATCTAAAAATGAAAAATAAATCCATTCCTTTCATTTATTAGGTTACAATAGGACTAGAATTTATTTATTAGAAAGAGTGTGAAGGTTGTGCTACGTTTATTTGGGTGGGCATTTGTAGGAGTAATGGTACCAATCTTTTTTTTCAGTGCATATGTTGCCGGCAAAGAATCAGAAGCTGTAAAAGGATTAGGAACTGTTTTAGACGAAAAGATTCCAATTGAATCGGTTGATTTACCACAAAATAGCTACATTTTTGATCATGAAGGACGGCTTATATCTGAAATAACCTCAAAACAGCAAAACCGTACGTATACTCATTACAATGAGATTCCGGATGTTGTGAAGACATTATTTATTGCATCAGAGGATCAACGTTTTTTTGATCATATTGGTTTTGATGCTGCAGGTATGCTTCGTGCTGTATTTATTAATGCAAGAAGTCAAGAAGTTGAACAAGGCGGCAGTACGATCACTCAGCAGCTTGCACGAAATGTTTATTTGACACATGAACGAAGTTATAATCGAAAACTAAGTGAACTACTATACTCCTATCAACTCGAAAAGAATTTTACGAAAGAACAGATACTGAAAGATTACTTAAATACAATCTACTTTGGTAACGGGACATATGGAATAGGAACAGCTGCTACATCTTATTTTAACAGGCAGCTTCAAGAGCTCCACTTAGCTGAGCTTGTATTTATTAGTGCCATTCCTAATAATCCGTCATTATATGACCCTATAAAAAACTTTGAGAATACAAAAGAGCGACAAGAGCGATTACTAAAGTTATTATTTGAAAATGGGATAATTTCACAAAAAGAAATGGAAGAATCCATGAACTATCCAATCACGCTCTCAAAAAAGGAACGTGTTGACTTCCATCCTGATTATGTGACATTCGTCCATCAAGAATTAAAACAATTGATAGCAGAAAGTGAAGGCTATGCCAAAAAGCTTCAAAATGCAAATGACAATGAACAAATTAACAACGAGCTTTCAAATCGTATTGATCATGTTATCAGTCAAGGAATCATTGTTCATACAGGAATGGATGCTGCTTTACAAAACAAGCTTGTAACCGCCATCGAGAAGCATCTTCCTTTTAATGAAATACAAGGTGCTGCAGCTGTCATTGATCATCAGTCACATAAAATTGTTGCTCTTTCAGGTGGAAAAGATTATGAAAAGCATGCATTCAATCGAGCTTTTCAAGCATATAGACAGCCGGGCTCTGCGATAAAACCACTCCTTGATTTTGCACCATATATTGATCTGACAGGAGCAACTGTAAACTCAAAAATTGATGCGGGCGCTTTTTGTAAAAATAATTACTGCCCTAAAAATTACAGCGGTAAAAATTATGGAATGGTATCTCTTGAAACAGCATTAAAATATTCATATAACACTGCTGCCGTTCGGATGCTTGATAAAATTGGAATTGAAAAAGGATTTTCATACTTAAAACCATTTGGTTTTTCTTCCATCACAAAGGATGATGTTCAAAAGCTAGCAACTGCTATCGGAGGTTTCACTTACGGTGTTTCACCTCTTGAGCTCACAAGCGCATATACTTCGTTTGGAAATGACGGTAATTATTACGAAAATCATGCGATTATAAAAGTTACTGACTTAACCGGAAAAACGCTATACGAATGGAAAGATAAACCTGTTCGTGTATGGAAAGAATCAACTAATGATCAAATGCGATCTTTGTTAGCTTCTGTTGTGAAAAGTGGAACAGGACAAAAAGCAACTATTTCAAGCGATTATATCGGTGGAAAAACAGGAACATCTAACGACTATAACGATTTATGGTTTGTTGGATTAACAGATAAGTATACTGCTGGTGTTTGGGTTGGCAAAGATAAAAATGGAAGTATACGGAATGTTTATGACCAGGGTCCGCAAATGCTCATTTGGAGAGACACATTGAAATAAGCAATAGGATCATTTTAAGGAAGGGGCTAATCATGATGAAAACAGCAAATCATCAAATCCTTTTATTCGACGGGGTTTGCCAATTTTGCAATGATACCGTTCAGTTTATTATTCGTCATGATAAACGGGAAACCTTTAAATTTGCTGCGTTACAATCGGCAATTGGACAAGAATTATTAAAGAAACACTCCCTGCCAACTAACGACCTTCAATCTGTTGTGCTGATCAAGAATCAATCTGCTTATACAAGATCGACGGCAGAACTTCACATTTTTCTAGGTTTAGGCGGATGGTGGAGCATTCTCTATCTATTTGTACTTATGCCCAGGCCGCTTCGTGATGGCATTTATAATTTCATTGCCAAAAATCGATACAAATGGTTTGGTAAGAAAGAAGAGTGTATGGTCCCTTCCCCGGAAATTCGCAAACGATTTTTATCTTAGCTTAGCTAGTGAACAGGATCACTTGCCACAACCTATACAAGAAATAAGCAAACAAAAAAAGATGGAACAGCATTCCATCTTTTTTCCTATTAAACAGGCAAGCTTGCCATTACACTATTGTATAATTTAAAACACAAATATAAAGTTCCTAAAACAAATATAAACCAAAATAAGACATGAAATAGAACAAGACCAATTAACGAGGATGAAGTTAAAGAACTGCTGATTTTGTAAACAATAAAGACAAAATAACAGATTGTTGCGATGAGAAAGATGCCAATAATTCCAAGGGGAAATTGTACGCATAAAAGTGAAAGAGCACCTGCGATTAGATAATATGTTGACCCGCCTCTAATTTTTGTAAGATTCTCACCTGCAATATCTTTTGAAAAAAAGAGTAATGAAAGTTCTGTAACCGTATTTGCTATTAATTTTAAAGCCGAAAAAACCATAAAAAACATCAATGCGAACAATGAAAATAATGCCAGCCTTATTCCGTTATTCGAAAAGAATTCGAGCATCCCATCATAAATACCGAATACTTTTAAATACTCAATGACGGCGATGACAGTTGCAATCGATAATGATGTGCTAAACAATAAAATGGTAATAAGTGGAAAGTAACTTGTAAAATACGTATTTTTCATCTTTTTATTCCCCGATTGAGTAAAATAATCTTCAATGTTATAAATAATTCCTTCATTATTATGTATCAGAGTCCTTCCGTTTACAAGAAAAAAATGACAGTTCACCAATCATTCAATTTTTCCCATTAAAAAGAGGATGTCCTCTATTGATTACATCCTTTAACGGGCGACAACACGAACATATTCACGTGGTTTAAATCGTTCAAACATTCGTGCATCCTTCGTTAATAAATCAATTGGTGTTTCGGAAGTTGATATATTTATTGTTTTGTTTTCAATTGGAATAGTTTCAACATATTCTCTTTTCATTTTTTCATTCATTAGCCAAGCACTGCTAAACAACGTTAAGAACAAGCTTCCTGCGATGAAAATCTTCCATTTTTGCAAGTAAATCACCTCAAGTTTATGATTAACTTGAGAGATTAGGAATATACAAGTTAGCAAATATTTGTTATCATTTTTATGTTCATATGAACTCGAAATCACATGAACATTCACGTATAATGATAGTTACAAACGAACTTGAACATAATAATTTTGATAAAGGCACCAAAGAACCTTAACAAATTATTTTCGTTCATCATGTACTATTTCTGGTTTTTTAGAAATTCATTCTATCGCCAAAAATGTAAGGAGGTTTATAGATGACATTACTTCATGTGGCAATTCTATCACCATTTATCATTGCCATACTTGTGCCATTTCTTCATAATTATTTTCAGAAAATTCATACAGGTTGGTTCATTTTACCACTACCGATTTTGCTTTTTGTTTATTTTCTCTCACTCATATCATCCACCATGAATGGGGAAACAATAAGGAATACAGCCAGTTGGATTCCTTCTCTCGGCATCAATTTCACAGCATACATAGATGGTTTAGGTTTGCTATTCGCCCTGCTTATTACAGGAATCGGTGCCCTTGTTATTCTTTATTCCATTTATTATTTATCGAAGGTAAAGGAACAATTAAATACATTTTATGTATACTTACTCCTGTTTATGGGTGCAATGCTAGGAGTTGTTTTATCAGATAACTTAATTGTTCTTTATACTTTTTGGGAGCTTACATCCCTTTCATCCTTTCTCTTAATTGGATATTGGTATGAACGAGAGAAATCACGTTATGGTGCTCAGAAATCAATGATGATCACAATCTTTGGCGGCCTTCTTATGCTCGGTGGCTTCATCATGCTTTATATGATGACGAATACGTTTAGTATTAGAGAAATTATTGAGCAAGTTCCAACAATTGCTCAACATCATTTGTTTATCCCAGCATTAATCCTTATTCTTTTCGGGGCATTTACAAAATCTGCACAATTTCCATTTTACATTTGGTTACCTGATGCGATGGAAGCGCCTACACCTGTTAGTGCTTATTTACATTCAGCAACAATGGTTAAAGCAGGTATTTATTTAGTAGCAAGGTTTAGTCCAGTTTTCGCTGGAACACCTGAATGGTTCTGGATTGTATCCGCTTTTGGAATCTTCACCATGTTCTGGGGATCGTTTAATGCTATAAAACAAACAGATTTAAAGGGGATTTTAGCCTTCTCAACTGTCAGTCAGCTCGGGATGATTATGTCAATGCTTGGTGTTGGCTCAGCTGCAATAGCTCTTGATTCGATTGATGACAGCTACTATACAGTTGCCATTTTAGCTGCAATGTTTCATTTAATGAATCATGCAACATTTAAAGGAAGTTTATTTATGATCGTAGGTATCATTGATCATGAAACAGGCACTCGTGATATTCGAAAATTAGGTGGATTAATGGGCTTAATGCCAATTACGTTTACCATATCGATTATTGGTGCATTCTCAATGGCTGGCTTGCCGCCCTTCAATGGTTTTCTTAGTAAAGAAATGTTCTTTTCAAGTATGATTCGTATCGTTGAATTGAATATCTTCAATCTAGAATCACTGGGACTTTTATTCCCGATCGTAGCATGGGTTGGAAGTATTTTCACATTTATTTATAGTATGGTTCTTGTCTTTAAGACGTTTACAGGCAAGTATCAGCCAGAAAAACTGGAGAAAAAACCACATGAAGCACCAATAGGAATGCTTATATCTCCAATTATTTTAGCTTCACTTGTCATTGTGTTCTTTTTCTTCCCTAATTTATTAGCATATACGATCATTGAGCCGGCAATGGCTTCAATCATTCCTGCTGTACTTGGTGATGGCGAGCATTTCCATGTTCATATTTCACCTTGGCATGGCTTTACTTTGGAGTTGTATATGACAATAGGAGTTGTTGCATTGGGGATACTTGGTTATTTCACACTTAGAAAATGGAGCGGTATTTATCGATTTATCCCTGAAAGATTAACGATTAATAAAGGATATGACGCAGCCTTGTACAGCCTTGATAAATCATCGTTTCATCTCACAAGGTTTTACATGACAGGCTCTATCCGAAACTACCTTTTGTATATCTTTACTTTCTTTATTGTTATTTTAGGAACATCACTTGCTGTTAAAGGTGGATTTTCATTCAGCTTAGAAGGAAATGCATCTGTTGGTATTTATGAAGTGATTCTTGCAGGTGTCATTTTGATTGGAACAATCACTTCTCTTTTTGCCA
This sequence comes from Metabacillus sediminilitoris, assembly GCF_009720625.1. NCBI lineage: Bacteria > Bacillati > Bacillota > Bacilli > Caryophanales > Bacillaceae > Metabacillus > Metabacillus sediminilitoris. The sequence continues at coordinate 4,723,469 of NZ_CP046266.1, forward strand.
AATCTCGTTTGACATCGATCATAGCACTTGGTTCAGTAGGTTATACAGTTTCACTCTTTTTCGTCCTTTTTAGAGCACCTGATTTAGCTCTTACTCAACTATCTGTTGAAACTGTATCTGTAGCATTGTTTTTACTTTGCTTTTATCATTTGCCAGAGTTTAAAAAGCCAGAGAAAAAGCTTAATTTTAATTGGCCAAACTTTATTATTTCATTAGGTGTTGGAACAATCGTTTCCTTACTGGCATTATCGGCAAATAGCCAGCGTGTTTCCGAAACAATTTCCACTTATTTTATTGAAAACAGCTACAAGTTAGCAGGCGGGAAAAATATGGTCAATGTCATACTTGTAGATTTTAGAGGGTTTGATACATTATTTGAAATAACTGTACTAGGAATTGCCTCATTAGGTATTTTCGGCATGATTCGTCTTCAAGTCAGAAAGGAGGAAGAAAGATGAAGAAAACAAACATAAAAACGAATGATCTCATCCTCCAAACTGCAACAAAAGTGGTTGTATTTATTATCATTTTGTTTTCATGGCATCTCTTCTTTTCAGGCCATTATACACCGGGCGGTGGCTTCATCGGTGGATTATTGACGTCAGGTGCCATTGTCCTTTTACTCTTAGCCTTTGATTTAAAAACGGTCCTAGCGTTTTTACCAATAGACTACATTAAAATGACAGCAACTGGATTGCTTATCGCTTTGTTAACTGGGGTTGGCTCATTTTTCTTTGACGCTCCATTTTTAACTCACACATTTAGTTATGTTGATCTCCCTATTCTTGGGACAACATCTTTAGCTACCGCTGTTTTGTTTGATTTAGGTGTTTATCTCGTTGTTATTGGTGTAACAATGACGATTATTCAAACGATTGGAGAGACAGAATAAATGGAAGTTTTAATGTGTATAATCTGTGGTTTTTTATTTAGTGCAGCCACTTATTTAATGCTCTCTAAAAGTATATTGCGGATTATTATCGGTACTGGTTTGTTAAGTCATGGTGCACATCTCTTAATTTTAACGATGGGCGGTCTAAAAAATGGAGCTGCACCATTACTTGGTGAACATGCAAAATGGTATGTTGATCCACTCCCCCAAGCGTTAATTTTAACAGCAATCGTTATTAGTTTCGGGGTTACATCATTTTTCCTCGTTCTCGCGTACCGCTCATATCAGGAGCTTGGAACAGATGATATGGATCAACTAAGGGGAAATGATTATGAATAACTTAATTATCTTACCAATCATCATACCGCTGTTTACAGCGATTATATTAATCTTTTTCAATAAAAACATAAAAGTACAGAAGTGGATAAGTGCCATAGCATCATTCGCTGGCATTATTATTTCTTCTGTCATCGTACAACGTGTACACGAAAGCGGCATTCAAACATTAGCGGTCGGAAACTGGAAGGCGCCATATGGGATCGTACTTGTAGCAGATATGTACTCAAGTCTTTTAGTATTAACGACAAGTATTATCGCTTTTACATCATTGTTATTTGCCTTCTCAACGATTAGCCATGATCGGGAGAAATTTTTCTTCTATCCTGGCGTACAATTTTTGATTTTAGGTGTTTCAGGTGCATTTTTAACAGGCGACCTTTTCAATCTTTTTGTATTTTTCGAAGTCATGCTGATGTCTTCCTATTTGCTGCTAGTTTTAGGCAGTAGAAAAATACAGCTGCAAGAATCAATTAAGTACATCCTAGTGAATGTTATTTCATCGGCCCTTTTTGTTATTGCTGTTGCTTACCTTTATGCGGTCACTGGCACATTAAACATGGCTGATTTAAGTGTCAGAATTTCTGAAATGGGGCAATCGGGTTATATAACTGTCCTTGCCATCCTATTTTTAATTGTGTTTGGGCTGAAGGGAGCCATTTTTCCATTATTTTTCTGGCTGCCAGGTTCCTATCAAGCACCGCCAACAGTCGTAACCGCTTTATTTGGTGCACTGTTGACAAAGGTTGGTGTCTATTCGATTACACGTGTGTACACACTTATTTTTTATCATGACCCATCCTTTACACATCAAATTCTTGCTTGGTTAGCAGCTTTAACAATCATATTTGGTGCGATTGGCGCAATCGCTTTTTGGGATATCAAGAAAATTGTTATCTATAATATTATCACTGCTGTTGGTGTGATCTTATTTGGAATTGCCGCAAACACTCCAGAGGCAGTTGAAGGATCTGTTTATTATTTAATTCATGATATGATCATTAAAGGCGCTCTGTTTTTATTAGTTGGTGTGATCATCGCTATAACAGGGACAAGCCATTTACGAAAATTTAGCGGTTTGATAGCAAGTCATCCGTTTTTAGGTTGGATGTTCTTTATTGCAGCATTGTCTTTAGCAGGGATTCCGCCATTTAGTGGATTTGTTGGGAAACTAAAAATCGTACAAGGCGGTTTTGAAGCCGGAGAATATACAATTGCATTCATTGTTCTCATGTCGAGCTTACTTGTACTTTACTCTGTTATGAAAATCTTTATTCATGGGTTTTGGGGAGAACCGAAAGAAGAACTTCTCGTTCAAAAGAAATCACCGAAAGGCCTATTAATACCAATTGTAATTTTAATCGCTTTAACTACTGCATATGGTCTCGGTGTAGAATGGATATCACCTTATATTTCTCAAGCTGCCGATACTTTGCTTGACCCAACAATTTATATTCAAGCCGTATTGAAGGAGTAGTGCATATGGCATTTCAACTATTACTAAACTTTTTTCTCGCATATATTTGGATGTTTCTATCAAATGATTATTCATCACTTGCCTTTTTCAAAGGGTATTTCTTTGGAGCGTTGATTCTATTTTTTCTACGGAGATTTTTCAAACAACGCTTTTATCTATTAAACGTCATGGCCGTGATCAAACTTTTTTTCCTCTTTTGCAGTGAACTAGTAAAAGCAAATATAGGTGTTGTAAAAGTTGTCTTATCTCCTAAACTTTCGATGCAGCCAGCGATTTTCGCCTTAGAAACAGATCTTGAAAAGGATTGGGAAATCACGTTACTTTCAAATTTAATTACCTTAACACCAGGAACTCTTGTAATAGAAGTATCTGAAGATAATAAGACACTTTATATCCACGCAATGGATATTGATGATGTTGAACAAGCTAAGCTCGATATTAAAAATTCATTTGAAAAAGCAATTAAGGAGGTGAGCCGATAATGTTTCAATTTATCATCGGCCTCTCGTTATTCATCGTTGCCATCTCATCTTTATTATTCGTCTTTCGCCTTGTAAAAGGGCCTACAACACCAGACAGAGTCATCGCCCTTGATGCAATAGGCATTAACTTGATTGCCATTACGGCCATCCTCTCGATTGCAATTGATTCCAGTGCATTCGTAGAGATCATTTTACTTATTGGAATCGTCGCATTCATTGGAACAGTTGCCTTTTCAAAGTGGCTGGAGAAGGGAGAAATCATCGAAAATGATCGAAATCAGTAAATTTGTCGTAGGACTTCTCATTCTCCTTGGTTCATTACTAAGCTTACTTGCAGCGATCGGTGTTGTCAGACTGCCTGATGCCTATACACGCAATCATGCTGCCTCAAAGAGTGCAACCTTAGGAGTTCTAAGTATACTGCTTGGACTATTTCTTTATTATTTACTAATAGATCATGTAGCTAACGCAAGGGTACTTTTAGGAATTGTATTCGTCTTTATCACTTCACCTATTGCTGGTCATCTTATCATGAGAGCCGCTTACAATATTGGAGTGCCATTATGGGAAAACAGTGTACAGGATGATTTACAAAAAGCTAGGAAACGTAAAAAAGTAGATGAGCAATAAGCTTATCTACTTTTTTTATTTCAAATTTTCGTGTCGATCAAACGAGGCAGCTGATAGTTTATTGATTATTTCTTTTTTATAACGGCCATTGTACAACGTGATATACAAATTAAATGATCCATTTCATCAACTATCTTAATTTCCCATACCATTGTTGTCTTTCCTTGATGTAAAGGCTTTGCATATGCGGTAACCATTCCTGACTCTTTTCCGCGAACATGATTAGCGTTTATTTCCATACCGACACAAATTTCAGTTTCATGGTTAATTAAATAGTAGGTTCCTACACTTGCAACTGTTTCTGCTAATGCAACAGAGGCTCCACCATGTAACATACCATATGTTTGACGTGTGCGTTGATCAACAGGCATTGTTGCAACAACTTCTTCAGCTGTAACAGATGTTATCGTAATGCCTAAGGCTTCCATCAATGTATTTTTAATATCGATGTCCATCTAACTCCCCCTTTACCACTTCATTATGTTAATCAATGATTCCTTCTGCTTTTGCAATAAGAACTGCTTCTGTACGCGTACTAACATTTAGCTTATTAAATATCGCTGTTAAGCTATATTCAATCGACCTTTTGCTTAGATGAAGATGATCGGCAATTTCCTGATTTGTCAGTCCCTTTTCAACTTCTTGCAAGATCGCTTTTTCACGTTCATTAAAGTCTTGTCGGTCCGAATTTGTTTCAATCATTTCCGCTTGTTTCTGACTAAGCAGATTTTTAAAATATTGATACGGTACTACAATGTCACCTTCAATTGCATGGTGAATATAGGTTAATAGTTTCTTTTTTGATTCTGTCTTACTAACAGCTCCATGGATACCAATTCGAATGGCTTCATCGAAATAATCCCAAACATCATATCCAGTGTATAGAATGATTTTACAAGAGTGATTCTTATGTATGACTGTTTTCGATATTTCCATCCCATTTATATCACCTAAGTTTAAATCCATTAAAATCACATCAAATGGTGATAAGTCAATATTATTTATTGCTTCAACAGTATATGGAGGATCTAAGCAATCAACCTTAATCCCTGGCTCAGCCTCAAGTATTGCTTTTGTACCTTCTCGAACTGCTGGATGATCATCTACGACTAAAATATGTATCATTCATCTCACCCTTTTACAAGATCCTATCTGTTTCTTGAAATGTTTCTTAATTATATTTATATTATATAACTTTATAAAAGGACTTGGCACCAGCCAAGTCCTTTTTACTATATCTCAACATCAATTTTTAATCCATTACCTTTTGACGTATTTATCGTAATTGAGCCTTTTAATGCTTTTACACGCTCACTAATTCCCGACAAGCCCATACTTTCAGTCTTATCATAAAAATCTCTATATTCAAAGCCTACTCCATTATCTTCATAATGCAGAACAATTTTTTCTTTAATACAAACTAATATAATAAGAACTTGTGATGCTTTTGAATGTTTGTGTGCATTTGTTAAAAGCTCTTGAACAATGCGATAAATGTTTAATTGTGTATCAATATCAAGTGTTATTGTAAAGTTGCCTGTATTGATACGAATGTCAAAATCAACATATTCCTGATATTGCATAACAAGCTTATTTAATGCTTTTACTAAACCTAAATCATAAAGTAATTGTGGACGAAGTTCTTGGCATGTCTCACGTGTCGTTTTAATGATCTTTGTCATACTGCTATTCATCTCTTGCAGCTTTTTCTTTAATTGACTTGAATCCGCATCAACTTCAACTAATGCAAGCTCACACTGTCTCTTTAAAGACACTAAATCTTGCAGCACAGAATCGTGAAGATCCTTCGCTAAATTAGAACGTTGCTTCTCTTCGATCGAAAACAACAGCTTCGTCAGCCAGCCTGGATTATGTCCTTCTGTCTCAAGCTTTTGCATATGCTGCATAAGTTCGTCAATCTTTAAAAAATTCTCTAAAGAAACATTTGTGTAGAATGATAAGGTTTTTAACCAAGAAATTTCGTCTCTTGTGAGTCTTGGTGTATTAAGAATAGATAAGCAAAGCAAAACATAGCTTTTATTTTCAGTTTCACCAGTATTAATGACAAATCCTCGATCTACTTCGATGATTTTCCCAATTTCATCAGTTACATCTCTTATCTGTTTAATATATGGGCTATAATCCGCTTCTTTAGCGTTTAAATCAACAGATGTAAGATTTTTTTCACGATCCACTTCAATAAAATAAGCTTTACTTACAAGTAAAACATCTAAAATAACTTGTTTTAACTCAGAAACAACATGCTCTAAATTACTTGCCTTTCTGATACTTTGTGTGTATTTAAAAATGCTATCTTGATAGTTATATTTTTCAGAAAATCTTTTAAATCGAAAGCGGAAATCCAAGATTTCTTTGGAATAGAATATTAAAACTATTACTAAATAGATATATACAGATAGCCTAATTGGATAAAAGGTTGGGTTATTTTCTTTTAATAAGAGCATAATTCCTACTATAATAAATGAGGGAATAACTGCTAATAATGAGTAATACCTAATTCTTCCTAATAGAAAATCTATATCATATATTTTAGTAGCTAAGAATTGATATACCAAAGAAAAAGGAATTAATAATAAAAAGGCAGCTAAAAAAGTTGCTGAAAAGATATACTTTTGAAAGATAACATATGGTATAACGTAAAATAGTAAAAAGGGTGTAAATGCTATTACGTTTGTCATTATAAGAATCTTTACTATATAAGCTTGCTCAGAATATTTTATTTTTTTCAGACCTGTAAACTTTAAAACAAAGGTTAAAACAAGTAAGAATAAAAATGAACATAGATTTAATATTCTATTAAAATCAAAGTTGTTTACTATTAGCATATTTTGAACTATTTCTGAAACGAAGTTAATAATTACCAGGAGATAGCCAATTCTTAGGAAATTGAAACTAAATAGTTTTTTTCCTAATTCTTGAAAATATTGATATATAAAATGAAGGTAGCTCACAGGAACTAATAAAAAAAGAGTCAAATTAATATATCGACTTATTGAATCTCCTCTTGAAGAACCACTTGCACTTATATATGCCATACCAATAATTAAAAGAAACAAATTTAAAAAGTGAGCAGACCTTAAATTTACACCTTTGTTTGTTCGATAGACGAAAAAAATACAAAATAAACATAAAAAAAGGACAGTCAAAGGAATTATTATAATAAACAAACTTTGATAACTAATAAGTGATGTTGGTATTTCAAATTCTTTTATTGTACCATTTTGTAAAACCTTTAAATCATATACTTGTTCAAGAATTCCATATTTTATAGCTGGGCTGTGTAACAACGGATCTTCATTATTAATTTCTAAAACAACGTCGTTTAGATGAATGCCAACTTTTTCAGCCCACGTCTTTGGTTCAATAACATTTATCAACATTTCATTATCACTTGTTACTTTAACACCAGCTCCAACATACGGATACTTATAATTCAAGTGTATGGTGTAAAAAGTTACAATTATGCTGAGTATGACTGCTATTTGAATTATTCTATTAAAGGTAATACGCATTAATAACACCTTTCAATTAATATTAAATCCAATAAAAATTTTTTAATGAAGCTGAACCAAGAATTCCCTCTATTACTCCTAAAACATCGTCTAATTCCACACCTAATAAGCTTGCTTGGCCATTAACAACTTTCTCTAGTACGTCTGGATTTTCAATTAAAAAGTTTACGATTTCTTGCATGGTTATCTCTCCTTATTAGTTGGTTTTTTATTTATTATCAAATGAGATTTAATTTTCTCTATATGAATTTCTTTTATGTCTAAACTTTCTATTTTCTTTTTTGCTCGATTAATAGCAACTTGCTTAATTACATTTAAGTATTGCATCACACCTGAATCGAACAGAATTTGTTTATAGTTTTCGATACTGCCGAATTCTTCTATTATTTCTCTGCCACTTTCAATAAACTTCATTAATACATGAGAATGTTCATTGTAGCCTTTCTCTAAATAAAGATATGCAAGAGATTTTTTTTTTGAAGTGATGTCATTTTTATTTAAATTAAATAAATCTCTGAAATCGTTATCTGCTTGTGCAGCAATTCCAACTTGATATGAATATTCTTCAACTTCAGGGAAATTAGCCCCTGCTAACAACATTCCGCTTACCGAAGCTAAAGCAATAAGGGAACCTGCTTTACGCTTCATCACATGCAAACATTCTTCTTCTGTGCTCATTAAATTTTGCAAATCATCATGTTGTCCCTCCATTGCTTTCATGGAGAATTGTAAAAACGCTGATAGTACTTGATGTTTATATGGTGAGGAGAGGTTTAAAACAGTTTGTTGGCTTATTGTGTAAAGTGTTGTTGCAGCATTGATTGCAATGGAGCGATCAATTTGCATCCATAGTTCTTTCATATTATCTAAATCCTCAAGATCATCAAACATGTCAAAAGATAAAATTAGTAATTCAATTGCTGCGGCTAGTTGTATAATTTCTGAGTCTTTACCGCCAAATGCCTCATGATGAATGATGGCTAATTGTCCAAAATTAACGATTTGCTTGTCTTCCACAAAAGAAAATAATAGATCTTGTAGCTCAGAATGTTCTAGTTGTGAGGAAATAGATTGCAACATGTGCCTTTTAATAGATTGACTCTCAACTTCTGCTATAACAACCACCTCTATAGCTTAATATTACTATACATCTAGGGTTTTTAGTAGGAAATAATAGTATAATGTACCCCTTACTCTACTACATTTTCTCCTAGTTTTTTCTTAATTGTCAATATAAACATTAGAAAAGTTTGGCAAATTACCAAGCCCAAATAGTGAATCCCCTCCTGATTTTCAAATCACCTTTTCTTCAAAAATAAAAGGCTCTTATCTAATAGATTGTTGCTTTAAAATGAAAACTCTTAAGGTTGATTGGAGCAGATTGCGAGACTCCTGAAGCGAGCATCCTCTAGCAGCAAACAACCACACCTCAATACTCGGTAAATGGAAACAAAGTTTGTGAAAACAGCCAAATAAAAAAACTTGGCTAGTAGCCAAGTTTTTTAAGAAACATTCAGAATTGCGTATTTATCATACTTATCTATACTTCTATTTATACAACGTAAAGATTCTTTTGTCTCTTTAATATCTTGTTCAATTTTTATTAATAGCTCAGTCATTTCATCAATTTTTTGCTGATCCATCGTTTCACACTCCTTTTATGTTGGTAAACGAATGCATGGCCAACGTATACAATATATGCTGCTTTCTATAGTTTCATTTTAATCTAATTGACAGTTCCTTTCACCGAAAATAATTCATCCTACACGGTGCGTGATACCGCAAACGAAACGCAATAGTCCAAAATATATATTTTATATACATCTTTTTACCCGATTTTAAAAACAAGGTACTGTTATAGCTCATTATTGATTTTGGCACAATGTTCTGTAGCTGAAGTCGTGAAAACGAACGCCTCTAGCTGCAATCAACAAGTTTAATAGAGCCAAAAACAAAAAGTTGACCTTTTGTTTTCAATGAAAAAGCAAAAGGTCAACCCATTTTTATACGGTTAAAATCTGATGATCAAATATATTTTGTGCATTTACAATAGCTAATTCAATTAATTCCGCTTTTTTCTCTATAGGTCCATGATACTCTAAGGTGTAATCCTCAATTCCAGTTTTTGAAAACAAGCATTCCATTTTAATTTTGCAATTGTCTTTCATAACCGAAAAAACCGCAACCATCTTATCATCTAATACAAAAAATGTAGGCTGCACTCCCATTGAGCGTATGACCTCCTTTAATTGTTCTTTTACCAGTTAAAAGACCAACTTCTATTAGGAAAAAACAGCGAGTTTATTACTTCTTTCGACGTAAGGGGGATTTTTCCTTTTTAAAAAGAAAAATTTTTTTCTTTTATTTATTCTAAAATCTCATAGTAAAAACCGCTACTGACTTTATGTATTTATCACATTATTTTTATTTATTTTATACAGACATATCTATCTGCATACAATCCTCTTTGTGTTAAATCTTTACAAGAATATTGTTTATCAAAAATCAAAAAATAGAAGAGGTGAGGTGAAAAAGAAATGGATTTTTTCTCTATTGAATTTTTTACAGCACTGTTGTCAATCATTGTTATTGACTTAGTTTTAGCTGGTGACAATGCAATTGTCATTGGTCTTGCAGCCAGAAAGCTTCCTAAAGATCAGCAAAAAAAGGTCATTATTTTAGGAACCATTGGGGCAATTGTTATTAGAGCGATTGCCACTATGCTTGTTGTGTACTTGTTAAAAGTTCCTGGTCTTCTTCTAATTGGAGGCATCCTTTTAATTTGGATTGCTTACAAATTAATAACAGAAGAAGAAAAACATGAAGTAGAATCAGGTAATAATATGTGGGCAGCGATTAGAACAATCATCATAGCTGATGCTGCTATGGGGCTTGATAATGTACTAGCTGTAGCTGGTGCGGCACACGGAAGTCTTTTATTAGTCTTCCTTGGCCTGCTTATCTCGATTCCGATTGTTGTATGGGGAAGTACAATTATTTTGAAATTCATGGAAAAGTATCCAATCATTATTTTAATCGGTGCTGCTGTGGTAACTTGGACAGCTACAAAAATGATTGTAAAAGAACCTTTTATAGCCGGTTTTTTTGCAGAAGAATGGCTCCAATATGCATTTGAGTTTATTGTAGTAGCAGCAGTCGTAGCGTTTGGTTATTTCAAAGGCAAGCGAAATAAAGAGTCATTGCATGATACACAAAAAACTGCTAGTTAAACACTAGCAGTTTTTTGTGTATAAATATTTGCATCCCTTGCTTCCATCATACTTAAAGCCCAGTTACTAGCATGGATATAAAATTGATTAATGACCTCTTTTGGTAAATTCAATCCTTCTAATTCCCATTTGAAATGTTCAATCTGTATAGACCATGAAAGAACCTGATAGAGATCATTTTTCGTTTCTAAGAGTGCCTCTTGAATATCATCTGTTAGGGGTAAATCATTTAAAATATCAACTAAATTACGATTTAATCATGTAACAATTAATAAGAATATTCCAGTTAACATGTATGTTGCTGATTGGCTTCTGCCAGTGTGAACAGCAATTTGTTCACATAATTTGGAACGGATAAGTGACATTTTAATCACTTCCTGCATTTTTCAACCATTATTGGAATTTTGCATACTTTTAATAGAGAGCCCATATGGCCATTTATTCATTTCGCTCCAGCAAGACAATAGCCTGTTTGATTGACTTAATTTTATTTTAGGACGTAATACAGGAGAGTAAAAATAGGTTGCCGTACTACAAGCACTTCCATCCAATGACCCCTCACAACTATACCCACTTTTTTCGAATCGTATTTTACTATAACATTATTTTCCAATTTACAGAAAAATGTTAAATGAAAGAGGCTCTTGGACATCTATCGTGAAATACTGATTTCATCTATTTATAAAAACTTTAATAATCCAATCGTTAGCTTCATCCAGCCAAAAAATGATAACCATAATGGTACACTTAAAAACGTTGCCCAGATCATCCCTTTAAAAAAGTTTTCTTCATGCACATTACTCACACCTCTCAAAATTAGATATTATTTCTTATTTTTTCCTTGGTGCAGGTATTTAAACATTTAGAAAGCGCTTACAAACATTAAGTTTATATTACTATTATCTTTATTCCTTATTGAGAAGCATAATTCCTTTTAAAAGTTTCCGCTATTTTATTACATTATTTTTACATATTCTCCTCACCCTAAGATTTTCAGATGCATATATTGTTACATATTTGACGGTGAGGAGTGATGAAATTGGCTGCCATAAGTGGAAGGGAATACTTAACACGCATGGATCAAATGAAGCCAAATGTGTGGATTCGAGGTGAACAAATAACCGAAAAGCTTTCAGCACATCCCGTTTATAAAGGAGCGATGTTAACAAAAGCTTCTCTCTATGATTTACAAGTCCACCCAGACTTTATAGAGAACATGACGTTCAAGTCCCCAAAAACGAATCAACGAGTCGGCCTATCATATTTACAGCCTAAAACAAAAGAAGACCTCGAAGCTAGAAAATTTATGATGAAAACATGGGCATCAAAAACAGCAGGAATGATGGGAAGAACACCAGATTATTTAAACACGGTCATTATGGCTCTATCATCCTCAGCAAGCTTACTTAATGATCAGGATGAAGAATTTAGTAAAAACTTAATAAATTTATATGAAACGGCTCGCGAACGAGATCTCTCCTTCACCCATAGCTTTATTAATCCTCAAATCAACCGATCTTCAACTTATGATGAAATAACAGCCCAGCCCATCGCAACAAAGATAATAAAAAAAACTTCAGATGGACTTATTGTCAAAGGAGCTAGACTTTTAGCAACACAAGGCGGCATGACTGACGAGGTCTTAATCTTTCCATCTGGCGCTAAAAATATGGAGGAGGAATATGCCTTTTCTTTTAGTATCCCTACTGATACAAATGGGGTAAAGTTTATTTGCCGTGAATCCTATAACCAGGGGGCATCTCATTTTAACTATCCACTTTCATCTCGTTTTCATGAAATAGATACGATGATTATTTTTGATAACGTCTTAGTTCCCTGGGAACGTGTGTTTTTTTATCATCGACCAGACATTGCTTATCAACTATTTTCAAGAAGTAGTTTTACTCCACTTACACTTCAGCAGGTCGTAATTAGGCAAATTACAAAAACTGAATTTATTCTTGGCCTTGCTCAATTGATGGTAAATACGCTGAATCTATCTGAATACCATCATATTAGGGAAAAAATAAGTGAAGTAATTATTGGATTAGAAACAATGAACGCCTTGTTGGATCGTGCGGATAAACAGGCATCTATTGATGAATGGGGGACAATGATCCCAAATACTCATTCCCTATACGTAGCAGTAAATATGTTCCCTAAACTCTACCCTCGTATGATTGAAATTTTGCAGCTTATTGGTGCAGGCGGATTAGTTGCCATTCAAACGGAAGAGGACTTCCATTCTCCATTGCAGAAAGATTTAAATCACTATTGCCAAGGATCCGGGTGCAATGCTGTAACAAAGACGAAAATATTCAGGCTTGCCTGGGATGTAGCAATGAGTGCTTTTGGAACTCGTCAAACTCAATATGAACGATATTTTTTTGGTGATCCTATCAGACTTTCCTCAAATCTATATATGGGCTACCCAAGAGACAAGTATACCAATCAAGTTGAGGAATTTTTGGACATCTCACATACAAATGAACAATCATCTTGATCAACTAAAGATGTAGTTCCAGTCATTCCACCTGTAAGCGTTTGACCAATTAAGGTTTTGTTTCAACAGCTAGATAAATGATTTTATCCAATAAGCAATACAAAGAGGCAACTGAAAGCTTTGCCTCTTTGTCATTAACTATTATACCTCTTACATTTCGCCAACCCAGTGAATCATTTTATTCGCTAACTCTTCAGCCGTTTCAACCGGAACACGCTGTGATAAGGAATCAATAAGTCTTGACTTTAGCAGTCCTCTTTCTTCTTCATATTGAACAGTTGTCGACCACTCTATCTCTGGAATGGCAATTAAACTAAATTCTTGTTTTTTATTTTCATAAATATAAACATTTGTAATAAGCTCATTACCATTATGTACATTTGCCTTTCTTATTTTCAAAGCGATTTCATCCTTTCTATTTCCTGCTGCTTTTATTATAGTAGTTGTTTTATTCTTTTGCAGCAAATAATAAAAGGCTGTTTTCGCAAATTTTGTTGCTATTTACCAAGTAGTGCGGTGTGTGGTTGATTGCAGCGAGAGATGCTCGCTTTTTAGCGGGGCGGGCTGTGAGCCTCCTTAGCGTAAACGCCTGCATGAGTCTCACCTGTCCCACTGCTCTTAGCAGGAGTGCAGCAATCTGCTCCAATCAAACTTAAATAGTTCTCGTTCTAAAAGCAACACTCTCTTAGAAAAGAGCCTTCAAAAAAAAGACTGACTCAACAGTGCCATGCTTTCTCATGTATCTGTTTAGATCAGCCTTTGAAATACTATTTATTTAAGATGGATGGCTGATCAATTAAATCAGCATCATAGAAGTTCGTTATATTGAAGAGATTTTGTGTTTGAATGAAATCACCAGTGCTAACTGAACCTGAGCCAACTGTTGTTTTATCCGAAGATTTAGGTGATAAACTAAATGTATCGCCAACTTTAAATATCGCATTGGCTTCTACCTCATTTACTTGTACCGGCCCTACGAATGCAGGCATTTCCTCACCCTTTTTCAATTGTAGATTGCCACTTCTATCGCCTTTCAAGTAGCTTTATCAGCATTATATGTTCAAATGAAGGAAGGGTTCAGCCTAGATCTTCAAATTTTCACTATTAAGGTCTTGTTTATATTTCATGCGTAACTTGATTAATCGAACAATATTTAACGTCACAGCTTTTAACACACCATAAGTTGGTACTGCTAAAATCATACCCAGAATTCCGCCAAAACTGCCGGCACCGATTAACAGTAAAATAATCGTTAACGGATGTGTATTTAGGCGTTTCCCAATAATGAGTGGAGATAAAAAATTTCCATCTATTTGCTGAACAACTAACACAACAAGCGCAGCTAATAACGCCTTTGTCGGCGACTCAAGTAAAGCGATAATAACAGCTGGTGCTGCCCCGATAAACGGACCTAAATAAGGAATGATATTCGCCACTGCAACGACAATTCCAAGGACAAGCGCATAATCTAATCCAATAATTGTATAACCGATAAAACAGCCTATCCCTACTGCAAGTGACACAATTAGCTGCCCTTGAATATATGCTGAAAGTGTTTCATTTAAATCATCAAAAATCTTTAACCCTTCATGACGATATGCATTCGGTAAGATTAAAACTGCTTTTGAAGGTAGTTTTTGGCCATCCTTTAGCATATAGAATAAGATAAACGGTACTGTTATCAATGTTAACGTTATATTTGTTACAACACCTAAAACTTTTGTGATACTTGTAGTAATGTTTTCAGGTAAGTTTCCTACATAACCTGTCAATGTATTTTCAATTTGTTCGAGTGATACATACTCCTGTTCCATTACCCATTCAAACCAGCCGGTTTGCGACATATTAATGACAAATGAACTAATTTCCTTTACATATCTCGGGAAATTTTTTATTAAATCTGTAACCTGCTCAGAAAGAATTGGACCAATAAAGGCGATGAGTAATGAAACCACACCAATCGCAACGATGTATGGAATTAATATCGCTAATGTTCTTGGCACCTTACCTTTCTCAAGCCACTTAACTACTGGAGCAAAAATAAAAAATAGAATTCCCGCAATAAGTATCGGGAAAAATAAAGTTGAAGCAAAGACGATGATTGGCTCAAATAAAAAAGATACCTTTGAACCAATATAGACAATTAATAGCATCAGTAAAATCTGCAATGTCCAAAAATGGGTCTTTGATTTTAGCACATTTTTTTCCTCCTGTTTCATGGATCCTCTTCCTCTTTTTATCTCTATGCTAGTATAGACAAATTCTCACATGATTAGAATAAGTATGGTAACATCACAAACTATGTATACGAATCTGTTGATTTTATGGTTTCAGAAAGTTCTAAGATCTATAAAAACTGTACAAGGTATAAGAAAAGATTACCAGTAAATCCAGCCTTTTTACAAATGAAAGAATAGAGGTCAGACATATTCTAAGTCTGACCTCTACATGCATGATCATTTTCAAATAACGATCCTGCACACTATTTATTATTCTTCATTATTATTCATACCCACAAACATGAGTATGAAACGTAATAGCTCCATAATAGCGATAATCGTTGCTGCTACATATGTTAAAGCGGCGGCATTTAAAACCTTTCTTGCGCCACTCTCTTCGTTGTTTCGAATCATTCCCGAACTCACCATAAAATCATGGGCTCTAGCTGAAGCATTATACTCGACAGGTAGTGTGACTACCTGAAAAAGGACACTAACTGCAAAAAATATGATTCCTAGCAGGAACATTCCAGACGCTTGCATTAACATACCAGCTAGAATAAAGAAGAAGGATAAATTTGATCCCCAGTTTGCAACAGGTACAAGAGCGTGTCTGATTCTTAATGGAGTATAATCCATTTTATCTTGCACAGCGTGACCAACTTCGTGAGTAGCTACTGAGATAGCAGCAATCGAATTTCCATAGTAATTGTCTTGAGAAAGGCGAACTACTTTACTTCTAGGATCATAATGATCTGTTAGTCTTCCTCTTACTGGTTCAACCTTAACATTATATAATCCGTTCTCATCCAAAACCCGTCTTGCCGCTTCGGCACCGGTAATCCCTGATGATGTGCCTACATTTGAATATTTTTTATACGTGTTTTTTAAATACAATTGAATCAATAATGGTACAGCCATGATGATAATAAAATAAATAAGAAATCCCATCTTGATCTTTCCTCCTGTTAAAAGTAATTTTTAAAAATGCACGATATTGAATATGATCGTATCGACCGGAAACATATTTTCTTTCTCTATAAGCACTGATTGGCACTAGCTGCATCTTCACCTGTATTGTAAGAGGATGATGAAACTCTGACTACTTTTTAACTTAACCTATTTTCTTAAAAATGTGCTTTCCTTCCTGCTCAACTTCCTTATGCTATACGTTTTACTCAGTCATCATGCAGTTAAAGTCATATTTGTCTCATTATATATATTACTATTATCTTATCTTTCCCAAACACCACAGTCAAACATTATACTTTTCTTGATAACATGACCGTAAGGAAAAAGAAAAGAGACATCATACCTATAGATGTTTATACGAATGAATGATGTGGTTGGTTTCAATTTTTTATTTAAAATTATGTATGTTGAGAACAAAAGATTTCAAAAAACACACAGTAAAATTCTATTAAGAAATTTTTCTGTGTGCTCTTATTTATTAACCCACTGATCAATATTGTATATGAAAGAAAAAGAACATCTTGCACCCGATTTTTTTATCATCGACATTTCAAACTGTCTTCCGATATTCATTAATCAGCTGTTCTATTTCTTGATCAAGTCTATTTATTTTTTTTAGTGCATCTTCTCTGCTTATTTCACGGTAATGATGCTTACCAAATGGTTCTTCATCCATTTCGTCGGCGAGACGGACAATTTGCTGCAGGGAATTTTTTTTCATTGAATTTTCAGGCAAGTAGGAATCTGTATGGAGTAAAATGGCTAATGCAATCTCTTTTGCGTATTGGCGATCTTCTCCAAGACGAATAAGAAGCTTATGGGCACGTTCCGCTCCCTTAATCGCATGAATATCATTTTTTTTATATTCCTCATAATCCCATTTACCATTTGTATACCATTCGTAATGACCAATGTCATGAAGCAGGCCTGCTTTAGCTGCAATGTCAGGATTTACATCATGCTTAATGGCGAGCTGCACAGCATACCCGGCAACTCTAATCGCGTGTGAAACACCTGAACGATTTAAATATTTTTGTGCAATTGGATGATTAAATACATCCATTATTTTTACTCGTCGCATGGTTACCCTCCTTAAACTAAATATTCAGAATAATGTAACACATATCTTTATTCATATCAACAAGTAAGATAGGTTCTCTTACAGTTCATTCCCTAAAAAAACAAACTTTTATTATTTATATGTAAAAAAATAAAAATTGGAACAAAAAAAAGCTATCATATGATAGCTTTTAAGATTTAATCGGGATTTTCACAATAAAGGTTGTGGTATTTTTAACGGAGTTAACAACAATAGAACCTCCATATTTATCCACTACGTACTTTACAATACCTAGCCCATCACCTCTAGGGACTCCGCGTTTCTCTTCTTTAGTTGAAAATCCAACATCAAAAATTTTATTTATGATTTCATTTGGAATAATCGGACCGATATTTTCTACTTTAAATACATACATTGTTGGAGAAGATTCTGCTTCAATACTAATGAATCGATCAGATTCAGGCAGGAGTAAGGTTGCATCAAATGCATTATCTATTAAATTAGAAAATAACTTAATTAAATCGATCGATTTTATTTTATGATATGTATGATCATCTATTAAAAGATGCATATCAACCTTTTCATTTTGCGCTCTCGCCCACTTAGATTGTAATAAGATATATAGTGCTGGATTTTTCACTTTAAGCGGAAGCTCCATTGTTTCGACTTCACTCGTTAAAGAATTCACATACTCAAATGCCCGGTCTTCTCTTCCAATCTTCAATAAACCTTGAATAACCTGGATATGATTAATAAAATCATGACGAATGGATCTCATAGTTTGCAGCATTGAATGAAATTCACCTTGGTACGTCTCTTCTGTATCTCCGACCTGTGTTGAAACCTCTTTGCGCAACCATAATTGAAAGCCAATAAAAATACTAAAGGAAAGGATAACAAACAATCCACTAAATAAAAAAAACGGAACGCTGTTTTTCATCACAGTATCTGTTATTTTATCCACTTTATCGACACTTTCATTTACGACAAGTGACCCGAGTGTTTGCCCATTTTCATTTACAATAGGTATACCAGATAAAATATAGGTACCTCCTATATCATCCTCTATTCTAGCAAAAAATGGCTTATACTCTGTAAACTTACTATTTAGTTCTTTTGGCAGCATGCAGCAATCATCCACACTTGTTGTTGAATCATTTGCTAAAAGTCCCTTTGCTACTATTCCTGGTTGATTATTCTCTTGATTTTTGAGGATATAAACAAATTTAGCACCTGTATACTTACGAGCTTCGATAAGCTCAGCCTCAAGCTTTTTAAGATTATGTATTGATTGTTCCTCTAAATATTTTTCATATGTATGTATGTCGAGATGATCTACAATGGACCTAGCTGTTGACATAGCCTGATTTGCAATTGTTAATTCGATCGTTTTACGTGTATTAAAATAAGTAGCATAAAAGTTTAATGAAGACAGTAAAGTGATGATCATAACTGATAAGGAAATGATGACTGCAAACTTTTTTTGTTTTACTTGTTTAATGTCAGTCACCTCTAAACTGTTTACAATATACGAAACTATTAAGATTTGATGAATCAAATTGAAGTAGACATGACAATCCTTAAAATTATTAAACATAAATCATGTAAATCGTCTTTTTATGGGTCTTTTTATCTATCCTACCATCTAAACACAAAGTAATAAATATGTAAATTGAGGCCTCAAATTTTCATTACAATTATTATTACACCAGTTGACAATTTTTGCGAATCTTTTTTTGGCATTTAATAATTATTAAGTTTTTGTAAAATGTCCTTTCACCTTTAGATGAACTCCTTTATATCATAAACACGACCATTTTCTAATGAACTTGATAACAATTTTATTAAAAGATGTGCAACAAAGCCTGGTGCTCTTAATAAGCCTTTCTCATGATATTCTTTGAACTGATTACTTGAAGAAAAATCCTTTCTATCTGCTGTACGAATCGTACTTTGCATTTGGGTATCCATAATGCCTGGTGAAAATGCAATAGCAATCACGTTATTCTCACGTTCTCCCTGCTCCACACCTATTGTATTTGTAAACATGTTTAATCCTGCCTTTACACTACAATAAGTGCTCCAACCTGCTGTAGGTCGGTTTGCAGCACCAGAAGTTATATTAACAATCACTGCCTGCCCTGTATATCCCTTTGATTCTTTTATAAAATAATCAGACATAATCATCGGAGCAAGTAAATTAAGTTTAACAGCAGATACGATGTTTTTTTCATCTGCTTCACCTACATACTTGATTGGATCAACCATCCCTGCATTATTAATCAATGTAATCTTGTTTGCCAATTTAGCATCAATCTTAGAAAACACTTTTTTCATTACAGCTCTAATTTGATCAATATCTGAAAGATCACATTCTTCAAAAAAAATGGCTGTTTTTTTACTAGCTGCTAGTTCGTCAAAAGCAGGATTGCTTGTTCTTGATAAATAAATAATGACATTGTTAGGATTTAGTAATTCCTTTACAATCGCTTCCCCCAAACCGCGTGATGCACCAGTTACGATATAATAGTTCATTACACTGCCTCCATATACATACTTTTGCTTTCTTTATTTATCCTAAATCATTTACATGATTTTATATAGTCGTGGATTTAGGTTGATAATTGTTCACGGATTATTTTATTTTTAGCTGATTTATTAAAAATTTCAATGATTTCGTTTAATTTCGCTTATCTTCACATGCATGATGTATCATAAAGAAAGTTCTATCTATTTTTAGTATTGTATTGATTAAGTATACGAATTGGATGGTGGTTTTTACATGTTAATTAATCTTTCAAAGGAAGCCAAGCAAGGAATGAAAGAAGAAATTATTAGCTTTTTTTATCAAGAAAGAGATGAAGAAATTGGAGAGATTGCAGCCGAAGCAGTTTTGGACTTTTGTTTAGAAAAACTAGGACCTTATATTTATAATGAGGGAATACAAGATGCGATCAAGCTCATTAGTGAGCGAAATACGAATACAGAGGATGATCTCCATTCACTTAAGCGCCCTCTTTATCGTTAACTTTTTCCGTTTCAATATACATAACAAGCTTCCGATACAATCAAGAGGAGGTGTTTTTATAGATATTGCCGCTTTATCGATTGGAATGAATCAGGCTTCGTTGGGCAAAGCATTAGCATTGCCTTAGTTAAAAAAACGATGGCAGCCGCACAGCAAAATAATCAAAATATACTCCAAATGCTCGAAGCACCACACCCTAATTTAGGGAAATCTATTGATGTAAAAGGATAATATGAAGAGACTGGATGAAAAGCTTTTGGTGTTTAAAAAAGCTCCAGTCTCTTTCTTCATTTTCTAGTTACTAAACAATGTTTTTGTTCCTTATACCTACTACCAAAACTGCCACTCTTACTCTTTTTAACATTATCACATATTATTCTCCTACTATAATGAACTGAAGTGAGTATCCACTTGATTACAGTTTGCCATGATTTTTTCTCGAGATAATAAAATAATACTAAAAACAGAAATATAAGAACCATAAACAAATAGAAGAAAGTAAAAAGGGTTTTATTACTAGAATGTTTGTCTCATACAAGAATAGTTTTCCATTCATATATTACATTGAAAGGAGGAATATAAAATGAAAGCAAAACCATATAATTGGGCAGCACCCCGCGGAACTGTACAACAATATGCAGACCAGGTGAGTGATATCGAACAATTTTCATCTGAGACGATTATTGTCAGAGATTCTACTAACATTTCTGTTACAACGACAGATACACAAGTAGCTGTGTCTCTTCAAGTTGCACTTCAAGTTGCTATCGCTCTTGTTATCAACTTAACGATCGCTGATAGTAATCGCGCTGAGCAAGTAACACAACAATTATTACAACAGGCTGACATGAAACAAGTTAATAGACAAAGTCTTGTCATCGAAAACTCTAGCGGTGTTACTGTTGCAACTACTGATACGGATGTAGCAATCTCTCTTCAAGTTCTTCTACAAATTTTAGTTGCATTAATTGTTAGCCTCGATATTTTTTAAAATATAAGAGAAGGCTGTCGAAAAAGATATCTTTTAGACAGCCTCTTTCATAGTAACAATATTTGAATGGTGTCTAATCAAAAATAATTGATTAGACATTATAGAACTACTATTCAATTAAACATATATGTCATTATCCTCAATACAATTAACCAAAGTGAGGTGAAACAAGTGTCTGATAAAAAATTAAATCTCCATGAAATCTCGTCTTCAATGATGGAGCTTTTTGTGCAGGATGTTCTCCGTAAAAATGGTGTTACGAAAGAAAATAGAAAGAACTTATCAGAAGAACAAAAGGCACATCTTAAGAAAGTAGTAACAGACCTTCAAGCACAAGTTGACGAGTTTGTTAAGGGAAAAAAAATAAAAGTAGAGTCAGAAGAAAAAGTTGAACTTTCCAATCAACGCCCTCTACGTGAAATACTCAAAAAAAAGAAAAAAAAGAAATAGTTCGGATTGATCGTGAAGTGGGAAATGTTAAGAAAATTCTAATTGGCCATGGTTCTAAAAAGCTGAGATTATTAGCTATTACTCTACATGATAAGTTGATAGTGTCACATTCATGCCAGAAGGAAATTCCTATCATTGCCAGACGTTCACAATCAGTCAACCTTAAAAAGTTATCCTCTCATGAGGATAACTTTTCATCGTCTTAAAACTTTCAATATTATCGTTAACATCATACAAAGTTTAAAGATTTTAAGCTGTTCATTAATCAAAACTGTATCTTTGCTCCAACCATGGATCTCCGCACATGTCATTAAGTAACCATTTTATGTCTTATTTTCCTTCTATATAAAAGACTCTTAATATTCGGTGGAATTATTATTAAAACTCCTGGGGATACTTTACATAAGGAGGTATCTTATGGAAAAAGTTATTGAAGAAATGACTAATGCATTACACAAAATAGAAATGGAGCATTGGATGAATCATGATTTGTTTAGTATACAATGGTGGAGTATCCTACTTTTGAATGCTATCCTTCTCATAATATTTATTTTGTTTATAGATCGGCAAAGGATTTTGCTAATTTCACTAGCATTTATGATCAGTTATGCTTTAACTACTGTTTTTGATGATATAGGAGAATACTTCCTTTTGTGGAGTCACCCTTATCAGTTAGTTCAGTTTCTTTCTCCCCTTGCCTCTGTGGAATTTATTGTAGTTCCCAGTATTATGGCATTAATGTATCAAACATTTAGCAAGTGGAAATTTTATTTAATTGCGGACCTTATTGTTGTTGGTATAATCTCTTTTATAGTTCAACCAATTTTTGTATATACTGATCTTTATAAATTGCATAATTGGACTTACTTTTACTCATTTATTGTTTTATTCATAATCGGGATTATTGGAAAAATGGTTATGGATTTTATTAAAAACAAGCAACTTATCCACTAAAATCCGGCCAAAAATATTATTGAGCTGAAAAACCATGGGTTTTCAATTGCAATTGTCGTTATTGAAAAAGGAAATCATGATTTATCTCAAGCGCTTGAGAGTACAGATTCACTATCTGACTCTGGCTTAATTACGCTTTTTCAATAACGATTAAAATGAAAATGGAAAGACTATTCTTTTGAAAGTAGAAAATTAGTTATATCTGATATCATTTTTACAAAAAGAATCAACCAGGGCCCCGACAGTTCTCCTACAATCGAGTTCAAGAATGCCGAGGTCATGCATTAATCAAAACTGTATCTTTGCTCCAACCATGGATCCCCCTTCATATGATACCCATTTCGTTCCCAAAAACCTGGATGGCCTTGTTCAGTAAATTGGATACCGCGTAGCCATTTTGCACTTTTCCAAAAATAAAGATGTGGAAACACTCCTCGAAGCGGATACCCATGTTCAGGTGTCAGCGGGTCGTTGTTGTATGAATGGGCAAGCAAACTCGTCTCTTTCAGAAAATCTTCAATTGTAAGATTTGTTGTCCAGCCTTCTTCTGCATGCAATACAACATGTTTAGCATGTGACTGGATCGATACGTCCTTAACAAGATCCCTCGTTCTTACTCCCTTCCAACTTGTATCAAGCTTTGACCAACCCGTAACACAATGAATATCATTTGAAAGTTCCACTTGTGGGAATATTGTCAAAATCTCCTCTAACGAGTAAAGCTTCGGATTCTCAACTAAACCATATATTTGCAAATTCCATTTAGAACTGTCTTCATAATATGGAACACTTCCAGAATGGAGAACTGGAAATGTTGTGGTTACATTCTGATTTGGCGGTACTCGATCAGATGAATTCATTTTTCTTTTTTTGCCAAAGTACACTGAACATCATACCCTTCTGTTTGTTAACTATATATAAATTTAAGTTGACATACATGCAAACCTCAATTATTCTTTTTTTATTAGAATGGGAAAACGAGGGGGATAACCATGAAACGAAAATTAAGTACATATGATCTTACGCTAGTTGGAATGTTTGCTGCTTTAATGGCTGTTGGGGCTAATATTACATCCTGGGCGCCATTCCTTCAAATCGCAAATGTTCCATTGTCCATGCAGCCCTTTTTCTGTATATTAGCTGGTCTGCTTTTGGGCAGCAGACTTGGTGCCTTATCAATGACAATTTATGCGTTAGTAGGAATAGCAGGTGCACCTGTCTTTGCACAGTTTCATGCTGGGATTGGTGTTATTTTCGAAAGTACTGGTGGATTTATTTTATCTTATATTGTTACTGCTTATGCTGTTGGGAAAATCATTGAGTTAGGGAAAGAAAAAAAGAAATCATCGTTCATGATCGCTTCATTTGTTGGTATTTCTCTTATCTATGTAATCGGAACAACATATATGTGGCTTGCATTAAACATGTGGATGAATGCTCCAATGTCCTATAGTACTGCTTGGACTATAATGGCTTGGTTTATTGTAAAGGATGTAGCTTTTACAATTTTCGGAGCACTAATTGCCCCGAGAATTTATTCGGCTGTTACAAAAGCAACAAATAAAAAAATTGCTGCGTAACCCATAAAAGCGGATGGCCATGTTCAGCCCCGACAGGCATAAGACGCGCATGAATAGAAGGTTGTTCTTTACCTTCAATTCATGCGTGGCTTATGACCAGAGGCAGTTACAAACGCAACGTCCTGTCGCTGTAACTGCACTTGCACGTCCTGTGCTTCGGGGCTTGGCGCTGGAGCTCGACAAACGAAAAGCCGGAAGCGTTTTGTTTGAAAATTCTCTTATAAAAGAAGACATCCTATGATGTCTTCTCTATTGAATACTCCCTTTATTCTCTTCTAAATACTGCTGCTCCTGTTCAGGAGTCATGACACCTGTTGCCTCACCAACATTACCGCCTTGCAAACTCCAAATCTTATTATGATCTTTATCAGCTCTTTGGAAGTCTCCTTCAGCCCAACGTTGAAGGATGTCCAGTAATAACTCCCCGTTTTTATAATTGTCATTCTCAACAACACTTATCAAAAATTGAATTCGTTCATTTGTCATTTCATAATGGAGCCACTTTTCTTCTGCAACAACCTTTTGATGTGACATCCCGTGCATATAATTTAAGATATCTTCCTCAGAGAGGTTTGTCTTATTACTTCCGAATGGGTTTTCAGTGATATTATTTGTTTCTGTTTTCGTAGTGTTTTGTTGAGATGCTGCTATAGTATTGTCTTCTTTCGCTACAGTTTCTGAGGAAGAGACCGCCTTTTTATCAATCATATCTACTAATATAACTCCTAAAACTCCTATACATAAGGCAAATACAATCATACTTGTTACAATTAGTTTGTGTTCTTTCATCCAACTCATAATATCTCCCCCTCCTAAAAATAGGATAATTAAATGATACACTGGAATAAATAGGAATGACAAGAAAAAGGATTGTCGAAAAATCGTTAAATCCTCCTTTTTTACTATTTTCTAAACTTGAATGTATAATTGATTCTAGTTTTGTCAATAAAAATAGTAGAGTAAATGACAAGGGAGTGTACGAGATGAAAGAATTAGTACTTAAAAAATATTTTTTAAACATACATGAGAGAGAAATGCTAGAAAAAGAAATAATAGAAAAAGATCCAGAATTGATAGAGACAGTACTAGAATGGGATGATGAGGAGTTACTGGAGAGAGTTAATATAAGCATAAAAGAATGGAACACAACATTAAAGCCATGACTTTAACGCCATATACCATTCATGCTCGGCCGCATGAGCCGCTGCCGAGCCAACTTTATGTATTCAAAAAAGAGGACAAATCACACTGTAAAATGATTTGTCCTCTTTTTTTTAGACTGTTTTCGCAAACTTTGTTGCTATTTACCAAGGGAGTGCGGTGTGGTTGATTGCATCGAGAGGGATGCTCTCATTCCGCGGGGCAGGGGGTGAGCAACCCACAGGAGTCTCGCAATCTGCTCCAATCACTTTAAATAGTTTTCGTTTTAAAAGAACAATCTCTTAGAAAAGAGTTTTTTTAATGTGTAAAAAATTCATTATAAAATAATTGCGGCAATCCACCCAAAAATAATCAATGGAATATTATAGTGAAAAAAGGTTGGGACACATGTATCCCAAATATGATTATGATTGCCGTCAACTGCTAAACCAGATGTTGGGCCAAGTGTACTATCAGATGCTGGAGAACCTGCATCGCCAAGCGCGCCTGCTGTACCAATAATGGCAATTGTCGCCATCGGGCTAAACCCTAATTGAATACATAAAGGAACAAAAATGGCTGTAATGATTGGAACGGTTGAAAAGGAAGAACCAATTCCCATTGTGACAAGTAAGCCTACAAGAAGCATTAACAATGCACCAATAGCCTGGTTTCCACCAATCAAGTTAGCAGATTTTTCAACAAGTTGTTCAACATGGCCTGTTTCCTGTATAACACTAGCAAAACCTGATGCTGTTATCATGACAAATCCGATAAATGCCATCATTTTCATTCCATTTGTCATGACGATATCTGCTTCATTACGTTTTAAAACGCCCCCAATAAATAGAACGATTAATCCAGCTAATGCACCAAAGATCATTCCTTCTACTTCAAGCTTTTGCGAAAGAAATAGTTGAACAGAAAGCGACGCAATAATTGCGATGATTCCAATCATGATGCTTTTCTTAGTATATGGATTCTCTAAATCTTGTCCTGTAACTTCACGAGTTTCATAGTGTCTTTTTTTACGATATGTGAAAAAGATTGCAATTAAGAGCCCTACAACCATTCCAAGAGCTGGGATAGCCATCGCAGTCGGGATATCAGATAAAGATACCTCTAAGCCGCTTTTTTCCATATTTGTCTGCATGATTCCTTGAAAAATGGCGCCAAAGCCAACAGGTAAATACATATATGGTGTAATTAAGCCAAAGGCAATAATCGTTGCGATTAAGCGGCGATCAACCTGAAGTTCATTTAAAACCTTTAATAAAGGTGGAATTAGTACAGGTATAAATGCAATATGAACTGGGACAACATTTTGCGAGAAGATCGAAATAATTAAGATGATTAAGAGAATTAAGGCTTTCGAAAGTGTCTTCCGTTTTTCTTCACCTTCTTTGCCTACTACTTTAATTGCAGTAGCTACCATCGCGTCAGGTAGCCCAGTTTTAGATAAAGCAACAGCAAATGCTCCTAATAAAGCATAGCTTAAGGCAATTGTTGCACTTCCGCCTAACCCATTCGTAAATGCCTCAATAGTTGCAGCGATACCTAATCCGCCAGTTAATCCACCTACTAGTGCACCAACAATCAATGCAAACACAACGTTTATTCTTAATAAGCTTAAAATAAGCATAACAGTTACAGCAATTAATACGGCGTTCAACATAAAAACCCCCAAAACCCTTTAGTTTACTAATATGGTAAAGAACCAAAAAAACAGTTATAAATTTATCATAATCTTTTTCAATATGTCAACGGGAATTTTAGCTAAAAGAGGGAGAGTATTGGTGATTGGTAGAAAAATTTAGCATAAGGTACTTTTCCATTCATTCAGCATCTTAGATGAATACTTCTGTATTACCTTGCAAAAACCTACCTTAATCTTGCATATCCCCTAGATTGCCGGAAATAAAAAAGAATCGGCCAAATATAGAGCCGACTCTTTCTAACAATCAATTATTCACTTGCTTCAAACCGTTCTACAAACGCTGCCAATGTTCTTGCCATTACTCCTGTTGCTCCAGATGGACCAAGGTCGCTGCCTTTCGAAGTTGTTGCTGTACCTGCAATATCAAGATGAACCCATGGTGTGTTTTCAGCGAATTCACCAATAAAGGTTCCAGCCATAATCGCATGGCCTTCTCGGCCTGGTGAATTATTTAAGTCCGCCATTTTGCTGTTGCGTACGCGTTTTTTATCTTTTTCTGTGATAGGCAAACG
Organism: Metabacillus sediminilitoris; assembly: GCF_009720625.1. Classification (NCBI taxonomy): domain Bacteria; kingdom Bacillati; phylum Bacillota; class Bacilli; order Caryophanales; family Bacillaceae; genus Metabacillus; species Metabacillus sediminilitoris. The sequence goes on from NZ_CP046266.1 coordinate 4,751,175, forward strand.
CCAAATTGGTTCTTCACATTCATGTGAAGCTTGAAGTACTTGTTCAAATAAAGCTTCATTATTTGTCATGGCACCTGTAGTATCAGTACCTAATGCAATAATAACTCCGCCTGTTAAAGTTGCAACGTCTATTAAATAATTTGCGCCATGATGCTTAGCATATGTCACTCCATCTGCTAGAACTAAGCGCCCTTCTGCATCTGTATTTAACACTTCAATTGTTTTTCCACTTAATGATACGATGACATCATCCGGTTTAAAGGCACCACCGCTAATCATATTATCTGTTGAAGGAATGACTGCTACAACATTTTGTTCTGGTTTAATCTCACCAATAATCTCCATTGCCCCAAGAACTGCTGCAGCACCGCCCATATCGGTTTTCATACCGACAATGCCATCCTTTGGCTTAATCGAATAGCCGCCAGTATCATAAGTAATTCCTTTACCAACTAAGCCGACAACATCTGTCCACTCTTCTTTTCCTTGATATTTTAAAACAATCATTTTAGGAGGCTCTACTGAACCTTTGTTTACTGCAAGCAATGCTCCCATTCCGAGTCGTTCCATATCTTCTTTTTCAAGAATTTCATATTCAAACTGATACTTATTCGCTAATTCGATCGAGTATAATGCAAGTTCAGTTGCAGTTAACAAATTGGGCGGCATATTGGTTAACGTTCTTGCACTATTAGTTCCCTTACCAAAGGCATATCCAACTTCCAATCCTGACTTAATCTCATCTATCTCTTCTGTTTGTGAAAGGACATGAATCGTTTCGATGTTCTTTTCAGGTTCATTGGCTTTTTGTTTGTAATCAACAATTTTGTAAGTAGATAATGCAAAAGCCTCAGCTAAAGCATGTGCCGCGTCATTGCCAGCAACATTTTCTGAAACAAAAGTATCTAATGCAATCGTAACATCTTGTAATTTTGCCTCTTGGATTGTTTTGAAAATTTTTCCGAATGCTTCTCTTACAAAGTCAAATTCTATTTCTTTTTCTTTTCCTAAGCCAACAAAATATAAACGTTTTATCGCTAGTCTTCCTAGGGTAAGTATTTTAGTAATCGCCTTTTGTTTTGTAGACAAGTCTCCATCTTTTATTAAATCTGTGATTTGACCATCCAGCTGTGAATCCAATTCTGCTGCAAGACCTGATAATTTCCCATTGTGTTGATAAATTCCGATGACTAGTGTTTCATGTTGAATATTTTGTTCAAACTGATTATGTACCTTAAACAAAAAGAACACCTCGTTTTATTTTGATTTGCTAAAAGACCTTAACAAGTCTCGTAACGAATATAAAGGGGCGCTGGACACCAAAAAACTTCATACAAACGTAAAGCTTAAGAATCAACTAAAAAAGATGTTTTATGATCTAAAAGCTTAGTAGGAAGATATGCTATAATGAAGAAAATCTTTCATACATATCCTCATTTTAGCTACTTATCTGCCATTGTATACAAAGGTAAAGGTATCTGAAGCCTATTAATGTTTGGTATATGTATTACATATTTTATTGTAACAGATCATGAATCGTTTTAAACGAAATGTACTCTTTATCCTATCTCACAGCAATGAAAGGAGTATATACTTTGGATTTACTACATAATTTCCCCTTACTTGCGTCATTAGCTGCTATCTTTTTTGCTCAATTTGTGAAAGTACCAATCCAATTTATCGCTACGAGGAAATGGAATTGGTCTCTGTTAACAAGTACAGGCGGGATGCCCAGTTCACATTCAGCAGCTGTCACTGCTCTTTCTACAGGGGTTGCATTGGATCATGGACTAGAATCGTCCATCTTTGCGATATCTGCTGTTTTTGCCATTATTACGATGTTTGATGCAACTGGTGTCAGAAGACATGCAGGTGAACAAGCCACTGTTTTAAATAAGCTTGTGGTTGATTTCAATAAATTTGTAGAAGAAGCAAAAGTATGGCCGAAAAAAGCCGAACAAGAAAAACAGAAGCAGCTAAAAGAACTTCTTGGACACCAGCCTATTGAAGTTTTCTTTGGAGGGCTAACAGGTATTCTACTTACTCTATTTTTATATTTCTTATTTTTATAAAAAAAATGAGGATTGCACTGATTTAACCCGCCATGTCAGCTGGAACGGCAAGGTAAAAGCTGTTTTCTAATGATTACTATTAATCTCGGCGGTGTTCTTACACTCTCGTGAAATGCAGGTGATGATAATTGAGGCTGATTTCCATATGTCCTAGTAATACAGAGCTTGCCGTTTATCTAGGATTAAAAGATTACCTTGTGGCTCTGGATGATTTTTCAGATTGGCCGGCAGATATCTCTCATCTTCCAAGGCTTGGCCCAGACCTTTCAATCAATATGGATCTATTAGAAACATTTAAACCAGACTTAGTGCTGGCGTCTTTAAGTGTACCTGGTATGGAAAAAAATGTGGATGAACTAAAAAAGCGCAACATCCCACACATTGTATTTAACCCGCAATCTTTTAATGATATCGCTGAAAATCTTATTTCTTTAGGAAAAATAACAGGAAAAGAAAAGGAAACATCACATGCAATTGAGCACTATCAGCAAACTCTTTCTACATATAAAGAGATTGCAAAAAAAATTCAACATCCTAAATCAGTCTACTTCGAATGGTGGCCAAATCCTATTTTTACTCCCGGGAAAATCAATTGGTTAACAGAACTTTGTCAATTAGCAGGTGCTAAAAATGTTTTTGATGATGTTGAACTGGCTAGTGTCAAAACAACATGGGAAGATGTACATCGAAGAGATCCGGAACATATTTGCCTATCATGGGTCGGGGTAAAGCAGTCAAGGATGAAACGAGAACATGTTTTGAAAAGAAATGAAGCTTCCAACTTACGGGCTGTGCAAAATGGGCATATCCATCTATTAGAAGAGGCATTATTTTGCCGGCCTTCACCACGGTTGCTTATTGGACTTCAAAAACTAGCGTATATTCTACATCCTGATATGTTTCCTCCTCCAACGAAAGATTAATCATATAAAACGAAAAGCTAGTGTGTTTTTTCCACTAGCTTTTCGTTTTATTTTTTATATATTTTTGCCTAAATACCTGCATTGATTTATCATTATTTAAACTTTCTAATTGTTCATCTGTTAATTTACCGTCGCCCATTTGTATAACATAGACATCTAATTGTTTTTTTCCCCAGCTCGCGTATACTTCTTTCACTGTCTCATAATAAAGGTCTAGTCTATTCCCTTTTATAGCGCTACCTGTATCGGCAACAACTCCATACCCATAATCAGGGATAAATAAAATTGTCCCAATAGGAAACACATTTGGATCTGCAGCAACAGTTGAATATAAATCTCTCTTTACTTTCACACCTGAATATGTAATCCCATAACTAGGATGGTCTGGTTGTTTTCCAGTTGATTCAATCCCTGCAGTATAACCTGTGGCAACGACCTTCTTTGTTGGATATTTTGACCAATCAAATGCTTCTTCCAGGGGAACATCATGATTAACTGTTTCTACGCTTGATGAAACTTTCGTTGCAACGGTTTGTTCAGTATTCATTGTTTTAAAGGTTAAACCTAATATTCTGAACGTTTCCTTCTTATCCTCAGCTTCTTCTTCATAGCTCCCATCAGAAGTTGAACGATCATCTAAATACCAGTTAGATATATCCTTTGCTTCTACACCTGAAATAGCCTCAATTGTCGTTGTTAATGCTCCTAAAAATAATAAGGTCATAAACAACCTTCTAGATACTCTCTTTATACTTATCATATTTTGCCTATTCACTCCTCTCACAAATTATTCGTTTCCAGTTTTGAGAGAGAATATTCAAAAATAGGCGAAATACATATTTTAACAATTTTTAAAAACACGAAATCCTTTACAATTTTACACACAAAATACACCTATATTTAAACAACAAAAAAGCCTGCACGTCACACCCGGCAGACTTTCAAAAGTACGATTTTTAAAACATTTGGTATCCTCTTTTACGGAGCATCTTAATAATAACTCCTGATAAAATTGCCCCAATCAAACCTGAAGATAGGATTAAAATATCGGCAAGTGCTAAAGATAAAATTTTCTCGCCTAAAGCTGGAAAAGATTTATTAGGGCTTTGAAAATATTCAATAAATCTCACATTATCTATAATAAAAATACAAACAATTGGATAGACAATTGCCATAATCCAAGACATGCGTAAAAGCATATTTAATAAAAACCCGATTCCAAAAAATAATACTAAGAATAAAAGCATTGATATTAATAAAACAGGTAAGCTTAACATGTCTACCACCTCCCATACACCAATTTAAGTGTACTGAACTAACGGTAGACAGTCAATCATAAGTCTATGAATGTTTGTTAAAGAATTGCTAAATTATTGTGAGTGAAAAATAGAACAAATGGATGTCTATCCAGATCATTTGTCTAGTTTCTATACAGTGATTAAAGGATCATTTCTTCCCATTCTTAACAGTCAGTAAATCTCATCGTGCAAGATTTGAGTGATGACAAAGAAGATATGTGGGGGATAAAGTGAACCCCCACTTACAGAAGGGTAGCTTTATCCCATCCTTAACAGGCAGTAAAAGGTTTCTCGGAGTTGCAAGAAGTTTAGTGGGTGATCACTGCCTGTAAAGATCCGATAAGTCTCGCTTTATGATTTTTCACCAGTACCTTCACAGCTGGTACATGTTTCTGAACCGCCTAAGATTAATTGAAAATAGCCTATTCCTGAGCAATAAGGACATTCTTTCTTTGTCGTCTCTACCGTTGTTGTCTTCATCCAAATCTCTCCTTTTTAGAAATAGTAGTTTCGTCATAATATACCAAATATTCTGTCAACTATAAAGGAAGATAATCTGACGAATATTTTCATGTAAGCGAATACATACACCCTTATCTTTCAATCCCTTTAGAATTCTTACAATTGGGAATATTATAAAAATAAGTGGTATACATTATAGCCAAAGTGATCTCCAGGATTAAAATGATCGTGCTTTTTAAGGCTATAATCGAAAGAGGCTTTAGCAAAATTTACAAGTAGTAAGGATGAATCTGGATGATCAATAAGATCCTTTGGGTGAATAAATGCTGCATCTTCTAACTCACTTGTTTGGACGGTAATTTCATTTGTTTCTGCTCTTAAGGTAAAAATGACCATGTTATCACTTATCACTTCATTTATCACACCTGATCGAATCCCAATGACACCTTCCACCTTGGCGTTGATTCCCGTTTCTTCAAATACTTCTCTTCCAATTGCTTCATCTATCGTTTCACCTTGTTCCACAAAACCAGCGGGAAATGACCATTTACCTTTTAATCCTCCATATGTTTTCTTAACAACAAGCCATTCATTACGATTATTTTGTACAATTCCTGTTACAGCTAACCACACATTTCCCCGCTTTGATTGTGACATCTTATCAATTCCCCCAATTATTTCCTATAAAAATGGATACGAGACTATACTTAGTGTCTAAACTTGTAAAATTAAAATAAAAAAATCCAGATTCCTATAAGAAGTTGAATTTCCCCTTTTTCATCACTAAGGAAGGACCACCAATCATATATAAAGCACGATTATCAATCATCTTTTTCATAAAAGATGCCTTAGAGCCTACAAATTTCTTGCCGAAGACAAATCCAACTGCATCATGATCACCTAAGGATGCAACAGATCCTTTCATGACTGGTGTAAATGAAATCATTTTTTTAGAGCCGGAAATCGCTGCTTGTAAGTTTTTGGCACAAACTTCTCCTTGCTGCATAGCAATCTGTGCTGTAGGTGGATAGGGACGGTTTGTTTCTTCATTTATAATCAATGAGCAATCACCGATAACAAATACGTCTTCATGACCTGGTGCGCGTAAATAATCATCAACCTTCACACGTCCTCGTATATTTTCAAATCCTGCTTCTTCGACAACGCTATTACCTCGAACACCAGCTGCCCATACAACCGTACCTGCTTTAATTGTTTCCATGCGATTGTCTTTGGAAACGATAATACCATCCTTTATACATTCCTTTATTGCCGTACCTATTCTAAATTCCACACCTTTTTTTTGTAAGTATTTCACTGCATAATTTACTAATCCAGGATCAAATCCAGGTAAAGCAGTTGGCGCAGCTTCAACACAAATCATGCGAACTTTCTGGAAATCAATATCATATTCTTTACAAAGTTTTGGGATTCTGTTTCCTAATTCACCTAAGAACTCAATTCCTGTAAAACCAGCACCACCAACTATAATGGCAAGGCGTTCTACTTTTTTATCCTTTTCCATATTATAGGTAGCAAATTGATATTCTATATGCTCACGTAATTGACGTGCAGAATCAATGCTTGTAATCCCAAATGCATACTCCTTTAATCCTTTTATTCCAAATGTTTCAGGATGTGAACCTAAAGAAATAACTAAGTAGTCATACTCTACCTGACCTTTTTCTAAGGTAACCACTTTTGCTTGTTTATCAATTGCAACAACTGTATCTTTCATAAAGTGAATGCGACTTGTATTAATGACTTCTCTAATTGGATATCGAGCACGATCATGATGTAAAGTACCAGCTGAAGCTTCATGCAACCAGGTTGTTTCATAGTGATAATTATTCTTATTCACTAAGGTAATCTCTGCTTCACTTACACCAATTAGCTTTTGCAAGCGAGTCACTGTAATTAACCCACCATAACCTGCACCTAACACAACAACTCTTGGCTTTCTCACATAATCACCTACTCCTTTTTAGAATGTTGTAACTGAATAATATTCATTACCCCTATGTTATACAACATATATTTTGAGTAAAGCGATAAAAAATTGTGAACCCGTTCACTTATGTCAGTATATTCATCTACCTATCCATTTAGGATGAATAGTAACATTTCATCCGAATTTCTATATAATTTTTAGAAACTAATTTATATTATGTTTTTGTATAGTATAATCAATTTTATAATCGTTTTCATTCCATTTTATGAATAGTTTCTTAATTAGATATGTATCCATATAAGTTGAAGAAAATGATTTATGCAGGTTTGTGTGATAAGATTTTGTTGTGATTTAGCACAGTCTAAAAGGGAGGAAAACTTATGAAAGAAGATACTAAAATATATGATATTACCATCATCGGTGGAGGACCTGTTGGGTTATTTACTGCTTTTTATGGTGGAATGAGACAAGCTAGTGTCAAAATCATTGAAAGTCTTCCGCAATTAGGTGGCCAGCTTTCTGCATTATACCCAGAAAAATACATATATGATGTCGCAGGTTTTCCAAAAGTAAGAGCCCAAGAGCTCGTTAATAATTTAAAAGAACAAATGGAGCAATTTTCCCCAACAATCGCCTTAGAACAAGCCGTTGAACAAGTTGAAAAACAAGCTGATGGTGTATTTAAACTTACAACAAACAATGAAGTACATTATACAAAAACAATCATTATTACTGCTGGTAACGGAGCATTTCAGCCTCGTAAACTCGAACTTGAGGAGTCAGTAAAATACGAAAACAAAAACTTACATTACTTTGTTGATGACTTAAACAAATTTTCAGGAAAACGAGTAGCACTGTGCGGTGGCGGTGACTCAGCTGTAGACTGGGCACTTATGCTTGAACCAATTGCCGAAAGTGTCAGCCTTATCCATAGACGTGATAAATTCAGAGCACATGAACATAGTGTAGAGTTATTAAAAAAGTCAAAGGTAAATTTAGTAACGCCATTTGTTCCAACAGAGCTAATTGGTGATGATAAAATCGAACAACTTGTTTTAGAGGAAGTAAAAGGAGATCGAAAAGAAGTCCTTGATATTGACGACTTAATCATAAACTATGGGTTCGTTTCTTCTCTTGGCCCAATCAAAAATTGGGGCTTAGAAATCGAGAAAAACTCCATTCTCGTTAATTCTAAAATGGAAACGAATATTGCCGGAATCTATGCCGCTGGTGATATTTGCACATATGAAGGAAAAGTTAAACTTATTGCAAGTGGATTTGGTGAAGCACCTACTGCAGTAAATAATGCAAAAGCCTATTTAGATCCTAAAGCACGTGTACAACCATTGCACAGTACAAGTTTATTTGGTTGAGCATCAAAGCAAGACACGATGGTTTAGACATCTAAACATAAACAAAACGACTGCCTTTAGACAGTCGTTTTGTTTATTTATTAACACTCTTCAGGAGAACCAACATTTGTCGCCGTTCTAAATGAAGAGCCACAGCCACAGCTTGCAATAGCATTTGGATTGTCGATAGTGAAGCCGCCGCCCATCATGGATTGCTTATAGTCGATCTTTGTACCGTTTAAAATTGGTGAATCCTCTTTTTTTACAAGGATTGTTAATCCATGCTGATTTAAGACTTGGTCATCTTCACTTATATCATGTTCAAATCCCATACCATAGGAAAGCCCACTGCAGCCTCCACCTTTAACTGATACGCGAAGATATGCATTTTCTTCTTCATGTTCTTTCATCATATCTTTTATTTGAAAAGCTGCCGCTTCAGTAATTATTACAACATCATTCATCAGAATTCCTCCTTAATCAGAATGAAACGATACTTAAAGTATACCTCTTTGTTTTTCCTCACTCAACTGAAACGCCCTGATTGATCAGGAATTGATAAAATACGTTCCAGTACAAATAACCTCTGCAGGACCTGTCATTAATACATTACCCTCTGCTGTCCAATTAATTTGCAGGTCGCCTCCAGCTAAGTGGACAGTCGTTTCTTCACCAAGGGCTGTGTAATTGTTTAAGACAGAAGAAACAACTGCTGCACAAGCCCCTGTACCACAAGCCTGTGTAACACCTGACCCTCTTTCCCAAACTCTAAAATGAAGTTCATTTTTTGAAACGACTTGGACAAATTCAACGTTAACTCCTTCTGGAAAACGTTCATCCTTCTCAACAATAGGACCTAATGATGTAACAGGTGCTTGATTAATGTCATCAACATAAAATATGACATGTGGATTCCCCATCGAAACGGTTGTTATCCCGAATAGTTGTCCAGCAAATTCTACTTTTTCATTAATCGTTTTTTCATCACCATGACCAAGCATTGGAATTTGGGATTTTAACAAACGCGGTTCACCCATATCAATTGTGATTGATGTTACTAGATCATTCTTAACCTGTACTTTTGCTTCGACAAGTCCTGATAATGTTTCGATCTTAAATCTAGTATCCGTTACTATTTTATGCTCGAACGCATATTTTGCAACACAACGCAAACCGTTCCCACAATTTTTCCCCTCAGAGCCATCATTATTAAAGATTCTCATTTTAACGGCTGCAACTTCTGAAGGACAAATTAAAATCATACCATCTGACCCTATACCTGTATGAATATTTGACACTTGTCTAGCAATTTCAGGTAAACTCTCTTCTCCAAGCTGCTCCTCAAAAAGATTTACATAAATATAGTTATTTCCTAATCCGTGCATTTTTGTGAATTGAAATGAATTCATGATGTCCTCCAAAAGATTTTGTTTTTATTAGTATAAAATGTTGGTAATGAGAGCACAATACAAATATCCCCCGTTTTATAGAAGTAAAAGCTTCCTGCCGTTGTAGGGAGCTTTTATTTGTTTTTTAATCTCTGCATTTACAATAATATTTTTCTAACCCTACCTTCGAAATAGTTCTTTTTACTTATATTTCTGGTATACTTTACTTATTATTTAGCATTACCAAACTTTACATTCAGAAAGAATGGAGTGTAACTTATGAGAAAAGACCCAGAATATTTATATGACAAACCAGTCAAATGTCTTGTATGTCAAGAAACGTATACAACAAAGAAAGTATTATCGAAATATATCCGGGCGCATAAACATGATACTGATTTTTGTTCACACTATATTTCTACAAAGATCAATCCACTTCTTTATTATGTTCAAGTTTGTCCTAATTGTGGCTATTCCACTTCAGAAGAATTTTCATCCTTTTTTCTTCCCACTTCATTTGAAGCCATCCAGGAAAAGATTTGTTCCAATTGGAATGGACCTAATTATTGCCATGAACGCTCGTTGGAGGATGCGATTAAGTCATATAAATTAGCCATTTATTGTGCAACAATAAAAAAAGAAAAACATATAACATTATCAGGACTATATTTACGATTAGCATGGTTATATCGTACAGAAAAAGTAAATGTAGACGAAGAAACACGCTTTTTACACCTAGCACTTACTGAATATATCCAATCATATATGTATGGCGACTTTAACCATACTCAATTAACTGAAATAAAGCTTCTCTATCTCATCGGAGAACTAAGCAGACGCCTCCGCTTAACAACCCAAGCAACTAGATATTTCTCCCGAGTCATTGAACTGCAAAAGCAAACAATTGAAAAAGGAATCGTTGCAATGGCAAAAGACCGCTGGGCGGAAATGAGAGAAGAAAAAAAATTAAGAATTCAAGACTTGATTTATATAGATGCGAAATCCGGTGGAAATTCCTCCTGATTGGCGGCGTCACCCTTCCAATAGAGGATAGCTCTTTTTTGATTGTATATGAGTTATCCTTCATAATTCCCAATTTAAGACAAAACTCACTAAAATTACATTTTAATCGAACTGATACTAAGCGAAGATCCTTAAACCAGATAGTTATTACAACATCTGGACCATTTTTAGTCCACAACTAAGTTATATCACATAAACTTCCTAATTAAAGCTGAATAGGGATTGTAATGGTTGTTGATATCATTCATACTGTTTTATAGTTACTTACAACATTTTTAAAATAAAGAAAACGCTTTTTTGATAATGTGTTGAGATTTTTCTTTAAATTCGTTATACTTTTTATGCATTTTATATTATTTGACTAATTATTTTGTGATTTCTCATTATTATATTCTAAATTAAATGTGGGGAAAAAGGAGTATCGAACATGAAGAACCTAGTGATCCTTGGCGGCGGCTATGGTGGAATGCGTATTCTTCTAAGGCTATTACCAAACCAGTTGCCAGATGATGTACAAATTACATTAATTGATAAAAATCCTTATCACTGTCTTAAAACCGAATATTATGCTCTTGCAGCAGGTACAATTTCCGACCATCATATTCGCGTCTCATTTCCAGAACATCCGCGTCTTCAAACTAAATACGGGGAAGTAACTTCTGTAAATCTTGATAATAATGAAGTTGTTTTAAATCAAGAAGTTATTGTTCCTTATGATGACTTAATTATCGGTTTAGGTTGTGAGGACAAGTATCATAATGTACCAGGAGCAAATGAATATACTTATAGCATCCAAACGATTGACCAGTCTCGAGATACGTATACGAAATTAAACAATTTAAATGCAGGTGCAACTGTTGCCATTGTTGGTGCAGGATTAAGCGGTGTTGAGCTTGCAAGTGAGCTTAGAGAAAGCCGTAAAGATTTAAATATTAAATTATTTGACCGTGGTAAGCATATACTTTCTAGTTTCCCAGAGCGATTAAGTAGTTATGTTGAAAATTGGTTTACAGAACATGGTGTTGAAATTATCAATGGTGCTAATATTACTAGAGTTGAACCTAATATTGTTTATAATCATGATGAACCATTTGAATGTGATGCCATTGTATGGACAGCAGGTATTCAGCCTAATCAGGTTGTTCGTGATCTTCCTGTTGAAAAGGATAATCAAGGCCGAGTTGTCTTAACGACACAGCATAACATCCCTACTTATCCTGATGCTTTTGTTGTCGGTGATTGTGCGAGTCTTCCACATGCTCCAAGTGCACAATTAGCTGAAGCTCAAGCTGAACAAATTGTCCAAGTATTAACGAAAAAATGGAATGGAGAACCGCTTCCTGAATCTTTCCCACCATTTAAACTTAAAGGGGTACTTGGATCTCTAGGTAAAAAGCAAGGATTTGGCCTTGTTAATGATCGTCCACTTATGGGACGAGTACCACGTCTGTTAAAATCCGGTGTATTATGGATGTATAAATATCATAACGGATAATGGATTAGCTCTTTTTATTTAACTAGAAAAATCGTTCCTCTTTGGATAGTGAAGTATCTCTTCACCTTTCCAACATAAAGGAACGATTTTTTTGTTTTGAAGTTACCTCATTTTTTTCTGCACTGCACATACTTATGTTTATACACTCACATACCCATGCTGTTCCATTTCTTCATAAACCTTTTTAAGCCGTGGATTTCCTTCTCCAACAACCGTACCTTCTATAACGACAAGTGGATAGAAGTATTCATCATTAATGACCTTTTCAGCCATTTCCTGCTTATCTGGCTCGTTTGGCGGGTTATGAATATCAATATATTTTATTTCGAAATGTTGATTATGGTATTTTCTTTTTAATGCGGCTTCAAGCCATTCATATGTTTCTTTTGCTGATGGTAAATTGACACAGCTGGGACATAGTATCTCTGCCCCGTACACACAAATTTCAACTGGCTTCACACATTCCACCTCACACTTCTTTTTTTCTATTGTATTCGAATAATCGATATGTTTCCATATTAAGCTCGACTTATCCCGTTCAAATCTAATATCCCTTTGCTTCTTTCTGACATTACTCGATTTTTCTCCTATATTTAAGGCCTTTAAATCCTAGTTAGATGTACCATTTTTTTTAAAATATGAAATATGGTAAAATAGGGTGGTACAAGATGATGATTATCCAATCTTTCGATTAGATTTTTCACTTGATTTCACATATAATGTATGTAAATAAGGAAGGAGTCGATTTGAATGACTGAAACAGTAATGTTTGAACAAGTTCAAGAAGTATTAGATAAATTACGTCCATTCTTACTTCGCGATGGTGGGGACTGTGAATTAGTTGATGTGGAAGATGGTATTGTAAAGCTTCGCCTACTAGGTGCTTGCGGAAGCTGCCCAAGCTCAACTATTACGTTAAAAGCCGGTATTGAGCGTGCTCTATTAGAAGAAGTACCAGGTGTTGTAGAAGTAGAGCAAGTATTTTAATTTGAAAAGCAAAGGCGCCTTGGATAGTTCTGACAAGCATACCTATGAATAGAAGTTCTACTTTATTTTTATCCATTGTGGTCTATGACTTGAAGAGCTGGGCGCATTAGCTAGACAACAGATACATTTCTAAAAAAACTTTCATAAGCTAACAAAAGGACTGACATGTGTCAGTCCTTTTGTTATATACGATTAGCTTCTTGAATTTGTTCTACTTTACAGCCTTCATAATCAATTTCAAGACACTCTACATTACAGTTTATGAACTCACTTGCGAGCTTCTCAGCTAAATATTCACCTTTACCCTTTTTAATGAAACAAATGACCGTAGGACCAGCACCGCTTAAAGCAGAACCATATGCACCAAGGTCATGAACCTTTTCTTGTACACCTTGAATTTCTGGAATGAGACTGCTTCTGTATGGCTGATGAAAGAGGTCTTTGTTCATCATTTGTCCAACTAGCTTCCAATTGTTTGTTAACAGCCCGGCAATAAGCATATTGCTAATTGCACTTGCTTCTACAGCGGTTTTGTATTCTAATGATTGAGGTAATACATTTCTAGCATCACTTGTAAACACTTCGTATTTAGGGATGACAACAACGGTATCAACATCAAGATCTTTTATACAAACTAATTCAGTTTGACTTTCTTGATGCAGCCCAACAACTAAACCACCGTAGAGGGAAGCACCGACATTATCTGGATGTCCCTCTTCAAGGCTGGCAATTCTTAGCTTTTCATCATTCGTTAATTGCAGGTTACAAAGTTGATTAGCCATCTCTATCCCTGCGATAATGGCTGAAGCACTGCTGCCAATACCTCTTGCCATTGGTATATCGCTCCACACCTTTACTTCACAGGCTGGTAAGTGTTTATTGTGCATATTTGCTACCGTTATAGCAATCTTAGCCATAAAGTTTTTTTCATCCTTAGGTGTGTCCATAACATGCTCTGTCATCGGAACGAAATGAAGGTGATCAGCTTTTCTTATTTCCAGTGTTAAATATTTACCGAGTGCAAGCCCAACCGAATCAAAGCCAGGTCCTAAATTGGCTGTGCTTCCCGGTACGGTAATTTTTAACATGTCCCCTTCTTTCATTGAACTGTAACCCCATTTAATTGGTTTAAGAAGACTTCTTCATCATTTGGAAGAACGATTGGCTTAATTTCAGAAACATCGATCGCAGTATTTGGATCTTTTAAACCATTACCTGTTAATACAGCTACAACTTTGCTGCCCTCTTTAATTAATCCAAGTTTACGGTGTTTAATTAAGCCGGCAATTGACGCACATGAACCTGGTTCTGCAAATACTCCTTCTTCACGAGCAATGAGTTGATATGCTTCGATAATTTCTTCGTCCGTAACAGAATCAATTTTTCCATTCGACTCTTCTTTTGCTTTCACAGCCGTTTCCCAGCTAGCAGGGTTTCCAATTCTAATTGCTGTTGCAATCGTTTCAGGGTTTTCAATTGGCTCACCGCGTACGATCGCAGCAGCACCCTCTGCTTGAAAACCGTGAATCTTCGGCAGACCTGTTTGTTTCTTTTCATTGTACTCTTTGAAGCCTTTCCAATACGCTGTAATATTTCCAGCATTCCCAACAGGAATAGCTAGGTAATCAGGTGCACTTCCGAGCTGCTCACATACTTCAAAAGCAGCTGTTTTTTGCCCCTCAATTCGATATGGATTAACAGAATTCACTAACGTAATTGGCAGCTTTTCGCTAATGTTGCGAACCATTGTTAACGCATGGTCGAAATTCCCTTGAATCGCATAAATTTCAGCTCCGTACATAACCGCTTGTGCGAGTTTTCCGAATGCAATTTTACCGTCAGGAATCAATACGATACATTTCATATTTGCTCTTGCTGCATAAGCAGCTGCAGCAGCTGAAGTGTTACCTGTAGATGCACAAATAACAGTGTCACTGCCAGCTTCCTTTGCTTTTGCAACAGCCATGACCATTCCGCGATCTTTAAATGAACCAGTAGGATTTGTTCCTTCTGTCTTTACATATAATTCAATCCCAAGTTTCTCAGATAGCTTAGGTAAATGAATAAGAGGAGTATTTCCCTCTTGAAGAGTTAATTTTGGTGTTTTGTTTGTTACTGGTAAAAATTCTGCAAATTCTTGAATAAGACCCTTCCACATCATATTGATCCGTTCCCTTCTACGCGATACGTACTTTTTACTTTTTCTACGACTGCTAAATCATTTAAGTGTTGTAAAATTTCTTCAAAATCACTTTGAGCTGCTTTGTGTGTCACAATCACGATTTCTGCTAGATTACTATTTTTTATTGGCAATTGAAGGATTTTTTCAAAACTAACTCCTCTTTCAGAGAAAAGCGAAGTGATTTTTGAAAAAGCACCTACTTGATCTTTTACACTTATTCTTAAGAAATGTTGAGCAAAAATATGGTCTGGGCTCTTAATTTGCTTTTCAAATTGTGGTGCAATCGCACTTCTTCCATTAACGCCTAATCTCATGTTTTTCATGACGCCAACTAAATCTGAGACAACAGATGTTGCCGTTGGAAGACTGCCTGCTCCAGGACCATAGAACATTGTTTCACCAACTGCTTCACCATATACATATACAGCATTATATTCATCATTAACGGAAGCCAATGGATGTGTTTCAGGCAATAAAGTTGGTTCAACAGCAACTTCAATTTTCCCATTTTCTCTTTGAGCAATACCGATCAGTTTCATTGTGTAGCCGAGACGTTTACTATAGTCGATATCATCGTCTGTTACACTTGAAATTCCTTTTACATTTACATCTTCTAAATCAACATGCATGGAAAATCCTAAACGAGCAAGAATCGCCATTTTTCTAGCAGCATCCAATCCTTCAACATCTGAAGTTGGGTCAGCCTCAGCATAGCCTAGGTCTTGTGCTTCCTTCAAGACATCTTCATATGCACTCCCTAGCTTTGTCATTTTTGTAAGGATAAAGTTTGTTGTTCCATTAACAATTCCCATCATTTTTGTGATTCGGTCTGATGCTAATCCATCCACTAAGCTTCGTAAAATTGGAATACCACCAGCTACACTTGCTTCATAGAATAGATCACAGCCGTTTTCTGTTGCAATTGAAAGCAATTCTGTTCCGTACAATGCCATTAAATCCTTATTTGCTGTTACAACATGCTTTTTGGCTTTAAGGGCTTCAATTAACAGCTGTCTAGTATCTTCTACTCCGCCCATTACTTCAATGACTACATCTATCTCAGGATTGCTAATTATATCTTCTACATTTGTAGTAAGGATCTCTTTTTCAATGTGAATTTGTCTATTCTTCTCTATATTTTTCACTAGTACCTTTTTCACTTTAACTGGACAACCAACCTGGTGCATTAATTTATCTTGATGATCTTCGATAATCTTAACGACACCACTTCCAACCGTTCCAAGACCTAAAAGTCCAACATGTATCGCTTTCACAATTGCCACTCCTTTATGTTCATCTAGAAAGTACAACTGTACCCTCATAAAAGACACCATCAATATACTTGTCATTATAAAATGCATAGAAAACTTTTACAAGGGTGAATTTTCAGTTTTTATTATGTAATCGCTTACTAGCTTGATATATATAGAATTTATTTTTCACCTATTTTTCTTAGTAAAGGATGAACATCGTCGATCATTCATTTTTTCAGTATATTATTTTGTCAGGACATTTGTTTTTGGAGCAGATCCTTTTAAGACTAAAGCAATGTTCTCTGCACATAAATTCATCATTTTATGTCTTGTTTCATAACTTGCACTGCCTATATGCGGCAAAGCGACCACATTATGTAATCCTGCCAATGGGTGTGTTGATTCAATTGGTTCATTTAAGAACACATCAAGTCCAGCACCAGCAATTTCTTGATTAATCAAAGCTTCATAGAGATCATGCTCATTGACAACAGCTCCACGGCCTGCATTGATAAAAATGGCAGTGTTTTTCATTTTTTTAAATGAATCCATATTAAAAAGCTCTTTTGTTTCATTGGTCAATGGTGTCAAGCTAACAACAAAATCAGACGATATTAATAATTCATCAAGAGAACAATATGTTGCCCCCAGCGTATTCTCAGCTTCACTATTTCTTGTACGATTATGGTAGAGAATGTTCATTTCAAAGCCTGTAGCCCGTTTCGCAACAGCTTGTCCAATTTTCCCCATCCCAACGATGCCTATCGTTTTATGATGTACATCATGACCAGCCAGCAGCAGTGGCCCCCAGCCTTTCCACAGATTATTTTTGACATAATCAGATGCCTCCATTAACCGGCGGGCAGTAGCGAGTACTAAACCAAATGTTAAATCAGCTGTCGTATCTGTTAGCACGTCTGGTGTATTACAAACGACAACCCCCTGCTCATTTGCATAAGCGACATCAATGTTATCATATCCAACGGCAAGATTCGCAACCACTTTTAACTGTTTTGCTTGATCCAATAATTGTTTATCAATTGAGTCTGAAAGCATCGTTAATAACGCATCAGCCTTTTTTGCCTTTTCAACTAATATTTCTCTTGGACATGGTGTTTCTTCTTCTGGCCACATTTCAATATCTGCTACCTCATATAAAGGCTGTAGCTCAATCTCTGAACACTTCCTTGTTACAAATACATACGGTCTTGCCATAGGACTCACCTCATATAATCAAATTTTCCCATCCTTATTTTACCACAATAAAGAGATATGTTCTTAAGAAAAAACAATGGCTGACTCACTTTTATCCCGATATAATCAGCCATATTCTAGTGATAAAGAATGAGTCTTTATGACAGCCATTCTATTACAGGTAATAGGATTCTTTTCGTTTTCATTGATAACATGCTTGAGTAACTTTTTAACAACAATTCATACTCGCCAGACCTTAACAGAATTTCTCTCATTGTCTCCTCAAACATTGCTTTATCTTCTTCAGATGATAAATAATAATTTTCTACACATTCGAAATAATGGATAGGAAACAGTAATCTACTATAGATAAGTCTCCATGAAAAAGCGGAAAGTGGTGTTGTTCGATCATATTCATCCAAAAAGCGAAAACCATTTGTTGATAATTCTTCCTGATTTTCAAAAAAGAGATGTCTCAAATATTCTGCAATGTCACGGCTTCCATGGTCATAAACCCAATCAGTCGGTATTTTAACACACATCTCCGGGTTCCAGGTTGCTGAATGAAAACGAAGGTGGCAGATTGTACCTGAATCGATCGGTTGTGGTTCTTCATCTAACTCAGTATCGACCAAATACTGAATAGCATTTTCTGCTAATCCTAAATAATAAGGGAAGGATTCGGCAAACATCTTTTCAAATTTCGTCAATGGTTGGCTATGAATTTTGCCCCGCCAAAATGTTTCTAATTGATCCAACCGCTTTTCCCAGAGAATTTTCCACTGACCAATTCGCTGCATTTTTGATACCTGATAGGGATATGTTCTTGCCTTCTGATGAAAACGCGCTAATTCCCTGCCAATGTGAGTAAATCTCCCTTGTGTATATGGCGAGCATTTAATAATGATATATCTTGCTTTGTCCTTCTCAAAAAACATGTGGTTTTTTTTCGTTAATACGATGTTGGCTACATATGGTTCACGCTTTTCTTCCATATATTGACTAAAGTGATAAAGCTCATATAATTCTTCCTCATCAAGATGCATGACAGGTATGATAAGAAATTGGGATTGATGTACACGAAAAGAATCATAGTGGCCAAGTTTCTCTAGATCTTGAACTTTTATTCCATACTCCTCATAAATTGTTTTTTTCACGACTCATCCCTCCAGAACAAACTTATACTCTATCGTAATCGCTTTTCTCCAAGTTTATGATTAATTGATGCAGGTAGGAAAATTGGTTATGTCGAATAATAGTAATACGTTCCTTTTATATATATAAATAAAGGCTGCTCAATATCATGATTATGCATTAACCGTTTTGTAAACAATGATATAGAATATAATGAGATTTATTTTGAATAATGGCATGATGATTGTCATATCATGAATAAATACTCTAAACATAAAGAATTGGGTGATTATTTATGAAAAGTAATGAAAAGATGGATATAGTTGAAAAAACAGCACGTGATTGGATGGTAAAACGCGGAGTAAAACTTGAAGATATCGCAGATCTCGTATACTTTCTACAGGAAAAGTATCACCCTGATTTATCAATTGATGAATGTTTAGAAAATGTGGATCGAGTCCTTACGAAAAGAGAAGTACAAAATGCAATCATTACCGGAATTCAATTGGATGTGTTAGCTGAAAAAGGTCAATTAGAGGAACCATTACAATCGATTATCGGCACGGATGAAAGCCTTTATGGTGTTGATGAAATACTTGCATTTTCAATTGTAAACATATATGGTTCCATCGGATTCACTAATTATGGATATATTGATAAACTTAAACCAGGTATCTTAAAATATCTAAATGATAAATCTACAGGCAAATGTCATACATTTTTAGATGATATCGTTGGTGCGATTGCTGCAGCAGCTTCTAGCAGACTTGCCCATCGTGCTAGAAATGTTAAATAAAGGCTGTTTTCGCAAACTTTGTTGCTATTTACCGAGTAATGCGTTGTGGTTGATTGCAGCGAGAGATGCACGATGACCGCGGGGCGGGCGGTGAGCCTCCTCGACGTAAACACCTGCATGAGTCTCACCTGTCCCGCTGCTCTAAGCAGGAGTCTCGCAATCTGCTCCAATCAACCTATAATAGGCTTCGTTTTAAAAGCAGCAATCTCTTAGAAAAGATCCTAAATAAAAACTGAAGTGTTTATTCACTATATGAGCTAAAAAAAGCAATCGGCATTTCACCGATTGCTTTTTTGGTTTCTTACACTTCTAAGACTCTGCGTACATAGTCATCTAACGAATCAACTGTATATGTTGGTTGAATCGAATAGGCATGTAAATGTTCTTTCAATGTAACACCCGTATGTACAAGCAATGTATCTAAACCGCAATTAATACCTGCTTTAATATCGGTGTCATAATTATCTCCAACCATTAAGGTTTCACTTTTTTCTATGCCTAAAACCTGTAACGCTTGTTCAACAATAATACTTTCTGGTTTACCTATAAAGATTGGCTGTGTTTTCGTTGAGACTGAAACCACTGAAGTTAGTGCCCCATTTCCTGGCATCAGGCCTCTTTCTGTCGGCAGCGCAATATCACCGTTCGTTGAAATAAATGCAGCTCCATTTCTGACTGCAATACATGCGTTCGCAAGCTTTTCATATGAAATTTCACGGTCTATACCCATCACGACATAATCAGGATCCTTTTCTACAAGCTCCAATCCTTTTCTTTGAAGAGCGGTTTTTAATCCGACCTCTCCAATCGCAAAAACAGTTGCATCGTTCTTTTTTTCCCAGATAAAGTTAGCAGTAGCCTGGCTTGTCGTAAAAACAGTCTCTGCCGTGGCAGGAATTTGAAAATCGGTTAGCTTTTTAGCTACTTGCTCTGGTGTTAGTGAGGAATTGTTCGTAACAAATAAATATGGTAAATTGTTTTTTACTAATTGCTCAACAAACATACTAGCTGCTTCTATTTTTTCTGTTCCTTTATACATCGTACCGTCTAAATCAATTAAATAACCCTTATATCGCTTCACAAATCTCACATCTTTCTTATTTGTTTTAAATGAAAAGGATGACTCGTATTAGTCATCCTTAATGGGGAAAGATCTTAAAAACACGATTAAATCGGCTTGAAGGCTGTAACAGGACCTAATTCGTTTTGTATGTATGTTCGAACATTTGTTGGAAATGATTTTATAGGCGATTTATGAATCGTAAAGGTATGGATGAGCTTATCAACATCAACATGTAAATAATCGTGAACCAATACTTTTCTAAGTAAAATGACTTCTTTTAATCCCATTGCTTCATCTTTATTAATAACTGTTTCATCTAACAGGATATCAATAATATCTTCATAGCTCCCTGGATCTCTCATAATAAATCCGTCAATTATTGCATTGCCTACATCAAGAATGGCTTCTATACTTAATTGACAGATTCTTTCAAGTGCAGCCTTCTCGATATCATTGCTCCAACTTGTATGTTCATTAAAAATAGTTAACTGTTTTTCAAGAAAGCATAGCTTTGCTTCAATTAATTCACGATCAACAAAGTACATGATTTCCACCGTCCTTCTCCAAAACGCTTCATATATTTATTATCTAACAGCTTATAGTAAAGCCACACGCTCTTTTTCTAGTGTGCCTGGTTTAGCATAAAAATACCCTTGCGCTAAATCAACATGATTTCTCTTTAAGACTTCAGCTTCTTCTTTCTTTTCAATGCCCTCTGCGACCACAAGAGATCCTGTTTCTTTAGCAATTAAAATGAGCCCTTTTAACATCGATTCCTTCACTCTGTTTGTATCAATATCTTGGATAACGGATCGATCAATTTTTATTATATCTGGCATTATTTCACTGATCGTATGCAGACTAGAATAGCCCGCTCCTGTATCATCAACTGCAATTCGAAAACCTTTTTGTCGTAACTGTTTTATGTTATCTCGAAAAAAAGTTAATCCTTCTATCGAATCACGCTCAGTTACTTCAAAGATCATCTTATAAGGGTTAATATTTTGATGGCGGTCTAATAATTTTTCAAGTGCTGGGATAAATCGTTTATTCCCTAACGTTATAGGAGTGAAATTTAAAAATACATCATCAACACACTTAACGCGTTCAATCATTTGGAATGATTTTTCTAAAACTAATAACTCCAAGTCATATATTAAATTCGATTGTCTGGCAAGAGAAAATAATTGGAGAGGGTTTTCTAAGGCGGTTCCTTTAGGTCCTCTCGTTAAAAATTCCCAAGCCTTAATACGTTTATTTGATAAATCTATAATAGGTTGAGCTAATAAAGTAATTTCCCGCTTTTGAATGATATCACGAACCTCTAATAATGTTTCAATATAGCGAGTTTGCACACGCTTTTCAGCCATTGCTACAGCCTGCTGTTGTGCTAAATACAATGCATCCTGTGTTGTACATTGTTTTCTTTCCATAAACATATAGCCAATTTCAAATGTATGATGAAAGTATGGATATTTTGCAAAAATCCATTTTTCCAACTGTGGCATAAGAACTCTTAACATTTTCTCGATATGTACAACACTCTGTTTTTCGTCATTGATTCTTAAAAAAATCGTTAATCCTTCACTATAATAATCATGAACAACAAGTAAATCATTCTTGTAGATTGAATCATCAAAAACATGTTTAAAACCAATTTTTAAATCATTTTTAAATTCGTATAATTGATTGGTTTCCAGTTGTTGGGAAAATTCTCGAAGGTTTGAGACATTGATTACGATTACAGCTACCTGCTGTCCACTTGTTATTGCTTGATATACACCCTCTAATACAGGATCCCTAAGCACAAACTTCGGCGGATAATAGCGTAATTTATGCAGTGGTAAAAAAAGCTTATTCCACTTTTTAAATCTCCTGAATTGTTTTTCCATAAATCCACTGTTCATGTGTACTCAACCCTTCTGGCTATCTACATTACGTAATCTATTTTATCACAACAATCTAATTTTCGACTTAATTCTTGGAAAATTTTATTTTGTTTTCCATATACCTCTACTTTTTCTTAAAAGAAATAAGACATTCTGCTATGATGTACATAATGAAAAAAATAAAGTGAGAGCACCTTTGATTTTGTCTTATTAAAGGAAATTATTTGTGTATAAAGGAGATTTATCTATGTCTGAACGCTTTTTTTTATATGATGATACTGTTGATACGAAAACAAGATTTGTAAGCTTTATGGGGGAAAATCACCGGTTTGATTTGGCTATTATTCAGAGTGACAGGTATTATGGTAAACAAATCGTCCTTGATATACAGAGTAATCGTTTCGCTATTATCGGTGAAGACGATCTTAAAGAACCGGGATATTTAGAATATGCATTTAAACTTAACGAAGAAGATGCTGAGGAAATGCGTGATTTTTTATATGAATTGATTTAGAAGTATGTGCGAACAGAAAAATAACGTGACTGCTGCAAATGAGCCACGTTATTTTTTTATTTTCTTTAAGACGAAATATGCACAGCCAAAATTGCAATACTCATAAATATACTCATCCAACGTACTGATCTTTGTGTCAAAAGAAGCCTTTTGATTTTGATCATCAAAGAAACCTCGCAACCTAAGTTGATTATATCCCCAATCACCTACGATAAAGTCATATTTATTTAAAATTTCACTGTATCTTTCCTTAAAAGCTTCTTCATTAAAGCCGTCTTTCACTTCTTGTACTAACTCAAAACATTGGTTTTGAACACATATCATGATTATTTCACTCCATCCATATTCCTTATTCTTATCATAATCTAATCAAGCTCAACCATCAATTACTAAGAGAGTTTTAAATAACTTTGGTCATGATAAAATTGAGGAGGTGCTAGAATTGATAAAAAGGAAATTAATGTTTAGTGCTGTTGGTTTATCATTCTTAACTGCTTGTCAGTATGGTGCTGGTGAGGAATCTTCATTCTTACATGAAAGCGGCAATACAATAAATGTACAGGATCGAACAGATCTTTACAATGAAGAGGGTCATACAAATGTCAATCATGGTAAGACAGCAAACTTTGGTTATGTAAGACACCAAAAAAGCGGCATTCCTCAAGATATTACATTCAGACATACACCCGGCATGGATCGGGAGCAGGCTGCAAATACAATTAGCAGCTTAATTGTACAGTTACCAAATGTAAATGATGTTGCTACATTGGTAACTGATGAGGAAGTATTGGTTGCCTATGAAACAGACTCTGATAATCGATTTGAAACAGCAGATCAAGTCAAGAAAACAGCATTATCTGCCGTTCCAAGATATTATCATGTTTACGTTTCAGATGGAGATAATATGATCCAGCAAATAGAAGCATTCAGTCCACTTGATTCCACAAGCCGCAATATTGATCAAATAATAAGCAAAACAATTAAAGAAATGCTTAAATATCCACAAGGTCGTGCCTTGAATAAAGGTGAGAATGCAAATGGAGAAGGCTATGGTGAGATGAATGAGGATTTAGATGATGATACAAAAGACAACTATGAAAAAACTCGTTTTAACAATGGCGCGATGAAATAAATTTTTGCAAAGTAAAAAGGAAGAGACAGATTTGGATCTCTTCCTTTTCAATTAATATGCACAGGAAGTGAAGTGCAATCAAACGCTTTCCACCTCTTTGAGACTGCCACGTTTTTAGGCTTGTGCTTGCCTTTGTTTTGTTGCAGCATTAACCTGTTCATCAGCATGATAAGAAGAACGAACAAGCGGACCAGCTTCACAATGGCTGAAGCCTTTGCTCATTGCAATTTCACGAAGCTCTGCAAATTCGTCTGGATGGTAGTATTTTTGAACTTTCAAATGCTTTTTTGTCGGCTGTAAATATTGGCCAATTGTCATGATATCAACATGATTTGCTCTTAAATCATCCATTGTTTCGATGATTTGTTCCTTTGTTTCCCCTAGTCCAATCATTAGACTAGACTTTGTTGGAATTTCCGGCTGCATTTCTTTTGCTTGCTTTAAGAAGTCTAAAGAACGTTCATATTTCGCACGGGCACGAACTCTTGGAGTAAGCTCACGAACTGTTTCAATATTATGGTTTAAAATATCGGGCTTCGCATCCATGACCATTTTTAGGTTCTCGTAAACACCGCCTAAATCTGAAGGTAATACTTCAACAGATGTAAATGGACTTTTACGGCGGATTGCACGAATGGTTTCAGCAAGAACCTTTGCACCGCCATCCTTTAAATCATCACGAGCGACCATTGTAATAACTGCATGCTTTAAGTTCATTAACGCAACAGAATCTGCAACACGTTCCGGCTCTGCTAAATCAAGCTCATTCGGCAATCCTGTTTTGACGGCACAGAAACGACAGGCGCGCGTACAAACCGAGCCTAAAATCATAAATGTAGCTGTTCTACGAACTGCCCAGCATTCATGGATATTCGGACATTTTGCTTCTTCACAAACTGTATGAAGATTATTTTCTCTCATCATTTTCTTAAGATCGGTGTAGTTCTCATTCGTATTTAATTTTATTTTTAACCATTCTGGCTTACGCAAATATTCTTCCTTTTTCGCCATCTGATTCATCTCCATTTATATTCTAAAATGTAAATTATTAAGATAATTGTCGTTATTTCTACATCAGTATCAACTTTAACATATGAAAACGAGAGGGACAAGGAAAAGGCTAGTTTGCAATTTCTAACATTTGCTATTAATGAAATATCAATTGCTAACCAAACTAAAGATATGATACCGACTGAAAGGAGCTCATTACTGTGCGCAATGTTTTAAGGATAATGATTATAGTTACAATGATTAGTTTCACAGCTCAATCGATCACTTATGGGGCTGAAACAAATCAAAATGAAGAATTTCAAAAGCGAATGAGCTTATATAAAAAAGTCGAAACTGTAACGAATATTCCTTGGTATGTCTTAGCTTCTATAGATCAATATGAAAGAAATGTACGACACTCTCGAAATGATATTCCTAAAGCAAAGGGATTGATTGAAATCTATATCAAGCCTGAGATATGGACAGGTCCACTCAATCCAAATAAAAATGATATGAATCCGTTAAGTATAGGATTTTTTGGCGGAATGGGTATTGATGGTGATGGAGATGAACGGGCAGATCCAACAAATGATGAAGATGTTCTATATGCATTTGCCCATTTTTTACAAGCATATGGAGCAGATCTTGAAAATATAAAGATAGGTTTATGGGATTATTATCAACGTGATAAAGCTGTTGGACTTATTATAGGTCATATGAAATTGTATCAAAAATATGGCCATCTAGACTTAGATAAACATGCTTTCCCTGTTCCTCTAAACCATAATTTCAGCTATAACAATACATGGGGTGATGCCAGGGGCTGGGGAGGCCGTAGAATTCATGAAGGAACAGATATATTCGCAAATTATGGGGTTCCAGTTCGAGCCACTTGTTATGGTGTGATTGAAATGAAGGGGTGGAACCGTTTTGGAGGCTGGCGCGTCGGCATACGAGATATTGATAATACGTACCACTATTTCGCCCATTTAAATGGATTTGCCGATGGCTTGCAAACAGGTCAGGTCGTTGAACCCGGTCAACTTATAGGTTCTGTCGGAAGCTCGGGATACGGTCCTCCTGGAACAGCTGGAAAATTCCCTCCGCATCTTCATTATGGTCTTTATAAGGATAATGGTCGTACAGAATGGTCATTTGATCCATATCCACATCTAAAAGCATGGGAACGTGCAGATAGAAGGAATAGAAAGTAATCCTGCAGAGATTCCTGCTTTGAAATACAAACAAACACACAGTGAATTTTCACTGTGTGTTTGTTTCTGCTATCATCTTAGTTGACTTATCTTCCTTAATTTGAGTTTTTCGGTAATTCAATTGCTGGAGAGTTATTACCACCATCGTTATAATAGAGAGGAACTTCACCAGGGACTGTTATATCAATGACCGGAATTGAATTTGAGATTTTTTTTGTATCTGAGGAAAAGGGAATAATGACTTGTACGGTCACCTCGGTATAAATTAGGACTTCATGGATTGCATTGTTTATACCATATTCCTTAACTGTTCTTTTAATATCTGTATGAACATCACCAATTAAATAAAAGCGTACAGGGATATTTGGCCCTAAACTACTTAAAATCGCATTGTCAGTTATTTGTCCTAAGGGAATCTCATACATAATCCCATCACTCTGTCCATTAGTAGAAGCTAATCCAGTTTTTGTATCCTTAAAATTATCCTCTTCAATGGCATGAAGCCTTGTCACAATATTCTCTGTGACATGATCTAACGCCTTTCTAACCGTTTGGGAATCAAACGTAATCATCGTAATATTCCCATCTTTATCTTCATGTGTCGTAACTAGATCCTTTGCTTTATTTGAATCAACAATTTCTTGCTTTACAGCTTCCTGTATAATCGTCGTTGCTACCTTTGTTGCTTCAAGCTCTGCAATATCCATTAACGCTGGTTCTACTTGTTTATTGACGACCCAGAAACTCCCTGAAGTTAGAAATATAAAAATAACCAAGGTTAGTAACAACACATACCGAAAAGGCAAGGGTCCTTTTCGCGGGCGGCGACCGCGGAAATTAGCCAAAAAAATCCCTCCTTTACAAGCTATGTTTATGCTTGTTAAGAAGGAAGTACGCATCTTTTTTTAAGTTAAGGTACTTTGTTTTGATGTTTTTCTCAAAGCTTGCAGCTAAGAAGAGGATGGAATTGGCAGTCAGGAATTTAAAACCGCATTTTTAAACATCCTCCTGTCTCACTTTTATGCTTGTCTTCGAAAAAAAGCATTTTGCTGATTTTCCCTTATGACATTTTTAGAAGGGCATCTTTTCCTATTGTTCCTACAACAATTCCAAGTTTTTCAGCTTCATATGTGACGGATTCTAATGGAGCATTAAGTAATTGATCAATTGTCCGAACCCCTACTGCTCGGCCTGCAATGATTCCTCTATCCTTTAATTTTTCATTTAATAATGCCACATCTAGAGCACCACACATAATATAGCCTTTATCGTTTGTAATTGCCATAAAGTTTGTTTTTGGTAACGCAATTGTGATTGCCGTAAATTGTTTTCCATCAATAATAATTGGAGTTAGGCTAACCATTACAAACTACACTCCTTCCTTACTAACACAATATGAGTTAGTTAAGGGAGTGTGTAGATGTATAGCCTACATTCCCGCTGGATTTTCACCTATTTTCCAAGCTAAGAGATCTCTTAATAGTTCAGGCATATAAAAGAGTTTTTTCTCAGAATGGCTAATTTCAGGATATAATGGACCAAGTGTGAACATATCAACTGTTGCCACTGCATAGACCCTATCTAGATTAATCGGCTCACCTAGCACAATGATTTCAGTTACATGCTCTTTCCCATCTGCAAGCCTCTCTGTTTTTACGTCAATCCCATCAAAGACCATTCTTCCCATCACTTTTCCCCTAAAGCCTAAACCTTTTAGTTCAAGATGTTCCATTCTTTCTTCTCTTGCTTGTATAATGACCTCTTTCAATACATCTCCTTTTAACTCTACCTTACATGGATTGATAGGATGAGGACATATTCGATGTAAATCTTTTTTCGTTACAGGTCCTTTACTCAACGGTTCTAATAATATCCCTGAATTGATCATCGACACTTCACCATGACACCATTGTCGTAAGGCACGAGCTAAATACAAAGGAAATGGGGAATCTTTAAACCAATCAAGCGTCAAATCATCCTTTAACACTCCAACTACCTCTGAAAGCTTTTCTTCACTTTTTAACAACATTTGTTTCAGCCATACTTCCGTTTCAGAGCAACCCTCATCTTGTTCCATCATTGAAGTGATAGAAGCTTTACAATTTACTAATTCTTTTTGTTCACTATCTACAGTTAACGAAATATGACCGACATATTGTCCATATTTACCGGCTCCTGCAACTAAAGTATCGTCTATTTTTTTTCCTCTTTGAAGGACATGATGTGTGTGACCACCAATAATAATATCGATATCAGGAAATTCCCTTGCAATAATCTCATCATCACTAATCCCGAGATGTGAAAGCAGAACAATGATGTCAGCCTGTTCCTTTACTTGCTGGACTGTTTCTAAAATACTTTGAAAAGGGTCTTTTACTTTCCATCCAAGAAGGGCATAAAACTTTTCATAATAGACTGTTACACCTAGTAGGGCAACCTTTATTCCATTATTTAAGGTCAAAATTTGATAGGGAACAGCCCATTCTGGCCGTTCTCCTAGCTCTGTATATAGATTTGATACGATGATAGGAAATTCCGCTTTCTCATAAAGAGAATCTAAGTCATCGTGAGAGAATGTAATTCCTTCATTGTTCCCAATTGTCACTGCATCATATTGAAGCATATTTAACAATTCTACATTTGCCTTGCCATTTGTCGCTTCTGTAATAGGGTGAAATCTGTCTGCATGATCGCCAATATCCAGAAGAAACATTTGTTCATGATTTTGCACATGGATTTCTCGTCTTTTATTTATAAATTGTACAATAGTTGGCCAATTTTCAAAGTGACTATGTAAATCATTTGTGTGGTAAAGATGGATTGTTTCTAGCATGATGATTCCCTCTCCTTACTCTATGACTGAATGAAATTGTTCTTTCTTTGCCGCTTCTCTATATGCTGGTACTTTCTTTTACCTATCCAAAAAAACCTTCGTAAATCAATTTGAATCCAGCAATGATTAACACAATTCTTAATAGATTGATAATTGTTTTTCCTTGCATTTTCGTACTAATAATTGCTCCAACTCTTCCGCCAATCCATGCTCCCGGGACGAGTGCAGCAGCAAAAAGCCAGTTTATATTCCCTAAGGCAATATGAGTAATTGAGCTAATAACAGACGATAGGAATATTATAAACATGGATGTAGCAACTGCGATATGTGGCGGAAACATGAACAATAGGATCATTGCTGGTACCATTAATGAACCGCCGCCTATGCCAAATATTCCTGAAATAAAGCCAACCACAAACGAGATGATCACTCCAGGAATTGGTTGATATGCATAGGTATATTCATTCCCATCCTCACCGATATAAGGTCGAATTACTTTTTTTCCCTGACGCTGCTTTAGTTGCGGCAGTTTACCTTTTACCATTAATAGAATGGAAACAAAGATCATAAATAAACCAAACCAAATAGAAAAAGAACTTGTATTAAATAATTTATTTACATAGGCGCCAATAATGCTGCCTGGTCCACTTCCGATAAAAAAGATAAGTCCACTTTTATAATCCACTTTTTTAAATTTCATATAGGTTAATGTTGAAGACAAACCTGTAAAGATAACAACCAATAAAGATGTCCCAACAGCTACTTGCGGCGAGACATCGTTAAAAGAAGGGAGATAGGATCCTAAAGATAGCAGCATGGGAACAACAATAATCCCTCCGCCTAATCCAACTAAGCTACCTAATGTCCCTGCAAACACACCTACAATAATTAAAATAACCCATTCCACTTGACGTTACAGCCCCTCTTCATCTTGAAACAAGCTTAATTGTTTTTCAGCTAACCCTTTATACGTAATGTTTAAAATGTCCATCATCATTTTTGCATTTGCTGCCGCATCTCCGCCAGAATTATTATTAAAGAGCATAAAAATCGTTTCTGACTGTTTTTGAAGGAGGTCTAAATGGTCCTTCCATTGAAGCAACTCTTCCTCATTATACTGATACAAATACCTCACATCTCGCCAATCTTCATTAGAAGCCGGCTTATTCCAGCCATGTACATTGCGCCCATGCATTCTAATTAATGTTTTTCTAGAATCTGTAGGATGCAGAACAGTTGGAATGGACCTCACGCCGGCCTGTGGTTCATCAACAATGCTATGGATCCATCTCTCAGATTCCATAAACCTTAGTGTCTGATCATAGTAGCTGTTTGAAAACCATGATTGATTACGAAATTCAAGGGCCACATCTATATCATCCATTTGCTCCCTACACCATTTTAAATATGTAACATTTTCTTTCGTACATGAAAACCATGGAGGAAATTGAAATAAAACCATTGCAAGCTTGTTCGCTTTTTGAATAGGTTTGATAGATCTAATAAATGCTTTAAACATCTCGTCTTTTTGTTCAAAAGTATCTGTTCCGCGAAGATGTCCTGTCATACCTTGATATGCCTTTGGTATAAATTGAAATGAATCAGGTGTATCCCTCAACCATTTTTCAATATTTCGTTCTGGTTGAATGGCATAAAAGCTCGCATCAATTTCAACGATTGGAAAATGAGCAGCATATTCTTGTAATTTATTTTTCGTTTGCGTTTTTAAAGGATAAAGGGAATCATGATCTCCCCAACCAGTTAGTCCAATTTGAATTGACAATCTAATCATCCTTTTGAAACTTATGTAATTTTTATCTTATTCTCTATGTAATCATACTATACCACCTGGAAGATTACATAAAGCTTTGATTATCGTAACAGTTAGAATATAACAATAGAAGGTAATCGTGGAGACATTTTTCGAAGATTTTAGATGAAATAAGGACTGACAATTACGTCAGTCCTCTTTGTTCTTAACCGATTGAACCTTCCATCTCAAACTTAATTAGACGGTTCATTTCAACTGCATATTCCATTGGAAGCTCTTTTGTAAATGGCTCAATAAAGCCCATTACGATCATTTCAGTTGCTTCTTCTTCTGAAATACCACGGCTCATTAGGTAGAATAATTGTTCTTCTGATACCTTAGAAACCTTCGCTTCATGCTCAAGTGAAATATTATCGTTCATGATCTCATTGTAAGGGATTGTATCTGATGTTGATTGATTATCCATAATGAGTGTATCACATTCAATATTTGATCTTGCACCATCTGCTTTACGACCGAATTGGACGATTCCACGATATGTTACTTTACCACCTTGTTTTGAGATGGATTTAGAAACAATCGTTGATGAAGTATTTGGTGCTAAGTGAATCATTTTCGCTCCAGCATCTTGATGCTGGCCTTTTCCTGCAAGGGCAATCGATAATGTCATTCCGCGGGCGCCTTCCCCTTTAAGAATCACGGCAGGGTATTTCATTGTAAGCTTAGAACCGATGTTACCATCAATCCATTCCATTGTTGCATTCGCTTCACAAACAGCACGCTTTGTAACAAGGTTAAAAACGTTGTTTGCCCAGTTTTGGATCGTCGTATAACGGCAATATCCGCCGTCTTTTACGATGATTTCAACAACGGCACTATGAAGTGAATTTGTTGTATAAACTGGTGCTGTACACCCTTCAACATAGTGAACATGTGCGCCTTCATCAACAATGATGAGAGTACGCTCAAATTGACCCATGTTTTCAGAGTTAATACGGAAGTAAGCTTGTAATGGCGTATCAACTTTAATTCCTTTAGGAACATAAATGAAGGATCCGCCAGACCATACAGCTGAGTTTAGCGCTGAGAATTTATTATCAGCAGGTGGAATGACCTTACCAAAATGCTCGCGGAAAATATCTTCATTTTCCTTTAACGCTGAATCAGTGTCTTTAAAGACGATCCCAAGATCTTCAAGATCCTCTTTCATGTTGTGGTAAACAACTTCTGATTCATATTGTGCAGATACACCAGCCAAATACTTTTGCTCTGCTTCTGGAATACCTAGTTTATCAAATGTATTTTTAATTTCTTCAGGAACTTCATCCCAAGAACGTTCTGATTTTTCAGATGGCTTTACGTAGTACGTAATTTCATCAAAATTTAATGAAGACATATCGCCGCCCCATTGTGGCATTGGCATATTATAAAAATGCTCTAAAGATTTCAAACGGAAATCGAGCATCCATTGTGGCTCTTCTTTCATACGAGAAATCTCTTCAACGATTTCTTTCGTTAAACCTCGTTCAGAACGGAAGATGGAAACATCCTTATCAGCAAAACCATATTTGTAATCGCCGATTTCAGGTGCTTTTTTAGCCATTAACATTCACTCCAATCATTTAAATTTTTCTTGTTGCCTATTCTTTGTTGTGATTAACGCCCTTTTCCATCGCTTTCCAAGCTAGCGTCGCACATTTAATTCGTGCTGGAAAATTTGTTACACCTTTTAATGCTTCGATATCTCCTAGATCAAGATCACCATCGTACTCTTTACCTAGCATCAAATCAGAAAATATTTTAGAAAGCTCAAGTGCTTTATCAAGTGTTTTCCCTTTAATTGCTTGTGTCATCATTGATGCTGATGACATAGAAATGGAGCAGCCTTCTCCTTCAAATTTTGCATCCTTTACCACATTATCTTCAAGATCAAGTGTTAAGCGAATACGGTCGCCACATGTCGGATTATTCATATCGACTGTAAGACTATTTTCAAGAACCCCTTTATTTCTAGGGTTTTTGTAATGATCCATAATGACTTGTCGGTATAAAGTGTCAAGGTTTAGATGTTTAGACATTACTGAAGTACTCCTTTGTTTTAATAATACCTGTCACTAATTTATCAATTTCTTCTTCTGTGTTATACAGGTAAAAACTAGCTCTTGCTGTAGCAGAAACTTTTAACCATTTCATAAGAGGCTGTGCACAATGGTGGCCTGCACGTACAGCAATTCCTTCAGCATCTAAAACTGTTGCGACATCGTGAGGGTGAACATCCTCTATATTAAATGTTACTAAGCCTGCACGATGTTTTGGTCCGTAAATTGTAATACCCTCTACTTGGCTTAATTGCTCGAGCGCATATTGAGCTAGTTTATGCTCATGTGCTTCAATTTGATCTAAACCAAGCTGTTCTAGAAAATCAATTGCCGCACCAAGACCAATTGCACCAGCGATGATTGGGGTTCCAGCTTCAAACTTCCAAGGAAGCTCTTTCCACGTTGATTCTTGTAAACCAACAAAATCAATCATTTCTCCGCCGAATTCAACAGGTTCCATTTTTTCAAGAAGCGCCTTCTTGCCATATAGTACACCGATGCCTGTAGGAGCACACATTTTGTGACCAGAAAAAGCAAAGAAGTCAACGTCTAATTCTTTAACATCGATCTTCATATGCGGTGTACTTTGGGCGCCATCAACGACCATAATCGCACCATTTCGATGGGCAATAGCGGCAATTTCTTTAATAGGATTGATTGTACCAAGTACATTTGAAACATGTGCGACAGAAACAATTTTTGTTTGGGAAGTTACCGTTTCTTCTACATCTTTCAAATCAATTGTACCATCTTCTTGTAAAGGAATATATTTTAATGTCGCTCCAGTCACTTTTGCAACTTGTTGCCAAGGAATAACATTTGCATGATGCTCCATGTATGTGATGACAATTTCGTCGCCTTCTTTAACATTAACTAGGCCATAGCTTTGTGCAACTATATTTAACGCTGTTGTAGCCCCGCGTGTAAAAATGATTTCTTGAATGGAATTAGCCCCAATAAATCTGCGAACCTTTTCACGTGCTCCTTCATAACCATCAGTTGCTTTTGTACCTAATGTATGCACACCGCGATGCACATTTGAATTATATTCACGATAATAGGTAGACAAAGCGTCAATAACAGCTGTCGGTTTTTGAGAAGTTGCAGCACTATCTAAATAAACAAGGTCTCTGCCATTTACTTGTTGATCCAAAATCGGAAAGTGACGACGAATATCATGGATTTCCATTATCGGACTTTCCTTTCGATAACCTCAACTAATTGCTTTTTCACACCTTCAATTGGAAGCTCTCTTACGACAGGAGCTAAGAAACCATGAATAACAAGGCGTTCTGCTTCAACCTTAGGAATACCGCGACTCATTAAATAATAAAGCTGAACAGGGTCAACACGTCCTACAGAAGCTGCATGTCCTGCTGTTACATCATCTTCGTCAATTAATAAAATAGGGTTTGCATCCCCACGAGCTTTTTCACTTAACATCAGCACGCGTGATTCCTGCTCTGCATTTGATTTCGATGCACCATGTTCAATTTTTCCGATGCCATTAAAAATAGATGACGCACTATCCTTCATAACACCATGTTTTAGGATATACCCTTCAGAGTGCTTTCCAAAATGAACAACTTTTGTTGTAAAGTTTTGTTTTTGCTCTCCACGGCCGACAACTACTGATTTTGTATCTCCATATGATCCGTCACCAATTAGGTTTGTCACATTTTCAGAGATTGTATCTCCATCATTCATAAGTCCTAATGCCCACTCAATGCGAGCGTCACGTCCTGCAACACCGCGGCGGTTCACATATGTTGTGATTCCTTTTGCAAGTGTATCTACTGCACCATATGTTACTTTTGCATTTGTGTTAGCAAAAACTTCAGAAATGATATTGAAGATCCCTTTCTCAACTTCTACTGTAGAAATATAGTTCTCAACATATGTTACTGAACTATTATCCTCTGCAACGACAATAACATGGTTAATCAGTGTAGTATTTGGATTATCATGTACAAATACCGCTTGAATTGGTTCAGCTACTTCTACATTTTTTGGAACATAAACGAAGACGCCACCGTTAAAAAGAGCTGCATGAAAAGCAGTTAATCGATGCTCATCAACCTTTACGCCATCCTTCATAAAGTATTTTTGAACCAATTCAGAATGCTCGCTTGCAGCAGTATGAATATCGGTTAGGATCACACCTTTATCCTTTAGCTCTTGAGATAAAGATGTGTAAGAAGCTGTATTATTTATTTGAACGTATAAATTTTGGTTTGCTGTTTCACTGTCAATTAAGCTCTTTACTACATCAGTTAACTCATTTAAAGAGTTGATTTTTTCACCTGATACAGTATGTTCTTTAAAGTTAGTGAAATTCCATTTATCTATTTTTGTTTTATCCGGTCTAGGCATTGGCAGATCCGCTTGCTTGGCAAGAGCTTGTAAGCGAAGTTCTGTAAGCCAATCCGGTTCACCAAGCTTTTTGGAAAAGCTTGTGACATAGTCCTGATTGAAAGTATTCGTTTCCATGTATCTTTACTCCCCCTTACGCTTAAGCTTCTTGTCCAACAGTTTCGTCTTCAATACCTAGTTCTTGTTTAATCCAGTCATATCCTTCTGCTTCTAAACGTTGTGCTAGTTCAGGACCACCTGATTTTACAACGCGCCCTTGCATCATAACATGTACTTTATCTGGTGTAATGTAGTTTAATAAACGTTGATAGTGAGTGATCATTAAACAGCCGAACTCTTCACTGCGCATTTTATTAATTCCTTTTGCAACAACCTTTAAAGCATCAATATCAAGACCAGAGTCAATTTCATCAAGAATAGCGATTTTTGGTTCAATCATCATTAATTGAAGAATCTCATTACGTTTTTTCTCACCGCCTGAGAACCCTTCATTTAGATAACGTTGTGCCATATCTGGATCCATTTCTAATTCTTCCATATTAGCGTCCATTTTACGAATAAATTTCATTAATGAAATTTCTTCGCCTTCTTCGCGACGTGCATTAATTGAAGAACGTAAGAAGTCAGCATTTGTTACACCGCTAATTTCACTTGGATACTGCATCGCTAAAAATAGACCTGCACGTGCGCGCTCATCTACTTCCATTTCTAACACATCTTCACCATCTAAAGTAATGCTTCCACTAGTTACTTCATACTTTGGATGTCCCATGATTGCTGAAGATAATGTGGATTTACCTGTTCCGTTTGGTCCCATAATTGCATGGAACTCTCCGCCTTTTATTTCAAGATTTACACCTTTTAAAATTTCTTTCCCATCAATTTCTACGTGTAAATCCTTAATGATTAATGTAGAACCTGCCATAACAATACCTCCATAATATATAAAGTTTACTAATTCTCAATTTATTCTCATTCTAATTTTATAACAAATCAAAAGTGAACACAACCTTTAACGAACATCCTCGAATCCTGTATAATAAAAACAAATTTTCGGTTGTAAGAAAATATCACATCAATATGTAGTTTAAACAAGAAATGAGCCTTTTAATACTATATAACACATTGACCTTTGAATCTACCTTCCTCACATAGATTAGTTTTAACATTGTCATAAAAAACATTCTCTCGGCATATCTAGTATCGGCGAACCGTGCTTGTTCATACATGCAAAAGAACCAGTCCGGGACTGGTTCTTTTGTTTATTTTTTCATTTTTCTTTCGATTTGAGCATATATTTTCTGACTTTGTCGATAATCTTCTTCACGGGCAGCTTCTACATCCATACGTTTTTCATGCTTAAGTGAGTATTCCGCATACCCTATACCATGTGAATGATGCATTGCCTTTTCCATTCCAGTTGTGTAGTGAAGATCTAATAATTCATTCGAGTAAATAGTGAATCAATCCTTTCAACATTTTTGGATGATGGTAAATGCGGGATTTAATTTATTACCATCACTTTCAAAAGTTTTGATCGAAAACTTTTATGAACTAACTTGCTCCACCGTTATCGCTGTCCTTTATGTCAATGCCATTTCCTATATTATTAATTGTAGCAAGAATATTCTCATTACTCAAAGCACGTAAGAGATGGTGACAATTGATAAGGCATTATTGACAGTACTCACAAA
The DNA here is from genome assembly GCF_009720625.1 of Metabacillus sediminilitoris. Classification (NCBI taxonomy): domain Bacteria; kingdom Bacillati; phylum Bacillota; class Bacilli; order Caryophanales; family Bacillaceae; genus Metabacillus; species Metabacillus sediminilitoris. The sequence goes on from NZ_CP046266.1 coordinate 4,788,257, forward strand.
AAGATAAGTATGGCATTTACATGATCCCATTCATTTTCTTCCCTTTTCTCTATAATTCAAACTTTTTAAAAAAGAAAAGCTGACAATTTTCATTGTCAGCTTTCACATTTTTATTCACCTTGTGCTGCAGAAATAACAGATCCTTTGTAGTTTGTTTTAATAAACTCTTGGATCTCTTTAGATTGTAAAACCTCAATTAACGTTTTGATTTCTTCTCTATCTTCGTCACCTTCACGTACAACGATTAAGTTTACATAAGGATTATTTTCTGGTGATTCAAGTGCAATAGCATCTTCAGATGGATTTAAATCAGCTTCTAAAGCGTAGTTACCATTAATTAAAACTGCATCTGCTTCATCGTTTTCATATGCTTTTGTTAGCATTGGCGCTTCGATATCAGCTTCAAATACTAATTTTTTTGGATTCTCAGCAATATCTTCAATTGTTGCAGCTGTTTTTTCAACGCCTTCTTTTAATGTGATTAATCCTTTTTCTTCAAGCATTGAAAGCATACGACCATGATCCGCAACTGAGTTACTCATGATGATTTTTGCACCCTCTGGAAGATCTTCTAAAGACTTGTGTCGTTTAGAATAAACACCAATTGGCTCAATGTGTACGCCGCCAGCATTTACAAACTTATATCCATTATCTGCGATTTGAGAATTTAAATATGGCTCATGTTGAAAATAGTTTGCATCTAACTCTTCTTCAGCTAACGTTTTGTTCGGTAAAACATAATCTGTAAATTCAACAATCTCTAAGTCAATACCTTTTTCTTCCAACAAAGGCTTTGCTTCTTCTAAAATCTCAACATGTGGTACTGGTGAAGCACCAACTTTTAATGTTTTTGTATCACCTTCAGAACCACCTTCTGCTCCCTCATCGGCAGCACCTCCACAAGCCGCAAGAGCAACTGTGAAAATAGCAAGTATAATAGCTAATAAAGATTTTTTCATTCCTTCTCCTCCTATCGTTTGTCAATCGTCTTAGTTATGATATCTCCAATAATTTGGATGATAAACACGAAAATTAGGATAATAACTGTTGCAACTAATGTTACTTGGTTATTCCCGCGGTTAAAACCTTCTAGGAAAGCTAGATTTCCTAATCCGCCCGCACCAATTACTCCGGCCATTGCTGTTGATCCAATAAGTGCGATCGCCGTTACCGTAATCCCGGAAACTAATGCTGGCATTGATTCAGGTAGTAACACTTTCCAAATAATTGTACCTGATTTTGCCCCCATTGATCTTGCCGCTTCAATAACACCTTTATCAATTTCTCTCAAAGCAATCTCAACCATACGACCATAAAAAGGTGCTGCACCAATAATTAATGCTGGTAATGCTGCATTAGCACCAAGAATTGTACCAACTAGTACTTTCGTAAATGGCAATAACAAAATGATTAAGATAATGAAAGGAATTGATCTGAATATATTAACAATAACTGCAACAAGACCATTGATGAACTTGTTCTCCCATATGTTTCCCTTTGCAGTTAAGAATAACAGTAAACCCAAAATGATTCCTAAAAAAAACGTCGCCACAACAGACAAACTCGTCATATAAATGGTTTCCCATGTGGCTTCCCATACCTTTTCCCATTTCACTTCAGGTAGAAGTTGTTCAAGCATTTGCAATTACCTCCACCTCTACATGCTGATTATAAATATATTCTAACGCTCTATTCAGTTCTTGCTCTTCACCATCTAAATGAATAAACAAACTACCATAAGAACCGTTTTGAGTTTGAGAAATCTTTCCTTGCAAAATATTAATATCGATTGCAAATTCTCTTATTAAATTTGTAATCAAAGGCTTTTCAGTTGATTCGCCTACAAATGATAATTGAATAACTTTTCCTTTCGGATAAAGTTCCAATAAGTGTGCTACGACCTCATTTGTTTCCTCAGGCTCAGTAACCTGCTTCACAAATCGTTTTGTTATTGGTTGTTTCGGATTTCTAAATACGTCTAATACGTCCCCTTGCTCAACAACTTCTCCGTTTTCCATTACGGCTACACGGTGACAAATTTTTCGAATAACATGCATTTCATGTGTAATTAACACAATGGTAAGCCCTAATCTTTTATTAATATCGACAAGTAAATCAAGAATAGAATCCGTTGTTTGCGGATCTAGTGCAGATGTTGCTTCATCACATAGTAACACCTTTGGATTATTAGCTAATGCTCTCGCTATCCCTACACGCTGCTTTTGACCGCCACTTAATTGTGAAGGATAAGCATTCTCACGACCTTCTAGACCAACTAGTTTGATTAACTCATCAACACGTTTCAAGCGTTCAGTTTTTTTAACACCAGCAATTTCTAGCGGAAATGAAATATTCTCTCTTACCGTTCTTGACCATAAAAGATTAAAATGTTGGAAAATCATACTGATTTCTAACCGTGCTTTACGTAATTTCGCTCCGCCTATCGCATCTATTTGACTACCAGCAACATGAATAGAACCACTTGTTGGCTTTTCTAATCCATTTAACAAACGAATTAATGAACTTTTTCCTGCGCCACTATAGCCAATAATCCCAAAAATTTCACCTTTGCTAATTTCAAGGTTTATATTATTTACAGCTGTAACATTACCTGCTTTTGTTGAATAAATTTTTTTAACGTTCTGTAATGTAATCAAGATGTCACCTACTTTCAGTTCTTTTATCTTTCATTATTTTCATTTAAATTTTAAAGAAAAGATTTTTTAATGATCATCATATCGCATCAAATTATGATCGAAAAGATGAAAATACAAAATACTTTCTCAGGTAGTTTTACACCGATAGGACTTGTGGAAAAATTTTATAGTAGAAAATTAAAAAACCTCTCCGCAACGTGAGCAGAAAGGCGTAAGAAAAAAGTCCTTTCTCCCATCTTCCAAAGCTTGCAGCTTTGCGTGAATTGGCACCATTTCAACATTTGTTGATGGTTGCCGGGCTTCATAGGGCACATCCCTCCACCTCTCTTGATAAGAGACAAACTATATAATTAAAATTTAAATATTATGTCAGTAAATAAGTACGAGACTGATTGTACATGCTATTTTCAATATTGTCAATAAATTTAATTGATTGAAGAACGATCTAGTTAGGACATAAAAGATCGAATATTACCCAAAATGATCAACACAATTTAATGATTGCCTCAACTCTTAAAAAAGTGCGGTACGTCCCTTTGATAGAGATTTTCCCAAACGCAATTAACTGCTTAAGGCTAACATTATGTAATAACACTTCACTGATGTCTTGTTCATCACCTTCTAAAGTAAAATCAATTTTTTTTGGGGGTGACACTAACTTCTTCGCTCCATTTGATGTAAATTCAATAAAATGACTTGATTCTTGGTAGGGGCGAATTTCCACAACTAATGTTTGGTTTAATAGGAGTGGGGTTAAAAAACGTGCTTTATTAAAATTGGATATAAATGTTGTTACATACATAGAAAATCCTCCGTTCTCAATCAAGTTATAGTAATAACTTCATTGCATGACGAAGGATTCCTTTATAAAGAAGTCGACAGTTTCTGCCTATTTATTCATTAATGTGTATTTCTTTTATTATTTCCTGAGAAATATGTCATTTCATTGTATATACTGCGTGAAAAGCTCGTGTAAAAAGCTTACTGATTGAAAGGCGTAAATCCTTTCTTTTTCAAGACCATTTTCAAAAATAAGTAAGCAAGGTACACTTTCCACACCTAATTCTTGAGCTTCTTTTGGAAAGTAATTTAAATTTACTGAATGAATGTCCAGTGATGGAAATAATTCATCAACGATTGTTAACATTCGTCTTGCAACCTGGCATGTTCCACACATCGGAGTGTATAAATATAAAGCCATTAGTCCTTCATTTTTTATAATAATTTTTTTCTCTTCCCATTCAATCATATCTAAGAAAATTGGACACCTTTCTAAAGAAACTTCGCATCTACATCAATATTTGCACTTAATAAAACAGAAGCAACATGATGATCTGGTGCTGTTGCTACTTCTCGATAAGCTCTATCAATATAAATATGTGATGCCTCAGGAAATTCTCTTTTAAATTGTTTACGCAATCGATCACCTGCATCGTCTGAGTCCACTAAAATGTAAACATCCTTCGAAAATAATTCATCAATTAATTCGTCAAGCCTTGTTACACTTATCGTCCCATTCGTGCAGATAATCTCGATCTGTTCATTCAACACATTTAGTACCTTTTGTTTATCTGATTTGCCTTCAACAATTAATACTTTTTCAACCTCAACGAACGACATAAACATCACCTGTTTTTATAGTAAAAGTCTTTTCTATAAATTATTCGATTTGTCGAGGTTGTTTCCTTTTTATTTTATGTTTTTTCTAAAATTTAACGTATTTTAGAAAAAATAATAAAAAGAAACGACCACTTCTTGGTACATTTTATTAAAGCAGCTAATAAAGTTAATATTACTTCTTTATTTATGGCTGTTTTCGGATACTTCAAATATAGTTACATGAATAACCTGGATTGATTTTCCGTTGCAGGTACTCGCTTTCCGCGGGCTGTCTCACGAGCCTCCTTATGCTTTGCACTTGCGGGGTCTCCTGGGGCACGCTTCTCCAGCAGGAGTCTCGAACCTTTCACTACAATAACAGCTGTTCGAATTTGTTACTTGCTAAAACAACACTCTTTACGAAAGGCTGTTTTCGTAAACTTGTTGCTATTTACCAAGTAGTACGATGTGGTTGATTTCCGCTCCAATCAACATTAAATAGTTTTCGTTTTAAAACAACAATCTATAAGAAAAGAGCCTTATTTATAGACAAATGGACACCCTTTTTTACCTTATTAGTAGGGTGTCCATCAATTCAAATCATCATGCTAATTAGTCTTCATTTGTCATTTCTACATATTGTTCTGCTGTCATTAAGTTTTCAACGTCAGCGACATTTGCCGGTTCAATGACAATCATCCAAGCTTTTTCGTATGGTGATTCATTAACAAATTCAGGGCTATCGTCTAAATCTTCATTGATTTCAACTACTTTTCCACTGATAGGTGCATATAATTCAGAAACCGTTTTTACAGATTCAACACTTCCGAATGGCTCGTCCGCTTTAATTTCATCGCCAACCTCTGGCAATTCAACGAATACGATATCACCTAGTTCAGATTGTGCAAAATCTGTAATACCGATGCGTACCTTTTCTCCTTCAACTTTTACCCACTCATGTTCCTCAGAATAACGAAGTTCTTTTGGTGTGTTCATTTTCATTACCTCCAGCATCCATATCATTTTTTATCCTTACATAGTTATTAGCTAAACGCACAAGGCGTATGAACGCCTTCATCCAAAATGAAGGAAAAATTAAGCATAACTTAAAGCCCAACTAAAACGGGTGGAACAAACTAAGTTTTTCTTATAAAACTTGTCTATTTACAAATGACTTATTAAATTAAATAAGTTAGGTGTGTTCCCTTTCCTTTAAGCTGAAAATAGATAGTCATTATTGTTTTACCAGTTTATAGAAAACTATGCAAGAATGATCAATTACTACCCCATATTTGTTCAAATTGCTTTTCATTGAATCCAACTGTCACACGCTCGTCGCTGGCTGTAATTGGTCTCTTAATAAGCATCCCATCAGTTGATAACAACTTAATCATCTCAGCCTCTGACATAGAGGCTAATTTATCCTTAAGGCCCAGTTCTCGATATTTATTACCACTTGTATTAAAGAACTTTTTCAACTCTAATCCGCTTTTTTGATAGAAAGATGTTAACTCTTCTTCAGACGGCGGATTCTCAACGATATGTATTTCAGTAAAGTTAATATTGTGTTCTTCAAGCCATTTTTTTGCTTTGCGACATGTGCCACATTTGGGATACCAATAGAAAGCGACAGACATACTATTTTCACCACCTAAACATACCAATTTTACCTTTACTTTATCTTATCACATATCCGTATTCAAGACTAATTAGACATAATATTACATCGTAATTTTTATAATAAATAGATCCTGCTCCACATATAAAAAAAGACAACCGTATGCAACGATTGTCAGGATTTTTATATTAGGCTGTTTTCAAGCACTTTGTTGCATTTCACTTATATTTACATGAATAACCTGGATTGATTTCCGTTGCAGTACGCGCTTTCCGCCGGCGGTCTCAGGAGCCTCCTCGTTGCTTTGCACTTGCGTGGTCTTCCGAAGCACGCTTTTGCCGCAGGAGTCTCGCATATCTACTACAATCAACAGCTGTTCGAATTTGTTATTTACTAAAACAACAATCTTTACGAAAAGAGCCTTATATTATGATAAATATGCATTTTTCTCAATTAGTGCGGCAGCAATTTCTCGTTTCTTGCTAATTACATTAATTGGTGTGTGACGAGTGAATTTTCGTAATGCAGACAACATCATACGGAGAGAATCTCCTGTTTCAACGGCAATTAAAGATTCCTTTGCATGTGCTTCGATTTCGTTAAAAGCCTCCTGACAATATACTTGAGTATAAAGAAGCTTTTGCTTGTTTTTCTCTTCACCTTTTTTCACTATCGCCTTTTCAGTACGTAAAATAGCCGATTCCATTGCATACACATTGCTTACAATATCAGCAATGTTAATAAGAATTTCCTGCTCTTTTTGCAGCTCTTTTCCATATTTCTGAGCTGCTAAACCAGCGATAAGAACACCGATTTTTTTTGCGTTTTTAAGCAGGTACTTTTCTTGTTGCAATGTTTCTTCACCAACTTCTTCCGGCATAAGCATCATTAATTCTTCCTGGAGACTTTGAGCTTTCTGTAATAATGGGAGCTCGCCCTTCATTGCTTTCCGTAAATACGTCCCTGGTACTAATAATCTGTTAATCTCGTTTGTTCCTTCAAAAATTCGATTAATCCTTGAATCACGATACATTCTCTCAATTTCATATTCGGCCATAAAGCCGTATCCTCCATGGATTTGAACTCCTTCATCTACAACATAATCAAGTGTTTCAGAACCAAATACTTTATTTAGCGAACATTCAATCGCATATTCAGCAATTGATGCAGCAACTTCTTTTCCAACTTTAATTTGTTCTTCTGTTAATCGGCTCATGCGATCTTCAAATAAACCAACCGTGCGATACACAGAGCTTTCCATGGCATATGTTTTCACCGCCATATTAGCAAGCTTCTCTTGAATAGCTGAAAACGAAGCGATTGATGTTTTAAATTGTTTTCGCTGGTTTGCATATTGAACTGAAATATCAATTGCACGTTTAGCAGCACCAATTGTTCCTACAGCCAGTTTATATCGTCCAATATTTAAGATATTAAAAGCGATCACATGTCCTTTACCTAGTTCACCTAATAAATTTTCTTTCGGTACATGTGCATCTTCCAAAATGAGAGTTCGAGTTGAAGATCCTTTTATCCCCATTTTCTTTTCTTCCGGACCTGTTGAAACGCCTTTATAGTCTTTTTCTACAATAAATGCAGAGAAATGCTCACCATCCACTTTTGCATAGACGACAAATACATCTGCAAATCCTGAATTTGTAATCCACTGCTTTTCACCATTTAACACGTAATGAGTACCTTCAGCATTTAATTTTGCTGTTGTTCTTGCACCAAGTGCATCTGAGCCTGAATTTGGTTCAGTAAGTGCATAAGCAGCAAGTTTCTCTCCAGAAGCCAAGCCAGGTAAGTACTTATGCTTTTGCTCTTCATTCCCAAAAAGGACGATTGGAAGAGAACCAATTCCAACATGGGCACCATATGATAATGAAAAACTTCCGGCTCTAGCAAACTTTTCTGTAATTAAGGCAGAGCTTATTTTATCAAGACCAAATCCTCCATATTCTTCAGGTACATCTGCCCCGAGCAAACCAAGATCCCCTGCTTGCTTCAAGAGCTTAACAGACTTTTCAAATTGATGTTTTTCAATGTCGTCAAGTTCTGGCAAAACTTTATTTACAACAAAATCTTCCGTTGTCTTCGCAATCATAATATGCTCATCTGTAAAATCTTCGGGAGTAAAAATACGATCATACGATACATCTTCAATTAAAAAGCTTCCACCTTTAATGACTGCATCAGTTGCTTTTGCCATAATAAATCCCCCTATTTATTGAAGTATTCTGCCTACTCTATTTAAATATGTTTTTTAATAAGCTTCCTCTCCGCTTTTCCTAGATAATATAAATTATAAATTCTTCATAATTAGTTTAGAAATCTAGCTCCATTGCCTAGCCCTGAAGCACAGAACGAGCAAGTACAGTCAAGGCGACAGGACGTCCGTCTTTGACTACCTCGAGGTCACAAGCCAATCAGGAATTGAAGGTAAATTACACCTTGTTTTCCCTAGGCTGAACAAGGCACTTGCGCTTTTCTTAGAGTAATTCAAATACTCCAGCTGCCCCCATACCTCCGCCAATACACATTGTAACAACCCCAAATTGTTCATTTCTGCGTTTCATTTCATGGATTAGTGTTAATGTTAATTTTGCACCAGAGCAGCCGAGCGGATGACCCAGAGCAATTGCCCCGCCATTAACATTTACCTTATCCTCATTCAAGCCAAGCTCACGAATGACTTGGATGGATTGGGAAGCAAATGCTTCATTTAGTTCAAATAATCCAATGTCTGCAAGCTCCAAACCTGCGTATTTTAATGCTAATGGGACAGCAGCTACTGGACCGATTCCCATAATTTCAGGCGGGACCCCGGCTACAGCAAAGGAACGGAATTTTGCCATTGGCTTATAGCCTAATGAAGCTGCTTTTTCACTCTCCATGACCATTACGGCTGCTGCACCATCACTCGTTTGTGATGAATTTCCTGCAGTGACAGAACCATTTACGGAAAAAGCGGGGCGAAGGGTTGCTAACACTTCTGCCGTTGTATTCGCTCGTACACCTTCATCCTTGTTAAAGTGCAGGATTTTTTCCTGAAGTTTAAAATCGGGTCCAACATTTCGAATTGGAACATCTACTGAAACAATTTCATCGTCAAATTTCCCCTCTGCTATCGCTTTTGCTGCCCGCTGATGGCTTCTCACTGCAAAAGAGTCTTGTTCTTCTCGGGAAATCCCATATTTTTGTGCTACCTGCTCTGCCGTATGTCCCATTGCCATATAGTATTCGGGTGCCTCTTCAGCCAATTTTGCATTTGGTCTGACAACATGGCCCATCATTGGAACAAGACTCATCGATTCAGCTCCACCAGCAATTGCTGTATCTGTCGTCCCAAGCATAATTTTTTCGGCGGCATAAGCGATACTTTGTAAACCAGATGAACAATAGCGGTTGATTGTAATCGCTGGTACTGTATATGGAAGTCCTGCTAAAGCCCCAATATTTCTGGCCATATTTAACCCCTGCTCTGCTTCAGGTGTTGCACAGCCAATAATTAAATCATCGATATTGCCTTGATAATCTCCTGCACGTTTTAACGTTTCCTTTACAACTAATGCCCCAAGATCATCAGGGCGCATATTGGCTAATGATCCTTTCTTTGCTCTCCCGACAGGTGTTCTCGCACCTGATACAATGACTGCTTCTCGCATTCTCCCAACCTCGCTTTCATGTCTTAATGTTTCGGCTTAACTCCAGTACCATATGACGCATAGTAGTGCAGGTGCCGTCAAAAGTTAAAGGAAGTTACATAGCGTCTTTGACTGCCAGTTTGCTCCTATCATACATACTTTCTATTTATCTGAAGGATCAGGTGATGATGCTTTAATTTCTTAACGGTTTTCCTTTTACAAGCATATGCTGCATCCGTTGCTGAGATTTTCCTTCGGCTACTAAACTTAAAAATGCTTCTCTTTCTAAATCTAATAAGTATTGTTCATCCACTTCACTGCCAAATGGGACTTTACCTCCTGCAATAACAAAAGCAAGTTTCTTCGCAATTTTTAGATCATGCTTAGAAATATAGCCTGATAGATGCATAGATTGTGCTCCAAGCAATAGTGTTGCATAACCGGTTTCACCGACAACAGGCACTTTCTTTCTAATTGGCGGTTGATAACCATTGTCATATAAAGAAATAACTTGTTGTTTCGCATCATCTATTAAATGATCACCATTTATGCTTATGTTGTCATTGTCACTTAAGAAATGATATTTTCTAGCCTCTGCAGCTGATGTTGACACCTTTGCCATTGCAATCGTTTCAAATACTTTATTTGCAACCGTTTGTAAATCAAAGTCAACACCTTTAGGCATATTGCTTAACTGTTTCAAATAAAGCTCTTTATTTCCGCCGCCTCCAGGAATTAATCCAACACCAGTTTCAACTAACCCGATATATGTTTCACTTGATGCTTGAATTTTGCTTGCAGGTAAACAAATTTCTGCTCCACCGCCAAGAGTCATTCCAAATGGCGCTGCCACAACTGGCTTTTTACTGTATTTCACCCTCATCATGGCTTGTTGAAAACCGCGCACAACCATATCGATTTCAAATAAATTATCATCTTGAGCCTCCATTAAAATCATCCCAAGATTTGCGCCTACACAGAAATTTTTACCTTGATTTCCGATGACAAGTCCTTTGTAATTCTTCTCAACCTCGTCAATTGAAAAATTAATCATTTGAATGATGTCTAAACCGATCGCATTACTTTTTGAATGAAATTCTAGCAGTGCTACATCATCACCTAAGTCAATTAAGCTTGCACCACTGTTTTTCTTTATGACACCGTGTACTTCTTTGTGTGTTTTTAAATGGATCACTTTTGGGTTTTGTTTAATTTGCCTGTATTCACCTTTGCTGTAGAAGAATAGGACACCATTTTCTTTTCGATAGAATGAATCATAGCCTTTTCCAACCATTTCTTTTACCCAGACTGGGACCTCTATTCCCTGCTGTTCCATTATCTCAATTGATTCGGATACACCAATTGCATCCCAAAGTTCAAAAGGACCAACATCCCATCCAAATCCCCATTTCATCGCCCGATCGATTGCAACAATATCATCTGCAATTTCTCCAAGGAGCTCTGCAGAGTATGAAAGGGTTGGATAGATAATCTTTTGTAAAAGAGTACCAGCACGATCACCCGCATAAATAAGCGCTTTCAATTTATTAGTTAATCCCTTTGTTTGTTTTGTCAGTTCGATAGATGCTGACTGTAATTTCTTTCTTTCTTCATATGCTAACGTTTCCGGGTTTAATTCAAGAATTGTTTTTCCTTCCTTTTTATAAAATCCCTGACCGCTTTTACTACCTAACCAGCCTTTATCAAGCATATTACGCATAAAAGCAGGCACTGCAAAAACGTCTTTTTCCTTACCGTCAACTTGGTCATATACATTTTTAGCAACATGTGCAAACGTATCTAGACCAACAACATCAAGAGTACGGAAGGTTGCACTTTTGGGTCTGCCGATAAGAGGCCCTGTAACCGAATCAACCTCACCAACACTGTATCCACCTTTAAGCATTTCTCGAACAGTTATCAGTAATCCATACGTACCAATCCGATTTGCAATAAAGTTTGGTGTGTCTTTTGCTTCAACAACACCTTTACCTAATACATTCTCACCAAATGTTTTCATATAGGAGAGAACATTTGGATCTGTATCTTTTGTTGGAATTACTTCTAATAGCTTTAAATAACGCGGCGGGTTGAAAAAATGTGTCCCAAGGAAATGTTTCCTAAAGTCTTCTGAACGTCCTTCAGCCATTGCTTCTACTGATATACCTGATGTATTTGAACTGATAATACTTCCCATTTTTCGATGTTTGTCAACTTCTGCAAATACCTTTTGTTTTATTGCAAGATTTTCAACAACTACTTCGATTACCCAGTCAACTTCTGATAATCGATATAGATCATCTTCGAGATTACCCGCTTCTATAAGCTCGATATTCTCATTAACAGTAAGTGGTGCAGGCTTTTGTTTCAAAAGCTTTTGGATCGATGCCGCTGCGATTCGGTTTCTTACAGCCTTATCCGCTAATGTTAACCCCTTCTTTACCTCATCATCATTCAATTTACTCGGCACAATATCCAATAATAAAACAGGGATGCCAATATTCGCTAAAAGTGCTGCAATTCCTGAACCCATTACCCCTGAACCTAATATAGCGGCTTTCCTAATTCGCTGGACCATTTTTTCTCCCCCTCTTTTGAATGAATGCTCATTCATTTTTGTCCCAAAAAAAAATGTATCTTGCTTTTCGTTCCACTACTATTAATATAAAAGATTTTGAAAATTTCTTCAATACATTTCTTTATTTTTCCTAAATAATCGAATTCAACTATGGAAAGGATATTTTTTTAGGAGGTGATCGTAAATGGCACGTTTAAAAAAACATCCTTCAAAAGCCGGAGTTAGTGCTGCAAGTGTAAAAGGCAATGCCGGCCCGACAAATGAACATGCAGGTGGCGGAAAACGTACAAGCCAAAACCAGCAGTATAAACAAAACAACATGGGAAATCAATAGAAAACGAAAAGCGCCTGATTAGCTCTGATTAGCATAAGACGAGCCAGAATTGAAGGCCTTCTATGTCTTCCATTCTGGATTGGCTTATGTTTCAAACGGGGACTAGACATAACCATTGCAGCTTCCTCTCATATTCATTATCTTTTCATTATTCCTTTTAGAACAAATGCGACATTTGCTGGTCTTTCTGCAAGTCGTCTCATAAAATATCCATACCAATCTGTTCCATATGGTACGTATACACGCATGGAGTACCCTTCTTTGACAAGCTCCAGCTGCTTTTCAGGACGAATTCCATAGAGCATTTGAAATTCAAATTGATCTTTAGGTATATGATGTTCCTTTACCAATTTTTTTGTATAGTCGATCATTGCATCATCATGTGTTGCAACAGCTGTGAAATTCCCATTTAATAAATGCATTTTAATTATCTTTTTATAATTTTCATCCACATCTTTCTTTTCCGGAAATGCAACTTTCGGAGATTCTTTATAAGCCCCTTTTACAAGTCGCAAATTTGGACTAAACTCATTCAATTCTTCTATATCCTTTACAGTACGGTACAAATAAGCTTGTAGAACTGTACCAATATTGTTAAATTCCTTCTTTAGCTCTTTAAAGATATCTATTGTTCTTTGACATCTCGAATAATCTTCCATATCAATTGTTACAAATACGTTTTGCTGTTTTGCTACAGTCATAATTCGCCTCATATTTTTCATTACCACTTCATCTGAAATATCTAATCCCATCGATGTTAGCTTCAATGAAAGTTGTGATTGTAAATCATTGTTTCCAATCGCTTCGATTGCTTTGATTGAATTTGTTGCCATTTCATATGCTTCTTGTTCATCTTCAATAAACTCACCTAAGAAATCGAGCGTTACAACAAGACCTTGTTTATTCAAATCCTTTATTACCTTTGTTGCTCGCTCAATTGTATCACCTGCAACAAATCGTGATGCCCCAAATCTTAAACCATATTTCTTTGCTAATTTTGTTAACATTTTATTTTTAGATAAATACATGAAAGAGTTCCTTAATAATTTTTCCATATCAAACACTCCTCAAGTGATTTTAAGCCATTTCATAATGTCTATACTTTTCCCTATTCCCTAACAGGAAAAACTAAAGACATAAGAAGTGGATAACCATCGCTAATCACTACCTTGATTATACAAATTTTGGTATTCTCTATTCGTTGAATAGCTAAATTGTGAAGTGGAATGATAGGTATGACAATTTGTTAGGAGGTTATTCCATGCAACAACAAAATATGCAGCAGCAACAAACAATGATGCAACAGCCACCAAGCATTGTAACAACAAAGGATCAGTTATATTTAACTGATATGCTTTCCTGGAACCTTTTAGCGATGAAAAAGGCTCATTTTTTTGCATCACAGTGTCAAAATCAGGATGTAAAAAATCAATTAGAAAAAGTTGGTCAGATGCACCATCAACATTACCAAAGAATTTTAAGTCATCTTCAAACACAGCAGCAGCAGCAACAGCAACAAGCAACAGGATCACAACTTCAATAGGAGTGACAGCGATGAATAACAATCAACCACAAAAAATTGCAAACCCTGAAACACAAATTCAAAAAGGTCCACAAATGAATGACCGCGATTTTGTTAATGATCTTTTAGCTACAGAGAAATATATGACTGACTCATATTCTACTGCTTTAAATGAGGCAAGCCATCAGGCACTTTACCAAGATATCTTAACCATCTTTAACGAAACACAACAAGCAGAACGTGATTTGTATAATTATATGTTTCAAAATGGCTGGTACTCACTTGAAGCAGCTGAAACTCAAAAGCTTCAACAATCATATCAACAATTTTCTAACTATCTTCAACAGCAATCTCCATATGGAATGACACAATAACGAAAAGCGGAAGCGCCTTGTTCAGCTCCGAAAAGCATAAGACGATCCATAATAGAAGGCGTACATTGCTTACAATTATGTGGTGGCTTATGACTCTGAGACAGTCGAAACCCCGACGTCCTGTCGCATCGACTGCACTTGCACTTCCTGTGCTTCGGGAGCCACGGCGCTGGAGCTATACAATAAGAAAAATTAAATAAAATAAAAAACCTCAGCTTTTTTATGAGAGCTGAGGTTTTTATTCTTCCTTTTTAGTAATTTGACGATGTTTTTCATTCAGTTGTTTTATTTCACTTATCATTTCTTTTATTTCATTTTTGGCATCAGGATATGTAGCATTCCAATGCTTTGCCAGCGGTGGCATTGATTTTGAAATATGTGAATAAAGTGCCCATATTTTGACCTTTTCGATTACTTCTTCTGAATCATCACCAACTAATAGCTCTGTATATTTTTCAAGCAATCCATCAAATTGTTTACGAAATTCGTTTTCCAATTTAATGTCCTCCTCCACAATGATTCATCATTTTTTACATTCGATTGGACATGTTTGACAACGGTCATGATTTTTTGATGTTAAATAAAATAAACAACAGGTTTTCCGCATACGGATATCATTTTGTTTTGGTTGATAAAATTGTGTTAATGGATTCCGTGCTTTTGTGCCGAATAATAGTGGTGGTGCTTCCATTACCACATAATGAAAATCCTCTTGTACGATTGCAGCTACCTCATCAGATAAATTAGGATCCTGTAATACGGTCTCATACATCCAAAAGATATAAATGGCAATATTCTCCCACAGGATAACTTTAGAGACTTTTGCCTGCTTTGAAATGGTTGTAATCACTTTCTCGATATTTTCCAGAAATAAAGTTTGAACAACAGAAGTTCTCCATTGCGCTCGATTCATTTCAGGTGTTGTTACCTCTTTATCTTCAAAATAAAAGTTCGGCAGCCACAAAGGGTCCTTTTCATCCGTTTGCATGAACATATTATGAAGTGAACAATTGATGCCTTTATTAAACAAACTCATTGCATTTAAAACGAGTGCTGCTAAAAAGGCATATCTTTTCACAAGCATTGAACCGATAACATGTTGATTATTCGTATTTAGTTTATGTTGTAAACTGCCTTCGAATAATTCTTTGAGCTTTACAGGATTTAATAAGTCACTTCCATAAAACGTATGATCTTTCACACTATGCTCGGTACTTAAACGATACTTTGATAAAGAATTAATCTCTGTTTTTGTTAATTCAGCCATTCATAACCCCAACTTCTTTTACGATACATCTGCCTTTTCCATGTGGTATGCATAATGGTGTTCCAAAAAGTGGATCGACTGTTACATCACAATTCATCTGAAATACATTTTGAACGAGGCTGCAAGTAATAACATCCTCAGGTCTTCCTTGAGCAAAAATCTTTTGATCCTTAAGCGCAACTAAATTGTGAGCATATCTGCATGCTAAATTCAAATCGTGAAGAACCATTACAATCGTACGATTTTCACGTTCATTTAATTCAAATAATAAATCTAAGATTTCAATTTGATGTGTCAAATCAAGATATGTTGTTGGTTCATCTAATAAAATAATATCTGTTTTTTGAGCCAGTGTCATAGCAATCCAAGCTCGTTGTCTTTGACCACCTGAAAGTGAGTCAACTGCTCTTTCAGCAAAATCCTGCATTCCAGTCGCTTCAAGGGCACTATTAACAGCTGCCTCATCTTCCTCTGTCCATTGTTTCAGCCAACTTTGATAAGGATATCTCCCTTGTTTTACTAGCTGAAGGACCGTTAACCCCTCAGGTGCAACAGGACCTTGAGGCAAAATAGCCAGCTGCTTTGCCACTTCTTTTGTCGGCAATTTAGCAATCGAGCTTCCTTCAAGTAATACAGTTCCTTCTTTCGGCTTTAACAACCTTGCAATCGAACGAAGCAATGTAGATTTCCCACAACCATTACTTCCAATAAAAACAGTAATTTCGCCCTTTGGAATCTTTACATTTAATTCATTAATAATAATTGTATCACCATAAGAAAGTGTGAGCGCATCTGTTTCAATTGCATGCATACTAAATCGCCCCTTTTTGTAAGTAAGAATAGTAGTTTTGTTCATTGATTCTAGCGCTTAGCCTCGATTCATAATCCACTCCATAAGTAAAAGGCAAAGGTACGTCTTCTATTATGGTTCGTCTTATACTAGTTGGAGCTGTTCAAGGCGCTTCCGCTTTTCTTTGTCTAGCTCCAGCGCCGTGGCTCCAAAGCACAGGAAGTGCAAGTGCAGACGATGCGACAGGACGTCGCGGTTTCGACTGCCTCGAGTCATAAGCCACCCCATAATTGAAGGCAAAGTACGCCTTCTATTATGTTGCGTCTTATGCTAGTCGGAGCTGTTCAAGGCGCTTCCGCTTTTCTATATTAATTATTTCTCGACTTATATAATAAATATATGAAATATGGTGCCCCAATTGCCGCGGTAAACACACCGGCTGGTACTTCTAATGGTGAAAATAATGTTCTTCCTATTAAATCAGCAACCATCACTAAGATGGCTCCTATTAATGCTGAAACAGGTAAAAGTGCACCAAATGAAGAACCGACTAATCTTCTAGCAATATGCGGTGCCATTAATCCGACAAATCCAATTGCTCCAGCAAAAGCTACTGCACTTCCCGTTAGCGCTGTGCTTAAGATTAAGAGAAATAATCTATTTTTTTGTACGGCACTGCCTACACCTGTTGCAAGTTCATCACCAAGTTCTTGTATGTTGACTCTTCGAACCGAAATGAGGCTTACAAGCAATAAGATGATGACGACTGGCAGTAATACGCGAACATGTTCCCATGTTGAGGCATAAACTGTTCCTGTAATCCATACATTTGCTTGTGCAGCTTGGTAAATCGGACCTTTTATCATAAATAATGTTGTTAATGATTGAGTTAGCATTGATAAACCAATACCTATTAAAACAAGTCTGATTGAAGAGGATCCATTTTTCCAAGACAGTAGATAAACGAGTAATCCTATTATTGTCGTCCCAATAAACGCTGCAACTGGCATCCATTCTATGCTAACAGTTAAGGCATTATTCTTATTACTAAATAGCATAAGAAACACCACTACTGCTACAGAACCTCCACCTGTGATTCCGATAATATCTGGTGATGCTAATGGATTGCGAATCAGCCCTTGCAGGATAGCACCTGCTACTGCTAAACAAATGCCAACTAATAAAGCAATGATGATCCGTGGTAAGCGAAACGAATAAACAAATAGATTCTCCATTTCATTTCCATAGCCAAAAAATGTTTTCACCACATTAAGAGGACTGATTATTACTTCACCTATACTTGTACTGAATATGAAGATCGTCAAAACAATAACGAGTAAGATAAGTGATGTTATCAGTGCTTTTTTATCAATTAAAAACGAAATTTTATCTGAACCTAAACGTAATCTGAAATATTTTTTCATTTTTGACCGAACCCCCTGCGTGCGATATAAACGAAGACGGGAGTTCCAATCAAGGCTGTCATAACTCCTACTGGCACTTC
Organism: Metabacillus sediminilitoris; assembly: GCF_009720625.1. NCBI lineage: Bacteria > Bacillati > Bacillota > Bacilli > Caryophanales > Bacillaceae > Metabacillus > Metabacillus sediminilitoris. The sequence goes on from NZ_CP046266.1 coordinate 4,806,147, forward strand.
TTCAGGCATGATGATGAATCTCGCTAAAATATCCGCAATAACTAATAGTGCGCCACCAAGTACGGCACTATATGGGATAATCCAGCGATGGTCATGTCCCACTAAAAATCTTGCAAAGTGCGGGATGACAATCCCAATAAAAGAAATAGGACCTGCAACTGCAACAGCACCGCCGCCAAGCACAATAATAATTAACGCAGCAAGAATCTTTACAAATCCTGTACGTTGTCCTAATCCCTTCGCGACAGCTTCACCCATTGTTAACACATTGATTTTCTGCGCCATTATCATGCTTATGATCAAGGCCGGTATAACATACGGCAAAATGGTGTGCAGGCTTTCAAGTTTTCTTCCTTGAACAGAACCTGCTAACCAAAATAAAACTTGATCGAGAGCAGACTCATTCACAACAAGCAAACCTTGTGTTAATGAAGCAAACAACCCTGCCATAGCGGCACCGGCTAATGTTAACTTCATTGGTGTTAATCCTTCTCTACCGAATGATCCTATGAAATAGACAACAAATGCAGTAAAGGCGGCTCCAGCGAATGCAATCCATGTAAAAGCTTGTAATGAATCGACATAAAATATAGAAACCCCAATAACGAGAAAGAATCCTGCACCGGCACTAATCCCAAAAACATCTGGTGATGCTAGAGGATTTTTCGTTAACGCTTGCATTAATGCCCCTGCTACAGCTAAGCATGCACCAACTACTGCTCCAATTAACGATCTAGGTAAGCGAACATTTTGAATGATAATATGCTCATTTGAACCATCGAAACTAGTAAATGCTTCATATGCAAGTTTCCAGCTTGTATCCGTATATCCCAATATAAGACTTCCAAACATTAATACAATAAGTAGGATAATTCCTATTATTAAGCCAAAAATTTTAAGTTGATTTGATTTTAATACCATGTTGTTCTCCCTATGTCAAACGATTGCTTCTCTTTAACTGCTTTTATTCTAACAAAAATAATTGAATTTGAAAATCATTTTCAATTAAATGTTGACATTTTAATTAATAGATTTTATCATTCTCTTAGCAAATGAAAATCATTATCAAATAAATAAGGAGGATATGTATGCAAACTACATATAAAAAATCGTGGCTATCATTATTTTTACTTAGTATCATCATGTTAGTACTAGCTGCTTGCGGCAACAAGGCTGAAGAAGGCACTGAAACAGAGGGTGCTGAAGGTAACAACGATTCGAAAGCTGAAGAAACCTATACGATTGAACATGCAATGGGTACAACAGAAATTACCGGAACACCAAAAAAAGTAGTCATCCTGACAAACGAAGGTACTGAAGCACTCCTTTCATTAGGTGTTAAACCTGTAGGTGCCGTACAATCTTGGTTAGGTGAGCCTTGGTATGAACATATTGCAAGTGATATGAAAGATGTTGAAGTTGTTGGTACAGAAAGTGAAATCAATATTGAAGCAATTGCTGCACTAAAACCAGATCTTATTATCGGTAACAAAATGCGTCAGGAAAAAAGTTATGAACAATTAAAAGCAATTGCTCCAACTGTTTTTTCTGAAACATTAAGAGGCGACTGGCAGGAAAACTTTAAATTATATGCAAAAGCTCTCAACCTTGAAGAAGATGGGCAAAAAGTGATTGATGATTTCGAAGCACGTATTACTGAGTTCAAAGAAACAGCTGGTGATAAATTAAACCAAGAAGTTTCAGTTGTACGTTTTATGGCTGGATTAACTAGAGTTTATTACACAGATACATTCTCTGGTGTGATTTTCGATAAGCTTGGATTAAAACATTCAAGTAGTGTTCAAGAATTATTTGCAGATAATAAAGATGACTTATTTGTTCGTGAAGTTGGTAAAGAAGTCATTCCAAAAATGGATGCAGACATCTTATTCTATTTCACGTATGCACCACCTGGTGATACGGAAGCAACGAAAACAGAAGAAGAATGGACAAATGATCCACTTTGGAAAAACCTTGAAGTAGTTAAGGCTGGAAAAGCTTATAAAGTAGATGATGCGATCTGGAATACAGCGGGTGGTGTCTTGGCTGCAAATAAGCTACTTGATGATCTTGAAGAAATTATCATGAAATAAGATAAAAGCGGCTGACGTTGGTCAGTCGCTTTTTTGTATTTCTTTAGATATTTTACAAAGTTTCTTCATTTAATGGGATGATGATTCTTTAAAACTGGGGAAGATAGTAGGTAGAATAATGGATAGGAGGATAAAAATTTGCTTCAGTCTGCATTTTGGGGAGCACTTGCCGGTTCCTCAATCTTGATAGGTGCTCTTATTGGTCTATATACAGATCTCCCGAAAAAGGTAACAGGTCTGATTATGTCATTTGGAACTGGAGTTTTAATCGGGGCGGCTTCCTTTGAATTACTTACTGAATCCATTAGAGAAGATGGCGTTTTGACGACGTCAATTGGATTTCTATCTGGAGCATTTGTCTTTACAATTTCTGAACTGTTTATTACCAAAAAAGGCGGTAATGAACGGAAACGGACAAAAAAGAGAAGTGATAATCATTCAGGGTTATCCATTTTTATTGGAACAATCATTGATGCCATTCCAGAATCAGTTATTATTGGCGTGAGTTTGCTAGAACAAGGTACGGTGAGTTATTTGATGGTGATTGCCGTTTTTTTAAGTAACTTTCCTGAAGGGCTATCAAGTACGGTTGGTCTAAAAAAAGATGGTTACAGTAAAAAAACGCTACTGATTATGTGGCTAATTGTCGTACTTCTTGCTTCATTAAGCTCCTTACTAGGCTTTTCTCTTTTACAGGATGCTTCCACAACACTTCTTTCATTTATTTCTGCTTTTGCTGCCGGAGGAATTATGGCAATGGTTGCATCGACAATGATGCCAGAAGCATTTGAAGAAGGCGGAGCGATTGTTGGATTAATTTCTTCATTTGGTTTGTTATGTTCCTTAATATTATCACAATTTTAGAAGATTTAATTTAAGGTCTTTTGTTATGTCCATCATTACATCGATGAAGGACGATTTTTACTTAAATTTCATTAGAACTGTCCTTCATTTCCTTGATGAAGGACCTTTTCCACTTATTTTGCATCAGATCAGTCCTTCATTTCCTTGATGAAGGACCTTTTCCACTTATTTCGCATCAAAACCGTCCTTCATTTCCTTAATGAAGGACCTTTTCCACTTACATCACAGCAAAAAGACCTTCATACCTTGATGAAAGACCTTTTCCAATTATTTCGCATCTGAAAAGTCCTTCATTTCCTTGATGAAGGACCTTTTCCACTTACATCACAGCAGAAAAGTCCTTCATACCTTGATGAAGGACTTTTCTCTAATTGCGGATTATTTCCGTTTCAAAAATGTAGCCAATATCACAGACGAGAGTCATATCCTTCTACTTACTCCTGTAATATTAACGGCTGTTCGTGCCATATCTAATAAGCGGTTAGTTAATACCTAAGATTAAACCAATTCTAGCTACAGGTAATCCTACAGAGTTTAAAACTATTGCTAATAAGATTAAACCGACTCCTGGGACACCAGCTGTTCCTATGCTTGCCAATACATATGTAAGAACAACGGCAACCAGATATCCTTTTTAAACATACTTGCTTGTTAATTACGATTCATTTGTTAACTTCATAAAATCCTCTACATCACTAACAGCTATCGCTACAGCATTCTCCCAGAAATCACGTTTTGTTAAATCGACAGACAAATGCTTGGCTGCTAATTCTTCGACAGTCATTGCCCCTGTATCCTTTAACAGATCGATATATTTCTTTTCAAATGCTTTCCCTTCCTCAAGCGCTTTGGCATAAATTCCAAGTGAAAATAAATAGCCAAACGTATAAGGAAAATTATAAAATGGTACATCTGTAATAAAGAAATGCAGCTTTGATGCCCAAAAATGCGGGTGATACTCTTCAAGTGAATCGCAATATGCTTCTTTCTGTGCCTTTACCATCAACTCAGACAATCTTTCACTTGGTACAACCCCAAGTTTCCGTTCTTCATAAAATGCTGTTTCAAATAAGAAGCGGGCATGTATATTCATTAATAACGCAACACTTCGTTGTAATTTATCCTCCAGCAAAGCGAGACGCTCCGTTTTATCTTTTGCTTGTTTTACTGCTGCATCTGCAACAATCATTTCAGCAAAGGTTGATGCCGTTTCAGCTACATTCATTGCATAATCACAATTTAATGGGTGAACATCCTTCATGGCATATGAGTGAAAAGCATGACCTAATTCATGAGCAAGTGTTGAAACATTTGATGGTGTACCAGAAAACGTCATAAAGATGCGTGACTGATCGCTTTCAGGAAAACTAGTACAAAAACCACCAGGTGCTTTACCTGGACGATCTTCTGCTTCAATCCATTGCTGTTCAAAAGCTGTTTTTGTAAATTTAGTTAACAATGGACCAAATTGTTCAAACTGCTTTAAAATAAATTGTGCCCCTTCTTGGTAAGTCATTGCTGAGCTTGCTTCACCCACCGGTGCTTCTACATCATACCAGCTAAGTTTTGGAACCCCTAACATTTTAGCTTTTCGCTTCATATAATCAACAAGTGGCTGTTTGTTTTCTGATATAACTTGCCACATTGTTTCAAGTGTTTCTTTTTTCATCCGGTTGATCTCAAGAGGTTCTTTTAAAGGATCATCCCAGCCTCGTTCTTTATAAACCTTTAAACGAAAACCAGCTAGTCTATTAAGCGTCTCTGCAAAAACATCTGCCTGTGAGCCCCAAGCCGTTTCCCATTTCTCAAAAAGACTTTTCCGAACATTGCGGTCATGGTCTGAAAATTTATTTGATGCCTGGCCAACTGATAGATGTTTTATTTCATTGTTCTCTTCAAATGGGATTTGAATTTTCGCAACTAAAAGATCATATAATTGCTCCCAACCGAAGTAACCATCGACAGACAAATCTTGAATTAATTGCTCTTTTTCAACAGAAAGTCGTTCTTTTGTCCGATTACGCATCTCATTTAATACATATGTAATTTCGATTAATTGCGAATCTTTCAGAAGTGCCGCCCATACATCTTCTTCGATATCACCAAGCAATTGTTCAAATGTCAGCATGACTTTTGTAAAAGCTGAACTCATTGACGTTAGTTTCGAGCGCAATAGATTGGCTTGCCCATCTGATGTATCTTGAGCCTGTAAACAGCCAACAAATGAGTTTGCTTGCTCCAATTTAATGGTTATAAATGAAATCTTTTTTATCGACATTAATAATATATTTATGTCATTTTGCGAGAATGTGCCAGGCCATTTACGCATATCTTGCTCCAAATCATTTACAAGCTGATCAATTTCTTGTAAATACGTTTTAAATTCAGAAGAATGACTACCACCATTAAAAAAGGTTTCTAAATCCCATGTTTCCTTAAAAATAGGTGTATTCAATTTTACTCCTCCGATTCGCTTTTTATTTTTATCACACAAAAAAAGAGACATTGGCTATTGCCCCGCCTCTTGCTTATTCAAAAGAGCTTTTCTTCATTACTTTTTTACTGATGTATCATCTTCATCATCCATAAGACCTTTTGTAGCTCGTTTAAATTCCCTTAATGTTTTCCCGGCCGCCTTACCTAACTCAGGCAATTTCTTTGGACCGAATAATAATAATGCGACAAAAACGATAAGCATGATTTCCCCAAAACCCAAGTTCATCGATTAACACTTCTTTCATAAGAGAATAATATCCATTTTACATTATAACGAAATTAACAAATATATGCAAAAAAGGATGAACAAGTGCATTGCTTTACATTTTATATTTTTCTTATTTGCAAGTAAAAAATACCTGAAATGCAAAATGAGATGAATATGGCAAATGGTACTAAAATATGCAAATGTTTCTCTGCATTGATCTGTTCTTCCGAGACTGGCGGTTCTACAATTTTACTCTTTAACTGTTCATTCTTATCATTGCTTTTCAGCTCTTCAAGCATTTCTTGTTTGATCGTTCGATCGTCTTCACCCTTAATGAGAAGTTCTCCAGTTGGGAGAATATCTTTTTCAACGGTTTCTCCTATTTTTTTCACATAGACAATTTCCTCATCTGTTTCATACTTATTTTTCCAAGCATCAACAAACTGTTCATTACTTTCAATTTTTTCAGTTTCAAAATGTTGGAATCCATAATTAAATAATGCGGTTGTATCTTGATAAGATTGTTCATCTGTTTTTGAGTTTAACGTAACAGCTATTAAGCTCAACTTTTCCCGTTCAGCACTTGTCACAAGTGTAAAACCAGCTTCCGTTACAAAGCCATTTTTACCGCCTGTTATGCCTTCATACGACTGATCGCGAACCATTAGATGGTGATTAATTAACGTTGTATCCCATGTTTCTCCATCCCACTTAAGCTCTTGTGTATCAAAAATTTCACGAAATAATTCGTTTTGTATTGCATATTGTGTAATTTTTGCCATATCTTCGGCAGTTGTTAAATGTTCAGGATTGTATAGACCATGAGGATTTGTAAAATGCGTATCTTCAACACCTATTTCTTCCTGTAAATATTGATTAAAATCGATTACAAATTGTTCAACAGTACCACTTAAATGTTCAGCAATCGCCACCCCTGCATCATTTCCAGAGTTAATCAAAAGACCTTGAATAAGTTTTTTTAATGGAACTTGCTCCCCCGCTTCTAAGTATACCAGCGTCCCCTCGGCCTTTGTTGCATTTTCACTAATAGAGACAATATCATTCAAATTACCTTTTTCGATGGCATAAATAGCGGTTGCAATTTTTGTAATACTAGCTGGCGGAAGCTTCTCGTCACTATTTTTTTCATATAATACCTGACCTGATTGAGCATCTATTAATATAACCGCTTCACTATTTAGTTGTAATTCATTATTTTCTGAGGTAGCACTTATCATATTTGGAAATAAGAATAAGCACAGAGTGATGATCGAAGTGATCTTAAAGATGTATTGATTCATGTAGCTTACTCCTCTTAAACTTGTACTTTAAATTCCAAGAACTAGCATAACAAGGACGCTATAAAAAAAGCAATGTCAAGATTTTGAAGCGATAGGTAAAAACAACTATATTTTACATAAAAGCGTTTTTTAGTTGACACTTCTATAACGGACAATTATACTACATAACTGACGAACGTCAGGAAGGTGATGAAGATGTCCTCTAACGAAATTAAGAAGGCAGGATTGTTTCATTTTGCAAACAGCGGCTATGATGGAACCTCACTATCTGCTATTGCAGGGGAAGTAGGGATTAAAAAGCAATCCATTTATGCACATTTTGCCAATAAAGATGAATTATTTTTAACAATATTAAATGAAGTTCTAGCAACTGAAAGGACCTATATTCAAGACTTTTTTACAAAAGATCATTTAAATTTAAAGGTAGCTCTCTTTGAGTTTTTACAAGGATTTAGTAAAAGATACGAAATGTATGATAATACTAAATTTTTATTAAGGATGGGCTTTCTCCCTCCTACACATTTATATCAGCAAGTAATGGATAAAGTTTATCTCTTTTATGATGACATCGAAAAAGTATTAATTGACGTTTTTGAGCAGAATCGTGATTCTCTTACTGAACCTGTAAATGATGTTGTTACGGCATTTATTGGTCTATATGATACGGTTTTAGTTGAATTGCTATATAGCGGAAACGACCGATTTCAAAAAAGACTACATGCAAGCTGGAAAATTTTTTGGAAAGGAATAACATTACATGCGGAAGCACCTTAATTATAGATTCCTATGCGTTAGAAAAGGGAGGGGAAATGTTTGAATAAACACTGGGTGATCGTTTATTTTGCAGCCATATTTGAAGTAAGTTGGGTTACAGGTTTAAAGCATGCTGGGAGTTCATTTGAATGGGCAGGAACGATTTTGGCTATTATGATTAGCTTTTATTTACTCATTAAAGCGACAAATCACTTGCCAATAAGTACTGTTTATGCTGTTTTTACTGGATTAGGTGCTGCTGGAACGGTGCTTGTAGAGATTCTCTTTTTTAGTACCTCAATTAGTTTGTTAAAAATTGGCTTATGTACGCTCCTTATTTCAGGGGTAATCGGGTTAAAGTTAGTAACGAATGATCGGAATACTTCAAAAAGGGAGGTGTAAGAGATGGCTTGGGTCTATCTCATTTTAGCAGGATTTTGTGAAGTTGCTGGTGTTGCTGCAATTTCTAAATTTAACAAGAAAAAATCGATTCTGAACATGTTTTATTTGATTGCTGGATTCACTCTGAGTTTTTCCCTCTTGTCCCAAGCAATGGAGTCAATCTCAATGGGAACAGCCTATGCTGTGTGGACTGGTATTGGAACAGTTGGAAGTGCATTAATCGGTATATTATTTTTAGGAGAATCTGCTAGCTTTAAACGTATATTCTTTATTACTGTGATCATTACTTCAACAATTGGTCTTAAATTTATCCCGCATTAAGAAGGAAGCAGGTTCTAATATGAGAGATTTTTCCTTTTCATTCGCCCTTTTTTATTTTTGTTAGCGGATAGTTGCCATTCATCTCCCCTCGATAACGAGGAGTTTTTTATGACCTTAGGAGATATGCTCTTTTTATTAATCTTTCTTTCACCCAATTTCATCGTAAATGGTTCTTTAGGTGAGGGATTATGGAAGTTTGGCAGCATTTTAGGATTTTTTGGGGTCCTTTTACCTGTTTTACTTTTTTCGATAGGTACACTCAAAATTGGCCCCGGTCTAGCCACATTACTCGGTGCGGCTGAACTGCCTGCAGCGATCATTGCATCGATTGTTGTTCTACATGAATCTGTTTCATGCACAAAGGTTTTTGGTGTACTGCTCATTTTATTCGGCAGTGCCGTCCCACACAATTCGTACTATTAAAAATGAACGTGCAAAACGGAAAAACACCATGATGAATGGTCTTTGACAAAGTTGGGTTCTTCATCTTCTTTGTGAAGGACTCTTCCCATTTTTCGATTCAATCTCTTCATTAAGAACCTACACAGGTCGTAAAAGTACATAATCAAAAGACACTCATGAAAGAAAGGAACAAACCTTTCCTAACATGAGTGTCTACTACATGTTGCAAGGCACTTTTACTTTTCTAATCTAGGTTTTGTTGGATCGCAATCTGGTTTATTCGTGTTTGTTGACTGTGCAACCTTCATTAAATAGTAGCATTCCTCACGCAACATATGATCTGCCATTAACGGAGAGAATGTACTTAACATTTGTTTTGTTAGACCCATCTCTTCAATTTCAGATAAAAAGCCTCTAAAAAGTTCAATTTCCAGTTTTACCTCTTTGTTCATTCTCGTTAATGCTGGAAAAGAATCGATATTTGCCCTTAAATAGCCTGATAATTCAACTGCCTTTAAGTAAAAATCCTCAAATTGCTTCGTAAATAAATCACTTTTAAGTTTAAGTTGTTTTTCTGATGCATCAAGAGTATCCGAAATTGCCCCGGCATGACCTGCAGCATCTATTAACCACACTAAATGATGATGAAGCTCATGGAAAATGGGCGGCTTTTCTTTCTTTTTTAAATATGTTAAAACGAGTAAGTATTCTTCAAGTTCATTTACCATGTGATTAATGAATGTTGGGGTTAAATGAATCTTTATATGACCTGCGACATGCCTTCTTATAATCGAGAGCTTAAATTCCCGAAACTCTAATGCATATTCTTCTGCTTCTAATGTTAAGGATACTAGATCTGTTTTTTCTCTTGCCTTTTTTAATAATGTATCGAAAACTTGTCTGAAATACTTTGCTTTTTCAATATCCGCTTTTTGACTTTCTGCTAAAGAATCTAAAATAAACCGAGCATGGTCTCCTAATACTTGAAGCCAAAATTGATGTTCGAAGGAAGCTGCTTCTTCAAATGTATTCATATGACTCCTCCCCTACCGTATTCCTTTCATTTTTATGACTAGATCGCTTGTCCTAGTAGAACAAACGCATTTGCAGCTTTATTAAAAAACCGGTAAATATTAAATCATTTCATTATACTCACTAGTGTTACAACAAAGAGAACCTACCAAAAAGTAGGCTCTCCCTGATCCTTATGATCGTTCGTTAAGATTAGTATCCTCCACCAACGTAAGCAGCACCTACGATGATTAACAAGATGAACAAGACAACGATTAATGCAAAACCTCCTGCATAACCTCCACCTTCTTGACCCATTTATGTTCACCTCTTTCTATTTCAATTGACAATACAACAACAATATATGCTGAAACAACTTACATCGTTAAAGACATAAGCATACAATTGTACCCATTTTATAAATTCACTATTTAAAAACGATAGATTTCATAAAAGCAAAGAAAAAGGTTGAAGAATCTATTACATCACCGCAGTGAATGTAATAGTTTCTTCAACCTTAATAGAAAAGCAATAATTGCCTCATTTATTTAGCTTCTAGATTCATCCTGATTACTAAGCTTTGCATCAATTGTACCTTCCATATAATCATCTGATGCTTGTTCATGCGTTGTAGCTAAGCCTGATGAAAGCTCATCTTGACGGTTGTAATCCTCAACTTCATATGCTCTTCCTGCTATTTGCTTGCTGTCTAACTTTGTTTTTTTCTCCATACATTAACCACTCCTTGGCTAGATCTTTTCTTATTAACGGGCAAATTGCTCCCACTAATGGAAGTGTTGCTTCATATCGTTACTATTTGCAAAATGGTCATTTGTTACTCATTAAACGGAAAAAAGGTCAATTTAGACAAAAGAGGTTGACTCATTAGGATCTCCTAACCATGAGTCAGCCTCTTTCCTATCTATTTTAAACGAGTAACGGCTACTCCTTTATTTGATCATTTAACGAAACACTATGCATTCGTTGCATCTCGGTTTGTTAACTTAATCTGAACGTTCATTTTTTTCCCTGAACGATAAAGGGTAATATCTACTTCTTCACCTATTTCCGTTTCTGTGTAAAGAATTTTTCTTAATTCACTGGCACTTGTAGTAGCAGTTCCATTCATTGAAACAATCACGTCCTGTTGTTGCAGTCCTGCAACAGCCGCCGGGGAACCTTCTGATACATTGCCAACGATTACCCCTTCTTTTACATCTTCTGGTAGTTTCATGTTTTCCTGTAGATAATATTCTGGAACTTGACTCATTTCAATGAGTCCTACGCCAATAAAAGGTCTTTGAACTTTTCCGTTTTTCATTAAATCTTCAACAATAGGCATGAGCTCGTTACTCGGGATCGCAAAACCTAATCCTTCAACACCGTTTTGACTTATCTTTAAACTATTAATACCAATCACTTCACCACTCATATTAATAAGTGGTCCACCACTATTACCCGGATTGATTGCGGCATCTGTTTGAATAACATTTAATGCCCAATTTCCTTCAGATGTGGTCACATCGATTGTGCGATCGACACCACTGACAATTCCTTGTGTAACCGTTCTTGAAAATTCTTCGCCAAGTGGATTCCCAATTGCGATAACATTTTCACCGGTACGAAGTGAAGCTGAATCCCCCATTTCTGCCACAACTGTTACGTGTTCAGCAGCAATTTTAAGGACAGCAATATCTGTTAATGCATCTGTTCCAACTAGTTCGGCAGGGACTTTTTCACCATTAAACAGGGTTACTTCGATTGACTCGGCCCCTTCGATAACATGGTTATTTGTGATGACATAGCCTGCATCACCTGCTTTTTTAAAAATAACTCCAGAACCTGTCCCACTTTCTACACTTTCAGATTCGCTGTTCTCGGAAAAATTTCTAAACATATCTCCACTGTTTTGCGATTGCATATTCGTGATTCCTACAATGGCTGGTGATAATTGCTCAACAATGTCTGCAATTGAATTGGAGTCTGCAGACAATTCCTTTGTTGAAACAGTAGATGCAGTCTCTTTTGCCTCATTTTGTGTAGAAGTTTCTACTAACGCTTTATTTTCCGTTTGGGATCCCTGCTCTAAAAACGTTGTAACACCTAAGACGAGTGCACCACCGACAACTCCACTAACAAGCGATGATAAAATAGGTTTAAAGCTTCGACGTGGTTTACTTTTTTCTCTTGTGATTTCGGTTTCATCATAATAGCCCATCATTAGCCCTCCAATATTGTATTCTCGAAATGTATTTATGCTCCCTGTGTACTAACAAATCCACCAATTACGATAAGAATGAATAATAATGATACTCCTGTAAGAATAATGGCTTTCATGCCTTTCATCCCTTCTTTCTTGTTCATAGTGATACTATAATGAAAGAGTTTGGGATAATAATGAAAGAATTATGGGAAATTGTGAAAAGACCAAACAGCTAAGAAAGGACGTTGTATAATAGTGCCTGAGAGGAAGTGAAACGATGAGTTTTACTATATATTTAGTTGAAGATGAAAAAAATTTAAACGAACTATTAACCATGTATTTAAAAAATGAAAACTGGTCGGTAACTTCTTGTTTAACAGGTTTGGAAGCAAGAAATCTTATTAACAAGCCTCCTCATCTATGGATATTGGATATTATGCTGCCAGATATTGACGGCTACCAATTAATTAGAGAAATTAAAGCTGCAACACCTGACGTACCAGTTATCTTTATCTCAGCAAGAGATGCAGATATTGATCGTGTTTTAGGGTTAGAACTGGGAAGTGATGATTATATTTCAAAGCCTTTTTTACCAAGGGAGCTTGTCATCAGGGTACAAAAACTGTTAACGAGAACATATTCGGAGAAAGAAAGCACAATGATCAATCTTCCCCCTTACCATATTGATGAACAGGTTAGGATTGTTTACTTAAATGGAAATGACTTAAATCTGACCTCAAAGGAATTTGATTTACTACAGCTTTTTCTGCATAACCAAGGACTGGCATTTTCCAGAGAACAAATCTTAACAAAATTATGGGGTTCTGATTATTATGGAACAGATCGTGTAGTTGACGACCTTGTAAGAAGATTACGGAAAAAGATGCCTGAGCTTAAGATCGAAACGATTTATGGTTTTGGCTATAGGATGTTAAAAGGATGAAAAATAAATCATTAGCCTTTCAAATTTGGCTTGTCTTCTCTGGGATTTTATTAGCGATTTCATTATTATTGGTCATCCTCTTTCCAACAACGTTAAGGGGGTTTTTTACGAAGGAAATCTATAAAACGATTGAAAATGAACAAATGGTATTAACAGAGTTCGGAAATCCGGAAAATAAAAGAAATGAATTTGGGGCATCCGGACAACGAGATCGTACCGTTTCACATATGATTTTGCCTATTTATAATTCATTCATTTTATATTCAAATGAATTACCAGCTGATTTTATTAAACACACTCAGAAGTTAGCTGAAAAACAAACGAATGTTGTTGAACGCTATGAAAATACTTTACAAAACCAAACACTTTTTTATGTCATTAGAAAATTCACCGTTGATGGAGAACCAAGCTATCTACTATCCTATTCTTGGGATACATATCGAAACGATCTGGTCTATACACTTTTTCGCCAACTGATGATCGTTATGTTTATTGTATTTCTTTTCAGCTGGATCCCATCGATATGGCTTGCAAGATATTTATCGAAACCACTTGTTACATTAGAAAAACATGTTAAAAACATTTCTGAACAGGAATGGCATGAGCCTGTAATCGTCGATCGTAACGATGAAATTGGCAAGCTCGGTCATACGATTGAGAAAATGAGGCAGCATCTCGTTAGAAAAGATGAAGCACAACAGACCTTACTGCAAAATATCTCTCATGATCTAAAAACTCCGGTAATGGTCATTCGCGGATACGCACAATCAGTAACTGACGGGATTTTTCCTAAGGGAGACTTAACAAGTACAATGAATGTGATTGAAGAGGAATCTGAAAAGCTTGAGAAAAAAATAAAGGATTTGCTTTATTTGACAAAGCTTGATTTCTTAGCAACACGAAAACCAATAAAAACAACCTTTCGTCTTGATCAGCTTCTCTCTGATGAGGTAGATCGAATTAAATGGGCAAAGCCTGAACTGGATTGGCAGCTTCACTTAGATGGAGCGATGGTTTTAGGTGATGTGGAGCAATGGGAAAAACTGATCGAAAACCTTTTTGAGAATTCATTACGATTTGCCAATAAGGTGATTTCCATCACCCTAACAAAAACAAAGGATGACATTTTGTTGCGCTTATGGAATGATGGTTCTCCAATTGATGATCATATAAAAGATCGTCTTTTCGATCCATTTCAAAAGGGACATAAAGGAGAGTTCGGCTTAGGATTAAGCATTGTAAAACGAATTGCAGATATACATCAAACAGAAGTATGGGCTGCAAATGAAGAAAATGGCGCTGCATTTTATGCGAAAATTCCTTTACATTATGGAGATAATAGGTGAAAAGGACCCGCTTTACCGGTCCTTTTCTTATGTCAGATAAAGCAGGGATACAATCCACTTCCTAACAATCTATTTCAATTTAAATTGTCTCACTAATAGATTCATTTTCTCAGCTAATTTTGCTAAATCATCTGAGCTTTTTGCTACTTCTTCCATCGAGCTGCTTGTTTGCTGTGAGGAAGCAGATGTTTGCTCAACTCCAGCAGCTGCTTCTTCGGAAATGGCCGCTATTTCCTCTATCTTTGTATTCATACTTTGTGAGTCTTTCGAAATCATTGCTAGTGTTTCTAGTACCTCTTGAATATCCTGAGCCATATTGTTTAAAGCCTTATCAATATTTTTGAATGTTGTGCTAGTTTCTTCGATTTTTTCTGTCCCTTGTTCTACTTCACGATAACCGGATTCTAAAGAATCTGTTACATTATTCGTCTCTTCTTGAATACCTTTTACAATGCCTGTTATTTCTGTTACAGATACAGCAACCTGTTCAGCAAGTTTACGGACTTCATCTGCAACTACCGCAAACCCTCTTCCATGCTCCCCTGCACGCGCAGCTTCAATTGCAGCATTTAAGGCTAAGAGATTTGTTTGATCTGCAATTGCTTTAATCACTTCGACAAGTGTTGAGATTTCCTTTGATTTCGAATCTAAATTTTTCACCTTTAAGACCGCTTCTTGAACAATCCCATCAATTTTTGCCATTTGTGATGATGAACCGTCCATTAATTCACTGCCTGTAACAGCAAGTGAGATGACTTGATTGGAAGATTGTTGAATTTGTTCACCATTCATGTTTAATTCACTAATTTTCGCTGCGAATTCTGTCATCGTAGAAGTCAGGTCTGTTGTATGACTGGCTTGTGCTTCAGAACCAGACGCCATTTCCTGCATTGTCGTAGCAACCTGAATAGATCCTACTCTTACCTCATTTTCTGACTGCGTTAACTCTTCACTTTGTGCTGATACTGTTTCAGACACATCGGAAATTTGCTGCAATAGCTCACGAACTTTATCAGACATTTGATTTGTTGAATCAACTAGTTTTCCTACTTCATCCCGTGAATTAGTACGTATTGGCTGCTGACTTAGATCCCCTGCTGCCATTGAGCCCATTCTTTCCATGACAACTTTAATCGGTTTAGTAATAGCTCTTGATGTAAAAATGGCTGAAAGGACTGCAAATAAAATCACTAAAATTGAAGCAATAATCGAAATAGTTGCAGTTGATTCCCCTAGATCGATAATTGCTTTTCCGTCACTATTAATCAAATCTTCTCGTTTCTGAGTAGCATCTTCAAAACCTGTAACAATTTCGTTAACTAAAGGATCTGTCTCTGCCAATAACCGGCGTGCTTCCTCTACATCTCCACGGCTATATGCTGGAATAATTTGATTTGCAGCGATCTCAAACCATTCTTGTGATTTATCTGCAAGTTTCTTCCCTTCCTCAGACATCCCATTTTCAATCGCTTCTTTGCTTAATTCTTCATTCAAAGAGAATTGTGCTTCAAAATCTTCTATGTATTGTTCATCCTTTGTTAAATAAAAGCCCCGTGCTGCTGCTATACCATTTTTTACTGTAGACGATAAATTTTGGTTATAAATGAGTAAATTCAAATTTTCATTTACAATATGGTCTGTGTTATTGTTAATTTTATTAATTGAAATAATATTAACTAACGTAAGACCAATAACTAATGCAATGACAATAATGAATCCTGCAAAAATTCTTGATCTTATACTTTTAAATGTTAAAACCTGTTTCATGAGTATTCTCCTTTTTCTATAGTTTGCCCCTTCTATATCTAAGGTTTATATCGTCATATAACGAAAATTGTTAATAGTTAAATCATTGATTTATAGGAGATTTTCCCCAATAAAAAACACAAAAGGCAGTGGATTTATTTGAAAAATCCACTGCCTTTTATTACACCGATTTGTATATCGATTGATTATTCTTTTGGATAAACCATCTCTTCAGGTTTCACATATTGTTCAAACTGATCTTCTGTTAATAGCTCTAACCTAACGGCCGCTTCTTTTAACGTTAATCCTTCCTTATGCGCAAGCTTAGCTATTTTCGCTGCGTTTTCATACCCGATATGAGGATTCAAGGCTGTAACAAGCATTAATGAATCGTTCACATAGCGGTTAATAACAGGTAAATTAGCTTCAATACCAATCGCACAATTATCATTAAAGGAAATGATGGCATCTGACAGCAGCTGGACAGATTGTAAAAAATTATAAATGATAACAGGCTTAAAGACATTTAATTCAAAATTCCCTTGGCTTGCTGCAAAACCGATTGTCGCATCATTTCCCATTACTTGAGCTGCAACCATCGTTAATGCCTCACTTTGGGTCGGATTCACTTTCCCAGGCATAATTGAGCTGCCTGGTTCATTTTCAGGTATCGTTATTTCACCAATACCACACCTAGGACCGCTTGCTAACCAGCGAACATCATTTGCAATTTTCATTAGATTTGCTGCTAATGCCTTTAATGCACCATGTACAAATACTGTTTCATCATGACTTGTTAAAGCATGGAATTTATTGATTGACGATGTGAACTTTTCTTCTGTATAACTGCTGATTTCTTCTGCAACACGTCTTCCAAACTCTGGATGTGCATTAATTCCAGTCCCGACAGCAGTACCGCCAATAGCCAAATTTTTCATATACTCGACCGATTGTTGAATCATCTCTTTCGTTTGGTGAAGCATATGTGACCATCCACTAATCTCTTGTCCAAGTGTTAACGGTGTCGCATCCTGCAAATGTGTCCGTCCAATTTTCACAACATCCTTGAATTTTTTTACTTTTTCTTCCAATGTTACAGAAAGCGTGTCAATAGCCGGCAACAGCCTATTGGTTACGGCTAACACTCCTGCAATATGCATTGCAGTAGGAAACGTATCATTCGAACTTTGACTCATATTCACATCATCATTAGGATGAATCGTAACATCCATCCCTTTTTCCTTTAGAAATTCATTTCCTCTTCTGGCAATGACCTCATTCACATTCATATTACTTTGTGTTCCACTGCCTGTTTGCCAGACGACAAGTGGAAAATGTTCATTTAATTTACCCTCTATAATTTCATCACATGCTTTTACTATTGCCTTAGCTTTTTCATTATGTAACTTTCCAAGTGAATCATTTACTTTTGCAGCACTTCTTTTTAAGATGGCGAAACCGATAATTACTTCATTTGGCATCTTCTCGCCGCCAATTTTGAAATTTTGCTTACTTCGTTGTGTTTGGGCTCCCCAATATTTATCAGCTGGTACTTGAATCTCGCCCATTGTGTCCTTTTCAATACGATAATTCACCACATACACCTCCGAAAAATGATTACATCTTATATTGTATGGCTTTTCCAACTATATTAAAAGCGTGACACATAAGAAAAGCGCAAGCGCCTGTTCAGCCTCAGGCAAATAAGACGATCGAATAGAAGGTGTTCTTTTCAATTCCTGAATGGCTTATGACCTCGCGGGGCTAGGCGCTGGAGCTAGACACCAAAACTAAGTACATAAGCTTATACTTTCTTATCCTTTTAAAAAGGCTCACTCAAAAAGTTGAGCAAGCCTCACATCACAGCTTAAATGGTTTGTAAACCAGCCTGGTTTAAGAAATTCCAAGGCTTATTATAGTGTGGTTGGAAAAAGAAATCGACAAAACCTAATTCTTCTGTTGTCATCTTATTTTGGATACAAACAGACAGTGTATTAATAGATTGAGTAACATCTACTTTAGACATTACCTGTGCTCCGACAATTCGTTTTGTATCCTCTTCATAAACGATTTTAAGCATAATATCTTCAAAAGTTGGCATAAATTCAGGTCTGTCATGCTCTAAGATTGTGATACTTTTCACATTCATACCCATACGAAGTGCTGCTGTTTCAGTTAAACCAGTTGTAGCAATATTTTGATCAAATAGTCTTAGACCTGAAGTTCCTTGTGTGCCCATATAACGAATGGTTGGTTTAATAAGATTTTTTGCTACTAATGTTCCCATTCTGACCGCATTTGTTGCTAATGGTATATAAGCATGTTCGCCTGTTGGATTGTAGCGGATTGCACAGCTGTCACCTGCTGCAAATACATCTTGATTACTTGTTCTCATGTATTCATCTACTTTAATTGCTCCATTTTCAAGCATATCAATTTGTCCTCTAAACAACCGTGTATTTGGCTGAAAACCAATACATAAAATCACTAGATCTGCTTCATATGTGCCATTCGTTGTTTGTACGGCTGCTACTCTTTTTTCATCATTCCCAACAAAACGTGTGACAGTTTCTCCTAAGGCTAGCTTGATATCACGCTTTTGGAAATCCGCTTCAAGAATATCTGTAAAAGGTTCATCCAAATATTTGCTCAAAACTCGTTCCTCGCCATCGATAAGCGTAACATTTTTGCCGCTCATTTCAAACGCCTCTACTAACTCAATGCCAATGTAACCTGCTCCTACTACAACAATATTTTGTGCATGTTTTGCTTTTTCAATAATTGTCTGTGCATGGTTAAAGTTTTTGCAAAGTAAGACATTCTCCATTTCAATTCCTTCGATTTTAGGAATAACAGGCCATGAACCAGTGGCAATAACTAATTTATCAAATGTTTCATGTAATGTTTCATTAGTAACGAGATTTCGTGCAATAATTGTTTTATTTTCAATATTTACATCAATCACTTCATGTTTCATAAACATATTAACACCTTGCTCTGTTAATTGTTCTGGAGAAGAATAGAATAGACCATTTGGATCTTTTACTACTCCACTAACATGTAACGCAATTCCACAAGATAAAAATGAAATATTATCATTTTTTTCATATACATTTATATCTGCATTTGGGTATAGTTTTATCATATTTGAAATAGCTGCTGTTCCAGCATGTGTACATCCAATAACGGCAATTTTCATTTTGTATTCCTCCTGAAAAATAGTTTGTGAATATTTTCACATATGTTTGTGAAGTTATTCACATTGTATTGATGTTTTTATTATATGCCGCTCCTAAATAAAATGCAATATGTTTTTGTGAAGTTTTTCACATAATAATTAAAAAAGCTGTCACCAAATCTTTGCAATACCCATTTGTTGACAGCTTTTTTATTCAGTTTGTTTGACTCTGCTCTTTCGTTTACATTCCTAAAACGGATATAAACTTTGTTGAAGCACTTTTTTCCTCTATCCACGACAGAAATTGGGTAATCATCGAGATCAGTTGCTTTACGTTTGTATCAAAATTATCTATAAACTCTTCTTCAGAATCAGTGAACGGAAACCCTATAATATCTTTCAGTGAATATGGATTGGGACTATTAGCTAAATATTGTTTCACATATTCTAATTCCTTACTAATTAACTTCCAAGTATCTATATCAATTTCATTGAATGCATAATAATCAAATTTCTTATGGCATTTTTCAAAGACAGGCGTGATATAGCCGAAGTTTTCTTCTGTAAAGTAAATTGAAGAAGGATTCCAACACTCCCCTTTATACTTATCAGGAAGAATCTCTATATAACAAGATCCTTCAAGATTACTGGTATCATAGATTATTTCTATCATTTAATCACCCCGATTTAAATAATAAACCTTCCAACTTTAGAAAAACACTTCCTAGTAAAAAAGAGAAGTTGCATTTCCTACAACTTTCTCTTGATGGAACTTCTTTTATTCTTCGGGATAATCAATCGTTAACCCTTCCACATGCTTTCGATTCATCATTTTTTTCTTCTTACGGTCTTCTTTATTATCAAATACTTGGTTTAAATCGTATGCATCTGGATATAATTCTTTTGCCTCTATAAATGGTTTTACTCGTTTATGATTAAGAATGAGCTTTTCACCTTTTACGAATAATTCCATCTCTCCCATTGAGTTAGGTTTTAAAACAACGATTCCTTTCGTTTGCAGATGTGGAACCCAAACAGCATCACCGATTTGGTAATTTATTACCGATTGGTTTCCTTTTTGGATTGGCTTCTTTATCCGAGCTGGTTCTCGAGTCGATATGGATGGATTTATCATTATTTCCCCCCGAGGTTGATCATAGGAAATTTCGGTTGCTCTTGTAATGATTTCTTCAGGCATTCCTAATGTTTGCGCAATCGCAAACGCTCGACTCTCTCCTCCCTTACCAATGATGAGCATATAGAGTGGTTGCAGTGTTTCAATATCAAAATCCATTGATCCATTTTGAAATCCGCTCGCTTTTTCGGCAAATTCTTTTATTTCACTATAATGAGTAGTCGCGACAATCATTGCTCCAGAGTGATACAGTGCTTCTAAGATTGCAATGGCTAACCCCATACCTTCGCGAGGATCTGTACCTGATCCGATTTCATCAAGAATAATGAGTGTATCTTCTCGTGATTGTTTTAGAATATCAATGACATTGCGAATATGAGAAGAAAATGTACTTAAAGAATGTTCGATGCTTTGATGATCGCCAATGTCTACAAAGATATCGTTGATTATACAAAAACAGCTACTGTGATCCGCTGGAATATGGAGCCCTGACTGAACCATCATGGCCAACAAACCAATCGTTTTTATTGTTACTGTTTTACCACCAGTATTCGGTCCTGTGATCACTAAAGCCTGATAGTCTCTGCCTAATGTAACGTTCAAAGGTACAGCATTCTCACCTAATAATGGATGTCTTGCATTTATTATCTGATAACCTTCATCCGGCCTAAGCTGCACTTCATTTCCACGCATAACCTTGCTTAGTTTTGCTTTGGCAAAAATAAAATCGTAGGAAATCATCCCTTCAATATTTAGGAGAAGCTCCTGTTTATAGTTTGCAGTCATTTCGGTTAAGATCCCAAGGATTTTTTGAACTTCAAGCTCTTCTTCCACTTTCAAAAAGGCAAGTTCGTCTTGCAGCTTATTTAGTTCACTTGGTTCCATATACACCGTTAAACCGCTTGAGGATTGATCAAGGATCGTCCCTGAAAATTTTCGCTTATATTCATTTTTTACAGGTACGACATATCTTCCATTCCTCATACTGACAACTTGCTCCTGCAAATAACTAGAAGATGTTTTCATGATTTGCGCTAATTTTGCTTTGATTTTCTCTTCCAGTGCCCCAGCTTTATTTCTAATTTTCGTTAATGACTTGCTTGCATAATCATCAACTCGATTGTTACGAATACAGCGTGAGATTTCATCAGCCAGCTCTGACAGCTCATAAAGGGAATAGGCATATGAACTAATTGTAGGTGCATGGTATTCTTGTTTCATCATAAATTTTTTGATTTTCTTCACACTATCTAAAAATGCCCCTAAAAACCCGAATTGTTCAGGGGTGATGAGATACCCTTTATCGACAAGGGCAACGAGTTGTTCAACACCATGTAGCGAATGAACAGGAATACTTGATGAAGTCTCAATGATTTTACATGCTTCAGTTGTTTCATTCAGCCATCTGCGTATTTTTTTCTCATCTTGAATTGGCAGCAGTTCTTTCGCTCTTTTTTTTGCCGCATCACTCATGGCATATTCACTTAGTAATACAAGTACTTTATCAAATTCTAGACGTTGAATCGCTGTTTTGTTCAATGTATGAACCTCCAATATTTTTTTAATAAATGGCTCTGTTAAACTTGGTTGTTGATTTCCGCTGCAGGCGTTCGCTTTCCGCGGGCGGTCCGGGAGCCTCTCCCTTGTCTTGCTCCAGCACCTAGCCCCGAAGCACAGGACGTGCAAGTGCAGTTACAGCGACAGGACGTCGCGTTCGTAACTGCCTCGAGATCATAAGCCACTCTTGAATTGAAGACAAAGAACGTCTTCTATTCAAGAGCGTCTTATTTGCCCTAGGCTGAACAGGCGCTTCCGCATTTCTAAACAGGAGTCTCACGCCTTACGCTACAATCAACAAAGTTATTAAAAATCAACAATTAGCTTTAACATAGCTTAGTAAATAAAAAAAGGTGATGAACATGGGTTGTTCATCACCTTTGTAAATCTCGAATTATTTGGCAGAATTCGCCTAATAAACATATTTGCCCAATATAAAACCTTAGCATGTCGCCAAACTTTAATGACGATTGCCTTTGTTTATTTATACAATCATTTTTAAACTATCCATTCTGATTGCACAAAAAACCGTGCTTAAACAAAGCACGGTTTATATACGGGCACTATGCAGGAGATCGCAAATTGTGTATGTTAACCGTTTTTGTTCTTAACTTTCTACAGAAACATACTCAAATAAACCTTTAATAACTTAAAAGTTTTTCAAGTGTATTCATGTAGTTGAAGTATTTACTTCGATTAGTTAAGAACAGAAACCCTCACAAAACACATCTCCTAAAATATTGTTATTAATAAAGTAACAGACTGAAGTTTGTCCTGTCAATATAAGGATTTTTTATTGTCCCTTCCGAATATCTTCTATACTTTTTCCGCCTAAATAAGCATGCCCAACCTTAACATTCGCAATGGTCTCAAATCCCGATTTCTTATAAACGTTTTCTACTCTTTCATTTATTGGCATGACCCAAAGTCGATCAATATTTCTATTTAATACATCCTCTTGAATATGGTGAATGAGTTGACTAATTAGTCCCTTTCCCCGATATTCTGCTAATGTGGCAACACTTTCTAATCTTGCATCATTCTCATGTTGAAAAATGCATGCTGTTGAACATGGAGCACCGTCATATTTTAATAAATAATGAGTGTAAGCTTCTTGTGAAAATTCTTCTTTGAACGCCTTGTCCCTGATCGTCCCGCCTAATTCTGGGATTTGGCACTCAATATCGATGGCAGACTGCATATTCTCTTCTGTTACTTTTTCAATTTGCACCTTCGGATTCTTAATGATATCAACCTTTGTTTTCCAAAGCTGAATTGGACTATCAAATTCTTCAAAGCCAAACCCCTTTTGTTTGAGTGTTGTGATAAAATCTTCATGTCCTCCATATTGGGTAAGATAAATCCTTGGAACTAACTGTTTTTCCTCATAAAAAGATATGACCTCATCAATAATTTCTTCATAGGCATGTGTGTAACTAGAAATATGAGCATGGTTTGCATCATAATAATTTGGCTGATCCTCATTATAAAAGAGGCATCCCCAGCTTGTGTTTACTTTCTTAGAAAATGAGGAAATATAAGCAAGGTCCAATGCCTCAATATACTTTTCAAACGTCATTGTAATCTCCCCTGTCATCATCAGAAATTTATCTAAAATGATCATAGCAATGATTCTGATTATCAAGCTACTTGTTTTTTCATTGCAGCTCATTAATCGTTTCCTATTTTTCTCTATCTTTTCATTTAATCATGATACGATAGGTTAAGCTGTAGGTATGAAAGGAGTCGTGCAACATGAATATTTTATTAGCTGAAGATGATCAAAAGCTTGGTGAGCTTATTACATATATGCTTATGAAAAAAGTAAAGTATCAAGTAGAATGGGTACAAACTGGTGAAGATGCATATGAGTATGCAAAAGCCTCTCACTATGATGTGATCATTATGGACTGGATGATGCCTCATGGAGATGGCATCGAGATTTGCCGGCTCTTAAGAAGCAATGGGTATGGTGGAGCGATATTAATGCTAACTGCAAAAGATGCCATTCAAGATCGTGTTGCCGGACTTGATTCTGGAGCAGATGACTACCTTGTGAAACCGTTCGAAATTGATGAATTATTAGCAAGACTAAGAGCACTATCACGTCGTAATTTTTCACCCATTCGTGAAGAAGTTCTGCTAATTGAAAATTTAACGATCAATCGAACAAGCCAATCGCTGCAAATGGATCAAGAAATGATTCAATTGACACCGCGTGAATACCAGCTTCTTGATTTATTGGTGCAAAATAAAGGACAAGTCCTGACTAGAGACATCATATTTGAGCGAATATGGGGAAACAAGACAGATGTGGCATATAAAACAATTGATGCGACCGTTAAATTACTGCGTAAAAAGCTAAAGAAATTCGGAAAAGGAGATTGGTTACAAAGCATCAGAGGGGTAGGATATAAACTTGAAACGAACTAAACGTGATCTCTTCTATAAAACCCGGCGATCGCTAACGGCTAAGTATAGTTTGCTCATTATTCTTTTTCTGATGTTATTTATCATTATTTTATTTTCATTTGTCTATTTTTGGTTTCTTTCTGCTGAAAGAAGTGAATTGCGCGATAGAGTAAGACATGAAGCAGAGCTTGTTGAGGAATTTTTCTTACAAGACCCTAATCATCATCCAGGTGAACGTAATGATAATCAGGAATTCGTCACGACAGATAGTGATCCGTTATTTTATTATGTTTTAGATACCAGAGGGGAATTGGTATTAAATAATGAACAATTACCTCTCCTCAAAACGGCTTTTATCAATTTTATTAAAAATTGGAAACCTGAAAAAGAAGAATTGCGAAAAGAGGAATTTATTCTTGATCGTAAACTATTTATAAAAAATGAAAAAAATAAAGATAATCGCCGCTTCTCAACCTATATACCAAAAGATCCAGAGTTGCAGATTCTGATGATTGCTAGACCAATCTATGATCATGATCAGCTAGTCGGATATCTATATATAGGCGAAAATATCACGGATTTATTACAATTACTAAAAAGACTTTTCATCATTTTAGCATTTTCAGCGCTTATCTTTTCATTCATTGCTTTTGCTTTTAGCCGAGTGATGTCAAATCGGGCAATGGTTCCAATTGAGCGGGCCTTTAAACGGCAACAGGAGTTCGTGGCAGACGCTTCCCATGAATTGCGGACACCATTAAGTGTGATGCTCTCTTCTTTAGATATTCTTGAAATGGAGGATGAGGAGAAAAATGAGATCTCAGCAAAAATGGTCGGAAATTTAAAAGACGAAGTAAAACGAATGTCTGGATTAGTAGGAGATTTACTAACACTGGCAAGATCTGATTCAGATGACCCGAACATTTCATTTGAAGATTTTAACCTTCGACCTATTGCCGAACGAACGATTCACACCTTTGAAGGCCATGCTGCTTCGAAAAATATTCAGCTTGAATTAGACATTTCAACTGCTATTACAATCTTTGGCAACAAAGACCGTATCACTCAGCTGTTGTATATCCTCCTCGATAATGCAATTAAATATTCCAAAGAATCTGGTTCTGTCACATTGTCGATTACGATGGAAAAGAATTTGGTTACGATCTCTGTTAAGGATAATGGAATCGGAATAGATGAAAAGAACTTAACACATATATTTGAAAGATTTTATCGTGTCGATAAAGCAAGAACAAGACAACAAGGCGGACATGGACTAGGTCTTTCCATTGCAAAATGGATCGTAGACATACACGGCGGCCGTATATCAGTAGAAAGTAAAATAGGTGAAGGTAGTACTTTTATCGTAAAAATTCCATCTAAAACAATGTAGCTTGTAGAAAAAACTCTACAAGCTTTTTTTATTTTTCAACATTGGCCAATTTTTCACCGTCTTTTCACCAAACTCTATTACATTATAACCATAGCAAGTTAACACATCTTGAAAGGAGGTGAAAGAATGAAAACAAAAAGAAATCCTTTGCTCTGGATTGGGATTACCTTACTTGGACTTCTTGTCCTGTCAATCGTCTTAAATGTTGTTGGACATTTCTTTACACAATCTATGCACGCACATATGGGTCCTGGCAGGGGCGGTTTTCATCATAGAGATGTAGGAATTGGAGGTCACGTGAACATGTTCGGCTTCTCATTCATCCCATTCCTATTTAACCTAGGATTAATTGCTTTAGGCTGGTGGATCTGGAAAAAAGCAAATGGAGAATCCGTAAAGAAATGGGTTGGTGTGATCTTACTTGGAATCGGGTTGTTCTCAATCCTGCCGTTAATCATTGCCATCCCACTTTTACTAGTCGTTTTCTATTTCGCTTTTAAAAAGAAAAAGACAGCTTCACATTTTATAGATGAACCAATGTTCGTTACCACACCATTACACACAAATCATGCTCACGATATTCTTGATGAGTGGGAGCGTAAAACAAACAAGGAGGAATATAAATAATGGGACTTTTAAAACGGATTAAAACAATTGCAGCTGCAGATATAAACCATACATTGGACAAGTGCGAGGATCCAGTAAGCATGGTTAAGCAATATATAAGAGAACTTGAAGAAGAGCTTGAAAAAGCACAGACTGCATTAGGTAGCCAACTATACTTTGAACAAAAGCATAAAGGATTAATCGAGCAAGTTGAAACAATCATTAAAGATCGTAAAAGACAACAGCAATTAGCAATTGAAAAGGACAATGACGATATGGCTAAGCTGGCAATCCATGATCGAATTGAAAATGAAAAGAAGCTACAGGTGCTAGAGCAGCAACTAGCAGCCATTAAAAATCAAACGACACAATTTAAAGCTCAAGTTGTTAAATTAAAAGATACTTATGCTAATTTACAAAATCGTAAATCAATGCTCATTTCAAGAGCAAATGCTGCAACTACAACACATCGAATCAAAAGCACACTAGTTTCTTCACAATCTGAAAATATCGTAAATGGCTTTGCGAGAATGGAAGATAAGGTTATGCGCCTAGAGGCACAATCTAGTGCACATGATTATTTATATGATCTTGATCTTCGTAAGGAAAAAACGTATTCAATTGAGGTAGAAGAAGAGTTTTTGCGAGCAAAAGAAGCGGTAAGCCAAACGCAAGAATAATTGATTAAAGATCAAAAGAACCTGCCCTAAATTTGGACAGGTTCTTTTTTATCTTGATTAAACAACATCATACCCTTGATCTTCAATCACATCGATCATTGCTTCTTTTGATACTTCACTGCTATCAAAACTTACCTCGACTGTTCCATTATCTAAATTTACCTTTACATTTGAAACACCTTGCAATTTTCCAACATTACTTTCAATCGCATTCACACAATGATTACAAGACATACCTTCTACTTTTAATGTTACAGTTTCCATCATAATTCCTCCTATTTTTTCATTAATCTTTGGACGGTTATTAATAATTCATCAATGATTTCTTCGTCACCCTCTTGAATTCTTTCGACAACACATGTCCGTAAGTGTCCTTCAAGCAATAGTTTTCCAACACTGTTTAATGCAGATTGTGTTGCTGAAATTTGTGTAATAACATCATCACAATACGTATCCTTTTCTATTAATGCTTTAATTCCACGAATTTGCCCTTCAATTTTGTTTAAACGCGTGACGAGATTTTTTTTCACTTTTTCTGAATGATGGCTTCTTCTTTCATCATCATGGTCACAGTGATTTTGGCTGTTTTGTTCAGTGCTCACAGCAACATCCCCCTATACCTTTTTCTCTTAATAGTAATATACCAGCTCTAGTTCTTGCAAAAATCTACTGAATCACAACAACAAATGGAAATGCTCGAACAACACCATTTTGCTTAAACTCAGCCCAAATTTTATACGTACCAGCTTGACTAAATTGTGTTTCAAAGATAGCTTCGTGATCATTCGCTGGATGAACATGAATATACTCAGTAGCATCTTCATTTAAGATTACGATATGCCCCATTGCACCTAAATAAGGCTGCAAATTAGCTTCATCTAATTCAAAAGACAAGGTGATTGGTTCAGATGCTTTTTGTGCACTCATTTTTAAAGACACCTCATATTCATCAACCTTTTTAGTAAGTGTCCTATCTGGTTGAAGGGCTTGATGATGATGGTCTACCACTTTTCCACCTATATGAAAAGGAATTGGTTCTACATGATACGATGCATTTTTTGGCTTAATATCAACAAATGCTTTATATGATCCTTCAGGCAAATCCATATTTAATGTGAATGTACCATTGTTCGTTTTCTCTGGATGAACATGGTGAAATTGATTGAGATGTTCATCAACAATAATTAAATGGAGAAGTTTTTCATGATTGACTTCTAGATCATCAAAGAGCTGATCTTTATCATCCACTAGCTTCACAAGAAGTCCATTATTCTCATAAGAGACATTTGCTGTAATTTGACGCTCATTTCCTTTTTCGTTTTCTTCACCATGGTGATCTTCATGTCCATGATCCGTACGATTTGTTTCTTGTACAGCACTCTCCTGATGGTCATTTCCATCATCTTCTCTCAATTGAGAAAAGAGTGTATATGCACCAATAACAACGAGTAAATAAATGACTGCTGATATTGCCCATTTTTTCATTTTTCTCTACTCCTTCATCACATATCTTTGACATGTAATTTTACTCTTTGCAGACGTTACGCATTCAATACGACAGATACTGAGCTAAAGGCCATTGCCGCACCGGCAAGCCAAGGAGCAAGAAAACCAAGCGCGGCAATTGGAATGTCAATTGTATTATAAGCAAAAGCCCAGAACAGATTTTGTTTAATATTGCGGATTGTTTTTTTACTCATTAAGATCGCTTCTGCTATACTCATTAAATTTCCCCGCATTAATGTGATATCAGCGGCTTTCATTGCAACAACACGATCTTGTGCTTGTAACTTTTTCATCTCTGCCGCTTTCCCTTCAGGCAGCACTTCCGCGATAAATGTGTTAATTCCTACTTCAGCGGCAATGGATCTAGCTGTTCGTTCATTATCACCAGGCATCATGACAACCTCGAGACCCATTTTCTTTAAACGGTGGATTGCTTTTTTTAATGTTTCTTTCACTGTATCTGCCACAGCAACAATACCTGAATATTGTTCGTTGATTGCGACGATCATCGCCGTTTTCCCCTTATCCTCAAGCAGTTCCATTTGTTGATGGGCATGTTTCCTCTATTTATAATGTTTGAATGAATTTGAATGGGAAAATTAGTTGTATAATACTTTTGATATTTATATACTATACCCCTCTACGGTATAAGTCAATGTGGAGAAACAATTTTTTTTTCCTCATTCACGTATCAAATCGTCAGCTAGTCTATATAAATAGTAAAAAAACATAGAACAGAGGGATTTCTTTGAAATCGATCATTTTACTTTTATCATCCATGATTTTGTTAGCCGGGTGTGGTACATCTAAACAAACGAATGTGGAAACAAATAGCAGTGTGAATACAGGACAAGGAAAGGAACAATCACTTATTACTGCAAAAGCAATATATGTAGGACTCATCGATACGCATTCTATCGAAGTCATCATTGATGATAAACCAATTGCCTTGCAAATTAATCAAGAACAAATGAAGATACTCGAATCACTAAAAACGAATGAAAAGCTATCCATTACGTATTTCTATAATGAAGAAACCACTCAGAACATTTTAGAAAAAGTTGAAATTATTCAATGAAGTGAGGGTAATCGAATTAAGTCCTTCACTCCCTTCATTAGGCCTAATACAAAAAGGAGCTGACATTTAATAAATTGCCAGCTCCTAAAACTTATTCCATCATTTCAAGTCAATGGTTTATCTATTCCTAACTCTTCCATTATCTTTTCTTTTGTTTTACCATCTGTTTCAATTCCAGCTTCTTCAGCGTTTTTAATAAGAATGTCATTCATTGGGCCGCCTTCACCCATTTGAGGTCTATTTTTATTTAATTCTTCCTTCACTTCTTCAACTGTCTTTCCCTCTGTATCAATCTCAACTTTCTGTGCCGAGTAAATAAAAAAGCACTGCGTCATACAGTGCTTTTACGGGATCAAGAAAAAGCTAGCTTATTCCTTCGTTTTTAATTGTTTATCTAAATAAAACGTACCAAATGGGATAAACGATAAAAATACGGCCCATACTCCCCATAAAACAGACCAATGCTTTCTAAATTTCACAATGGCTACCATAATGACGAATGAAACAAATAGGAAACCGTGCAGACCACCGACAATGGTGACGGCAATTGGGAAATCTAGAAAATACTTTAAGGGCATTGCTATTATGAGAAGTACTAAATAAGAAATCCCCTCCAGAATTCCAAAAAACCGTAATAATCCTACAGATGTGTTAAACATCTCATCAACTCCAATTTATAGCTTTCATACTCATTATTATACATCCAACAAGCTAGGAGACTAAGATATTCTTTGACATTTTCATAACAGTTTTAAGACGAGACTTATTACGCCGTCCCCTTACTACAGGTTAAATAAGATAAAGCTGTCCTGTATTTCCCCTACTAATATTGGAGGTGTTTGTGATGAATATTTTAAGTAACTATCGTTTAGAAGAAACAGAATGGAGCTGTCCTTACCCTTTATATTTCTGATTTTGACACTGAATTTTCAACTGAATTAGGTACACAATTAACAACTTATAGACAAGATGAAATTAGTAAGTATGCACAACAACTTTTTCCTAATATAAAAATAAAACTCTTTTTTAAACAATTGACAAAATCAAAAACCTTCCTATTCATAAAAAATAAAAGAGGTTTGACTATTCAATAGCCAAACCTCTTAAACTTATTCTATTAACCAGCTAATGTTTCACCGTTTTTTTCAGCTTTTAATCTTTGTCTTTTTGCCTTTTTGAAGTGCAGCAGTTCATAAATAACAGGGATAACGACTAGCGTTAATAATGTTGCTACACTCAATCCACCTATTACAACGATGGCCAGACTTGCAGAAACAAGGTTGCCCATTTCAGCTTCTTTAAATAGTAATGGAAGCATGGCGGAAATGGTTGCAACGGCCGTCATAATGATTGGGCGCATTCGGATTGTCGCAGCTTCAACTAATGCATCTCTAATAATCATTGTTTGTTCATTTTGTTTTACCCGGTCAAGCAGAACGATGGCATTTGTTACAACAATACCGATTAGCATTAACGCACCAAGCAGTGCC
Organism: Metabacillus sediminilitoris; assembly: GCF_009720625.1. NCBI lineage: Bacteria > Bacillati > Bacillota > Bacilli > Caryophanales > Bacillaceae > Metabacillus > Metabacillus sediminilitoris. The sequence goes on from NZ_CP046266.1 coordinate 4,837,268, forward strand.
GTAACATCAACAGTAATACCGCTTATAACGATTCCTAATATTGCCCCGATTGCTGCTAATGGTAAGGAGAAGAGAATAGCAATTGGTGCTCGGATTGTTTTAAATGTAATGACCATAATTAAGAACACAATTCCAATCGATGCAAGCATCGTCATAAATAAATCATTAAATTCACTAGCCTGGTCGACACTTGCTCCACCTACAAGAACCTCGACGTTATCAGGGAGTTCTAAGCCATCAACCGTTTTATCACCATAAATCTTTTTATTTACTTCTTCTGAAATCGTTGATAGTTTTTCAGGATCAACTGTCGCTGTTACCCTTACATATTGCTCGCCGTCTTTGTGGAATGTGCTAGTAGGTTCTTCTGTTTCCTTTAACTCCGCTACTTTAGCAATGGTCGTCATACCATTTGCTGTCATGATTGGAACATTTGATAATTCTTTTTCTGTTTCAGGATTGAAGACTGGTTCCAGCATGACCATTGTTTGCAGGTCATTTATTTCAATCGTACCAAGTGGTGTTTTGTTAAGCATGACTGCTGCTTGTTGGGCAACTTGATCAGCTTTGGCTAACCCAGGATCAACGACGAATGAATAAACTGTTTTTGTTTCTTCTTGGTTGGAAGTTACTTTCTCAACTCCCTCTATCTCTTCTATTTCAGCTTGAACATTTTCCGAGACATTGATGAGTTCAACGACATCATCACCGATGACATCAATTGTGATAGAAGTTGCTCCTCCTCCCATTATTGTAGCTTCAGTCGCTTCTAATGTCGCATCTTTATATTCATCCTTTTGGGTATTGATGGTTTCGATAAATGCTCCCATATCAGCATCAGCTTTTAATGTTGTCAAAATTTGCGTTTCTGTAGGACTGCCGACTTCACCATACTTTGCGGCATCTTCAGAGTTTCCAAGTTGCAAATAAACATTATCAATGCCATCTTGTTTTAAAATATACTCTTCAAGCTTTATAGACTCTTCTTTTACTTTTTCAATCGGTGTTTCATTAGGATACTCCAATGAAACAAAGACATAATCCGCTTTTGTTTTGTCTACAGACCCTTTAGGGAGCATGATATAAGCTCCAATTGACCCGCAAAACAGGATCAATGCTGTTAAAACAACAATCCATTTATGATTTAATGACCATGTTAAAAATTTCTCAAAACGAGCCGATGGTTTATGCTCTTTTATTTTCGCATTTTTAAGAAGACCTGCACTCATAAGCGGCACTACTGTTAAAGCAACAAGTAATGAAGCTAATAACGAGTAGGTAATCGTTAAGGCAAAAGGAAGCATAAAGTCCTGTAAGCTGCCGCTTAATAATCCTAATGGCAGAAAGACTGCAACAGTTGTTAGGGTTGATGATGTGATTGCTGAGCCAACTTCCTTCGTTGCTTCAATCACCATTTTGACTGAGAAATTTTCCGTTTGTGCTCTTCTAAAAATATTTTCAATCACAACGATACTATCATCTACAAGACGTCCAACTGCAACGGCCACACCGCCTAGCGTTAAAATATTTAAGGTCACTCCAGATTGAGCTAGCAGGAATAAGGTAAATCCTAATGAAAGCGGAATGGATACAATCGTAATTAACGTCGAACGAAGATTACGTAAGAAAAGCATAATCACAATTGTTGCAAAAAGGGCTCCTAGTAAGACTTCCTTCATCATACTTTGAACAGATGATTCTACCGTATCAGCAGTCGACAAAATCACATTTGTTTCTAAGTTATCATACTTGTCATTTACTTCTTGAGAAACTTTTTTCGCTTCTTTACTTATTGTGACAGCATTTGAATTGCTGTCTTTCGTAATAACGAATGTTAATGCATCATGGCCATTTACTTTCGTAAGATTGTTTTCTTGCTTTTCTATCGTAATACTTGCAACATCCTTGAGTGGTATAGATGGAAGAATCTCAGTATTCTCTAGCTTTTCAACTGTATTAAGATCACCAACAACTTTGATATTGGATGTTTTCCCATCTACATTCTTTTCACCTACTGCGGTAGCAATGTTTTGCCCTTGCAGCAATGGCATGATATGTTCAATCGAGACCTTTTTTTCCGCCATTTTCTTTTCATCTAACTCAACCGATACATATGATGGAATTGTTCCATTGGTTTGAATATCTGCAACACCATCAATATTTTTGAAATAAGGGACAATCTCATCCTTTGCATATTGAATGGTTTCAGGATTAATGCCTTTATCAAAAGTTAACGAAATGTATGATACTGGAATCATAGATGTATTCAATTGAACGATATTCGGCTTCATTACATTATCAGGTAATTGAACATTTGCTAACGCATCTTCAATCTCACGCTTTGCTTCTTTCTTATCTACACTTGATTCAAGATGAATATCGACTGAGGAATAACCATCACCTGTTGTTGAAAACACGTTCACTTTTCCATTTACACGATCGACAGCCTCTTCAATCGGGGTTGTTACTTGTTCCTCCATTGAACTCGCATCTAAACCTTCGCCAACTATTACAACTGAAATAAATGGTTGATCAGCTGAAGGTAAAAATTCCATTGGTAAGCGAAAATAACTTAATACTCCCATTACCAAAACAAGCAAAGACATAATGGCTACTGCAGCTTTGTTCTTAAAAGACCATTTTGTAAACCAAGACATAACATGTTTACTCCTTCCAATTTTTGAATTCATACAAACTGTATCGTTATAACTACAGTCCTTATTCTAATAACAAAAAGTGGAAGCGTTAAATGACTTAAGGTGTAAACTTCTCTAAGACTTAAGACGTATTCTCATTCATTTGAACAGACGTAAGATGTCATTCAATTCAACAATAACCATGGCCATTTAAGAACAAAATAACATTCAATTATTTAAAAGAGTGAACAATTATGTTTTTGAACATGAAAAGAAAAAATTGGGGGTATATCCATTACTCATTTTATGGTATCTTATAATATGGTAACGTACTAAAGCGAAATTATATTAAGATAAAAGAGGGGTTTTCAGAATGAAACGTTTTGCAACTATTATTCTAGCAATTGCAGCGATATTCTCACTACTTGCAGCATGCTCAAAACCTGAGGAGAAAAAAGACAATACACTTGTAATTGGTATTGACGATAAATTTGCACCGATGGGATTTAGAGATGAGAATAACGAAATTGTTGGTTTTGATATTGACTTAGCCAAAGCAGCTGCTGAAAAAATGGGAGTAACGGCTAAATTTCAACCAATTGACTGGAAGACAAAGGAATCAGAACTAAGCAGTGGACGCATTGATCTTATTTGGAACGGATATACCATTACTGATGAACGTAAAGAAAAAGTTCTTTTCACAAAACCTTATTTAAAAAATTCACAGGTAGTAGTCACTTTAGCTGATTCAGACCTGACAAAACTAGATGATTTAGAAGGCAAAGCAGTTGGTCTACAATCTCTTTCTTCAGCATCTGATGCCTTAAACGCTAATCCTGTAAAATCAAAAATCAAGACAGTTACCGAGTTTTCCGACAATGTCTTGGCACTAAGCGACCTAAAATCTGGACGTGTAGATGCAGTCGTTATTGATGAAGTGGTTATTAAGTATTACATGTCTAAAGAAGAAGGCACATTTAAGCTTCTAGATGAATCACTTGCACCAGAAGAATATGGAATAGGTGTTAAAAAAGGCAACGAAGCTCTGTTAGAGAAATTACAAAAAGCACTAGATGAAATGAATGAGGACGGAACCTCAGCTGAAATTTCAAAAGAGTGGTTTGGCGAAGATAAGGTATTAAAGTAAGTAAAAGCACCTTTATCAACCTATGGGGCTCGAGGAGCTTGCGCTTAAGCTGAATGTCTTGCACCATCAACAGTATAAAAATTTATCATTCATGAACAAGTAAAAATAAGGCGAACAGGATTTCCTTTGGAAACCCTGTTTTGTTTTGGAGGAAACACTCATGTCAGTAGAATATTTCAATTCAATACTTAAGCCAATGCTCGAAGGAGCTCAGGCGACAGTCCTCTTGTTTTTGATTGCCATTGTGGTGTCAATTCCACTGGGCTTTCTACTAACCCTTGCTGTAAAAAGCAGCATTAAGCCTGTATCTTGGCTCGCCCAGATTTACATTTATTTGATGCGGGGTACACCGCTTTTACTACAGCTTTTATTTATTTGCTTCGGCTTGCCAATGATTCCAGTCATTGGAGAATATTTGGTTTTGGATCGCTTTGTTGCAGCCTGCTTGGGCTTTATTTTGAATTATGCTGCATATTTTGCTGAGATCTTCCGTGGTGGTCTATTGTCAATTGATAAAGGTCAATATGAAGCATCAAAAGTACTTGGCTTGAATAAATGGCAGACGATGACACGAATTATCCTGCCGCAAATGTTCCGTGTTGCTCTTCCTGCCGTGTCGAATGAATCAGTGACTTTGGTCAAAGATACCGCGCTGCTCTATGCTGTTGCTGTTCCGGAATTGTTACACTTTGCCCAGACTGCTGTGAACCGTGATTTTACGATCATGCCTTTCTTTTTAGCAGGCGTTATTTATCTGATCATGACGATTATTTTAACGATGTTCTTTAAATGGCTCGAACGACGATTCAAATTTGAATAAGAAGGAGTTGTGTATGTGGCTATCATAAAAGTATCTAACCTCAAAAAATCATATGGCGAGTTAGAAGTTTTAAAAAAGATTAGTTTTGAAGTAAATAAAAACGATGTGGTTGCAGTAATTGGTCCCTCCGGCTCTGGGAAAAGCACAATGCTCCGCAGTCTCATTCACCTTGAAGAAATTAACGGCGGAAGCATCAACGTATCCGACGAATATCTGGTGAAAGATGGGATCTACTCAAAGCCACAGGAGATCAAGCATATCACCTCCAAAATGGGAATGGTCTTTCAACATTTCAATCTCTTTCCACACCTTACTGTTAAAGAAAATCTGGAGATTGCTCCTAAAATGGTAAAGAATGAAACAAAAGAAATAATCCAGAAACGCAGCAGTGAGATTCTGCAAAAGGTTGGTCTTTCTGATCGTGCAACAGCTTACCCTGCCAATCTTTCGGGCGGTCAAAAACAGCGAGTAGCGATTGCTCGAGCACTTATGATGAACCCTGAAATCTTGCTATTTGATGAACCAACTTCGGCATTGGATCCAGAATTGACCGGCGAAGTATTACAGGTAATGAAGGATTTGGCTGAAGAGCACATGACGATGATTGTAGTGACACATGAGATGGGATTCGCGAAGGAAGTGGCAAATAAGGCCATTTTCATGGACGATGGAGAAATTATCGAATCTGGGCATCCAGATGAATTATTTATAAATCCTCAATTTGACAGAACAAAAGCATTTTTAAGCAAAAGTTTAAAATAATTCGTGCCATTGCTATTGACTACATTCATAAAATATTAAATGGAAAATAGGGTGTTTTAAAAAATCGTTTTTACGAATTTTTAAGACACCCTTCTTTACTGATGGTAATTCTAGTGAGCTACAAACTGCATTTTGACAAATTCTAATCGCTAAGGTTTCCACCTTCTGTAATCGAAGAAAACCACAATGAAGACAACAAGATACGTATTATTTCTTTTTAATCAATTGAACAGTATTAAATCTTTATAGATTAGAGAACAGTTATTTTAAGAGTTTTAGTTTTTAGCACATTAAGAATGATTCCATTTGATATTTTATAATTTTTAAGTTAATTTTGACTAATTTTCAAATTCCTCCTTTAGTGTCAATTTTTTATTTAACCTAGGAATATACATGACTAGGAAGGCGGATCGTCCAATAGTATAAACGATGAAAGCAAGCCATAGACCATGATTATGCCAGACAGGGGTTGCTGTAACTTGTAGGATGATAAAGACAATCATTGCGTAAATCATCGAGTTTCGAACGGGAGCAATTTCAGTGGCTCCTGTAAAGACACCGTAAATGATAAGGCCAAAACAAGCAACAAAAGGGTAAATAATAAGCCAAGCACCATACTTGGTCGAAAGTTCAATTACACTAGGTAAATTCGTAAAAAGTCCAATAATCTGTTCTTGAAATAATCCATAGGCACAAGCGATGATAAGAGCAATAATTATCGACCATTGCCAAGATAAAGTAAGTGTTTTTTTATATAGTTTTTCGTCATTTGATCCTACCGCTTTCCCTACTAGAATACTAGAGGCGTTCGCAAATCCATCAAAGAAATAAGCCATTATGTAATGAATTTGAAATAATACAGCATTGGCAGCAAGAAATTCTGTTCCAAACGAAGCGCCTTTTGCTGTAAACATATTAAAAACGACTAATAAACAAATTGTTCGAATAAACAAATCCTTGTTAACATGAAACATCTTTTTCATAGACTGTGTATCTATAAGCGCATGAATGGATGGTATTTTCCATTTAAAAGGTAATATTCTCCACACAATGATTATTCCTATTAAGAAAGCTGTGATTTCAGCAATCAAGGTGGCCATAGCGACCCCTTTTACGGCAAAAGAAAAGCCATGAACAAAAAGTATGGCCAAGATCATATTTAACATATTCATTAACACTTGTAAAAATAAAGCTTCTTTAATCTTGTCCATCCCCATTAACCAACCAAGAATAACGTAGTTCATCAAAGTGAATGGAGCTCCCCAAATTCGAATCCGAAAATATTCAGCTGCAAACTGACTTACATCAGAATCAGGTGCAATCAATGTAAGAGCCGAATATTCGATTGGCCATTGTAAGAAAATAAAACACAGGCCTACAAGTAGGGCTAATAAAAAGGGACGAGATAAAGCAAGAACTTCTTGAACTGAATCGCTTGCCCCGTTAGCTTGTGCGGCAAAAGCAGATGTGCTGACCCGTAAAAACCCGAATACCCAATACAAAGTATTAAAAATAAGGGTCCCAACAGCAACACCGCCAATATAAGCTGGATCAGGCAGTTGCCCGACCACGGCTGTATCTACAGCCCCTAATAAGGGCTGTGTCATCGTTGAGATCGTTAGAGGTATCGCTAAAGCAAGATATGTACGATGATTCATCCGACTCTCCTCCTTGTAAATTAAAAATAATTCTTTTTCTAAAAGATTGTTAGTTTTAAAAAGGTTCTTTAAACAAAAAACGTTTAAGTTGATTGGAACGGATATGCGAGACTCATGCGGGACAGGTGAGACTCATGCAGGCGCTGTGCGCCGAGGAGGCTCACAGCCCGCCCCGCGGAAAGCGAGCATCCTGGAGCGGAAATCAACCATACCCAATAATATTTCCATAGCAACAAAGTTTGCGAAAAAAGCCTTAAAAACAAAAGCCCCGATTATATGAATGAAATCGAGGCATTAGAATAAATACGTTTCAATTAAGTTTGGCTAACCCTTGTTCGAATCGAACGAAAACGTGGGTGCTCAGCAAGTATAGATCCTCGCATCTCTTTTACGACAGGATGTTCTGAAGTGAAAAACTCCTCTTTTGAATCGAAATGCTCGACTAATTCTCCTTTTTCTAGTACACCAACTGTATCACTAATCGTATAGGCAGCTTTAATATCATGGGTAATAAAGAAATAAGATAACCCGAAGTCTTCTTTTAGCTCCTTTAGTAATTCTAAAATAAGTGTTTGGTTAACCATATCGAGACTACTAACAGATTCGTCTAGAACAATTAGCTTTGGTTTGAGGGAGATCGCTCTTGCAATATTAATCCTCTGCAATTGTCCGCCGCTGAATTGGTGCGGGTATTTTTTTAAGTCCTCTTCACTCAGTCCAACCCTTTCCAATAATTCTACAATGGTCCGTTTTAGTTCAGCAATAGTAAGCTTTTCATAGTTTTCTAAAGGCTCTGCAATAATCCGTTCGGCTGTCATGCGGGGATTGACTGATGAGTATGAATCCTGAAAGACAGCTTGAATATCGCGACGGATTTTTTGCCGAGTATGTTTATCTGCAGTATAAATATCATGGCCTTGAAACAGAATTTTTCCATTTTGTGGTCGTTCCATACCAAGAATCACTTTTCCTAAAGTACTTTTACCGGCCCCGCTCGTACCAAGCATTCCTAAGCATGTACCTTCCTCAATCGCAAGCGAAATATCAGAAAGTACTTTTTTAGGGCGACCTTTCCAGTTTAAAAACGTTCGGGATCCATAGCTATGAGTGACTTCTTTTACTTGTAATAAACTCATTTGTTCACTCCTGTAAAGTGAGACTTCATTCAGTGGGGGTTTTTTTCATCCCCCACTGAATGGTAGCGAAACTTATCGGATCTTTACGGGCAGTTTACCCTCACCTATCTTTTTTGCTACTTTATAAATTCTTGAATCTTGGTAAGGGACTTACTGCCCGTTAAGAATGGGGTAAATACCTATCATTAGGCTAAGCCAAATGGATGATAGATCCATCTAAATGTATTAGTGAGCGTGCATTTAGTAGTTTCTTCGTATACTCATGCTGCGGCTCATCAAATAGCTGAAACACATCCGCTTTTTCTACAATCCTGCCATTCTTCATAACGGCTACTTCATCTGCCATTTCCGAAATGACTCCGAGATCATGGGATATTAAAAGAATAGCTGAACCATATTCAGAGCGAATTTTATCTAAGTGGTACAGCACTTTCTTCTGATTATTGACGTCAAGTGCGGTAGTTGGTTCATCAGCAATAATAACGGCTGGATGTAAGCAGGCTGCAATGGCAATCATCACCCGTTGCAGCATGCCGCCACTCAATTGAAAAGGATACGATTTTAATAGGTTAGCAGGATTGGGTAAGTTCACATGCTGCATTGCCTCGATGGCAAGCTCTGTTGCTTGTTTTTTATTCCATTGCGTATGAGAACGAATGGTTTCGATAAATTGATGGCCGATCGTAAAAACAGGTGTAAAAGCATTCATCGGATTTTGCATTATAAAGGCAATATCCTTGCCACGGATCTTCCGCATTTCTTTATCGGCTAAACCGTTCAATTCACGTCCTTGTAATGTTATACTCCCATCAATCGTTGTCGTTTTCCGATCAAGAAGTTGAAAAATGGACATACTTGTAACAGTTTTACCGCATCCACTTTCCCCAACTAGACCAAGTACACGTCCAGGCTTTAGTTCAAAATTTATCTCTTGAACAAGCGGGGTAACACCATCTTTTGTTTTTACCTGTACATGTAAATCTTTCACTTGTAACACATTCGACTGTTCTGCACCCAATATTCTCATCCCTTTTTAAAATCTACGTTTGACACCGTACCGTTCAGATAACGCTTCTCCTAGTAAATTGAATGTAACAATAACGAGCATAATGATCAAACCTGGATAAAGCATTAATTCTGGATTTGTCCGAATATACGATTTCCCTTCGTGAATCATCGCTCCCCATTCAGGTGTAGGGGGTTGCACTCCTAGTCCTAGAAACGACATGGCGGATATATCCATAATGGCCCAGCCCATTTCTAATGTACCCATGACGACAAGTGGAGGGAGTACATTTGGGACAATATGATTTTTAATAATCTTCCATTGAGAAGAGCCGCTTATTTTCGCAGCTGCAATAAAGTTTTGTTCTTTCAGACTAAGGACCATTCCTCGGAACATTCTTGCATAGTAGACCCATTGCACAAGCATCAACGCGATGATCACTTGTGTAAGTCCAGGTCCGAATATGCCAACAAGTCCAAGAATAAGGATAAGACTTGGAAAAGCCATGACACCATCGCAAAACCTCATCAATACATGATCAACAAGGCCGCCCTTATACCCTGAAAAGGTTCCAACAAGTAAACCAATGAGTATGGATGAAAGAAAGATTAGCATCGCAAAACCTAATGAAAGGCGCGCCCCATATAAAATACGCGATAGATTACATCTTCCTAAATGATCCGTTCCTAATGGATAAGCCCAAGAAGGAGGATGAAGTTTATAAGCTAAGTTGACAGCAATAGGATCATTGGGTGCAATCCATGGAGCAAAGATAGCAATGATAACAAGAATACTTAATATAATCGAGCATATGGGAATAACTTTTTGACTTCTGAATATCTTAGGTAAACTTATAATCATTGCTGCTGCCCTTCTTTCCTGGAAATGCGCGGGTCAATATACATTTGAATTAAATCAACAAGTAAGTTACTTAAAATAAATAAGCTGGCTGCAATCAGCACATAACATTGAATGACTGGTATATCACGATTAAAAATAGCTTCAATAAAATAACGACCAAACCCTGGCCAAGAAAAAACTGCTTCCACGATGATTGTTCCAGTCAGTAATTTCCCAAGATTCATCCCAAGACCAGTAATCATCGGGGAAATGGCAATCCTTAAGACATGCTTGGCCATAATCGTTTTTTCGTTAATTCCTCTTGTCCTGGCAAATAGCACATATGGCTGTTGCAAATTTTCAAGAACACTCGCACGTAACAATCTTGTATAGATTGCAATTAAAGGCAGGGCCAGTGTAACGGAAGGCAGAACAAGATGCTGCCATGTCCCAATTCCTTCAACTGGAAAAAGGTCAAGTTTAACAGAAAAGAAAAAAATGAAAAGATAACCGAGCCAAAAAGACGGAATCGATGCCCCTAAAAACGAGAGAATCCGGCTAAAATGGTCGATTACACTATTTTTCTTTACTCCAGCAAGGAAGCCTAGCGGGATACTCACTAGTACAGCTATGACGATACTTCCTAGAGCAAGCTGAAAGGTAGCCGGTAATCTCAATGTAACCTCATCCAAAACAGGCTTATTCGAAACATAAGATATGCCAAAATCAAGTTGGCATATCTTCATAATAGAGTTTACATATTGAATGAGGAATGGTTGATCTAAACCAAACTCATGTCTTTTTTGCTCCAAAATCTCATCAGTCGGTTGAATATGGGCGGCTGCTAAGTAGGCCTCAGCCGGGTCTACCGGTGAAAGGTGAATCATTCCAGTTGTAAGAAATGTAGCTAAGAGAAAAACCGGAATAATAGATATCAATCGTTTAAAAATATAGGTGCCCATGAAAGCCTCCTGCTACTTACTGCTCGATGCTAATTCCCGTGAATGGATGTTCGTCACGATTAGCCGGGAAAGTAAAATTAGTAACATCCTTTTGATAAATGGCTGTTTTCTTAACATAAGAGATCGGAATAATTGCTCCCTGATCTTGGATTGATGTTAAGATAGACGAGTAAAGCTGCTGGCGTTTTTCCTCATCTGTTGTTTTCGGAACCTCGGCGATTTGTTTCATTAATTCGTCTTTGTTCGGATATGCTGATATCGCCTCATTAAATCCAAATCCTTTTGACAAAACAATGTTTAAGAAAGTATGAGGATCATAAGGAGCTCCATAGTTACTAAAGAAATTAATATCAAATTTATTATCTTTAAATCTCTGAATTTGCTCCGTTAATTCAACCCCAACAATGTTTAATTTCACACCAATGGCTCCCCACTCAGCTTGCAGCGTTTCTGCCATTGTTTTTTGAATCGATTCTGCTGAATCATACATCAACTCGACTTCAAGAGTCTGTCCATCTTTTTCACGAACCGTTTTTCCTTTAGGAAGCGTCCACCCTGCTTCATCTAATAACGATTTTGCTTTTTCTACATCATAATCAATGACCTTAGCGTCATTGCCTTTCGTATAAGGGAGGTTTGTCGGTAAAATATAATCTGCTTTTTCCTCGTAACCAGATGTAATCCCTTCAACAAGTGCTTCTTTATTAAAACCATAATGTAGCGCTTGACGTACCCGTTCATCGGAAAGCTGTTCTTTCGTTGAATTGATGACAAGCTGTCTTGTCGCAACTGGTTCTGAAATGCTAGTTTCATAATCTCCAGTAGACTCCAATTGTTTGAAAGCATCTAAACTGATCACACCTTCTCCGTAAATAAGGTCTAGCTCACCTTTTTCAAAAGCAAGTACCCGCGTTTCCGCATCAGGAATGACTTTCACTTGGATTTTCTCTTCTTTTGGAAGTTCACCCCAATAATTTTCATTGCGTTTGAAAATAGCATATTCATCAGCTTTATACTCTTCCAAAACCCATGGACCTGTACCGATTGGTTCAACGACACCTTTTGAGGTATCACCATCTTCAGGGAATCCAGCTTCACCTAAGAATCGAACTGGTCGAACAACTGCCAACTCCTGAATCGTTGGATAATATGGTTCAGTTAATGTCAGTTTAAACGTATTTTCGTCGATTACATCCGTTCGACCAACTTTCGAAATGAAACCTAACCAACTATGTATTTCAACATTTTTCAAAATCGTATCAAAATTCTTTTTCACAATTTCTGCAGTAAAGCTTGTTCCGTCGGAAAATTTCACATCTTGACGCAAATGAAACGTGTATACTTTCCCGTCTTCAGAAATTTCCCATGACTCAGCTAGATGTGGTTTTAGTTCGCCACCCTCTTGGTAGCTTACTAACGGTTCATACACCATCGATTGAGCAAATAATTGTGAAGGATTATAAATATGAGGATTCATTTCGCCTACATCTCTCGGCCAAGCTATCTTTAGCATATTGTCCTCATCGCTTTTCGGTGCAGATCCATTAGTTGCATTTGTGCAACCAAGTAATACCATTGATAATAATAAAATAAATGCAGTAATAGATATTATTTTTCGACTATTTCTTCCATTATACATAGTGTGTTTCCTCCTACTTGCTGATGATAATCATTTTCAATTGTAATCAGTGTGCCTGATCTTGTCAATCTAATGTCAGAAACTTTCGAAAGGTTATTTTATACAAATTAACTCTTTCCAGCTGGATTATTTAGATTCCTTTTGGAATATCTTATTGTAAAATAACGATTCCTTTATTTCGTTTTTAAACAGAAAACACTCATAACCCCGTTCTAACATTTTAAGAAAGGGGTTTATGAGTGTTTTCTGTTATATGGTAATATGTCACTATCGTATTAAGCTGCATAATTTCGCACCCAATATTTGAGTAACTTTAAATGTCTTATAATAGTTGAGTGTAATAGGAATTTGAATTTGTCCTTTGTTCTTCAATCGTTCCCAACAATGCATAAGGATCAGACAATAAGCTCAATTTTATTATTAATCTTCACAAACTTGAATAAATGCTCTCATATAATCTGGTAAATCAGGTGGACGTCTACTTGAAATTAAATGTCCATCAACTACAACTGCTTCATCTAGCCATTTTGCTCCAGCATTCTCCATATCATCGCGAATTCCTGGTGTGCTTGTTACTGTTTTGCCTTCTAGTATTTTGGCAGAGATTAGGACCCAGCCTGCATGGCAGATTTGACCGATTGGTTTTTTTCTTTCTTCCATGTGTTGAACGATATCAATTACTTCTTGAAAGCGTCGAAGCTTGTCAGGAGCCCAGCCGCCTGGTACAAGTAATGCATCATAATCATTCGGATCAACATCTTTAAAGGCAAAATCAGATGTTGCAGGGACACCATATTTTCCTTTATATGTATAGCCCGCATCTTCACCGACTAAATCCACGATTGCACCTTCTTCGCGTAAACGGTGAATTGGATACCATAGCTCTAAGTCCTCAAAATCCTCATGGACAAAGCTTAAAACCTTTTTACCTGTTAATTTCATCTAGTTTCCCTCCATTTCTTCTTTTACAATACCTTACCTAAGTATGTCATACAATAACTCTGCTTACTTAAACTTATTAGGCTCTTTTGCATAAAGTTCTATAAATCCGCAGCTAGGACATACATAGCAAGGACTGATCGCACTCATTGTTTGGGCGTTTGGTTTTTCTTCAGCTTTGTATATTCGAAACGGAAAACTGTCTAGACTCGCTTCGACCATTACCGTGTTACATTTCGAACAGTTATTCTCCATCATACCATCCCCTAATGATCATGTGTTATTTATATGTAATTATCCATGTTTGTGGATTATCCTTCTTATTGATCAGCAAATAATAAAACCATATACGCACAAACCGTATATGGCTTTTTAATAATCCAACTCAATTAATAAACTAGCAGTATGCTCGTCCGTTATTAATACATTTGCATATTTCCCTTTTAATGCACCGTAAATAGCTTCCAGCTTTTTAGGTCCGCCTGCTACTAAAATCGACCTTTCTTTTTTAACAAGTTCGTGAAGCTCGATTCCAATCGTCCGATTGTTTAAATTTTCCACACAAATGTCACCGTTTTTATCAAAAAATCGCGAGCAAATTTCTCCAGCTGCTTTCGATTGGATAAGGTGTTGGTCTTCTTTTGTGAAATATTCTGCTTGTAATAATGCGGAGTCCACTACAGGTGTTCCTACACTAAAAATAGCAATATTGGCTTGTTTACCTAAATCGAGTATTTTACGTATATGCCGATCGGCTTCAATTGCCTGCTTTACAACGATATGGTCCACAATTGCTGGCAGAGGCAGTAGAAAGGTTTGTGTATTAAAGGCTTCACCAAATAAGTGAATAATTTCAGAAGCATATGTTTTAGCTTCAGAATGATTGACACCGCCATTGAGCTGAACAACCGTTGTATGACTAATTGGCGTTTGTTTAAGCTGTGTTGCTACCTCATAAACAGTGGTTCCCCATGAAGTAGCAATGATATCATGGTCTTTTACTACTTTGTTTAAATAGTCTGCTGCTACTTCTCCTAAGTGCCTTTTTATTGAAGCGTGTTCATAATCTGGAACAGAAGCAACAACGACTTCTTTTAAGCCAAACTTTTCCTTTAAACGCTCCGTTAATACTGCACCTGTTTCAAGCGGGTTATTGATCTTGATTTCGACAATTCCAGTATCCTTTGCTTGTTTTAACAGCCTTGAAACAGTCGGCCTTGAGACGTCTAATTTTTTAGCAATCTCTTGTTGACTATAATCTAATTGGTAATAAAGTCTAGCGACTTCAATGATTTTATTAAGCCTATCGTTTTCCATACACAGCACCTAATTATTAATAATGATTTGAGAAGTACCTTGTTTTATAAAAGGCTGTTTTCGCATACTTTGTTGTTTTTTCAATTATTCACCTGCCACAACAATCGACAGCTGTTCCAATTTGTTACTTGCTAAAACAACAATCTTTACGAAAAGAGCCTTATAAAAAGAGAGGCTGACACTTTATATGACCGTCAGCCTCTTGATGTTTGGTATATTATCCTTGAATAAGTGCTTTTACACGAGCAACAACGTTCTCAACTGTAAAGCCATATTCAGCTAAAATGCGACTTTCTGGAGCTGAAGCACCAAACGTATTAATCGCAAGAATATCGCCCTCATCACCAGTGTAACGATCCCACCCTAGTGGAGATGCCATTTCAATTGCTAAACGTTTCTTCACATCTTTAGGAAGAACAGAGCGCTTATATTCTGCAGATTGCTCTTCAAAGCGATTCCATGCAGGCATACTTACAACTGAAGCTTCAATACCATCTTTCGCTAAAACTTCCTGTGCTTCGATTGCAAGACCAACTTCTGATCCTGATGCTAATAGAAGAACATCTGGAGTTTCTTTTGATGCTGGAGAGATAACATATGCTCCTTTTTGTACACCTTCGTATGCAGTGTCCTTCGTACCTTTGATTGTTTTTAGGTTTTGACGAGTTAATACTAGCGCAGTTGGAGTTTTTGTTGATTCAATTGCTGATTTCCAAGCTGCTGCCGTTTCATTTCCATCAGCAGGACGAACAACTGATAGATTTGGCATTGCGCGTAATGATGCAAGCTGCTCGATTGGCTCATGTGTAGGGCCATCTTCACCAACAGCGATACTATCATGTGTAAATACATATGTTACAGGAAGATTCATTAATGCAGCTAAACGGATTGCTGGGCGTAAGTAGTCAGAGAATACGAAGAACGTTCCTCCAAATACATGTAAACCGCCATGTAATGCCATACCATTTAATGCAGCACCCATTGCAAATTCACGTACACCGAACCAAATGTTGCGTCCTGCATAATCTTCACTTGAGAAGTCTCCTGCACCGTTAATTGTTGTTTTGTTAGAACCAGCTAAGTCAGCTGAACCGCCAAAGAATGATGGAAGATTTTTTGCAATTCCATTTAATACTTCACCAGAAGATGCACGAGAAGCTAGGCTTGAACCTTCTTCATATACTGGAATGTCTTTATCCCAGCCTTCTGGAAGCTCACCGCTGATTGCTGTTTTCAATTGTGCTGCAAGTTCTGGGTACTCTTTTCCATAAGCAGCAAGTAAATCATTCCACTCGTTTTCTTTCGTTGATCCTGCTTCTTTTACTGTTTTGTTAAAGTGATCATATACTTCACTTGGTACGTGGAAATCTTCTTCAAATGTCCAGTTATACGCTTCTTTAGTTAATTTAATTTCATCTGCACCAAGTGGCGAACCATGTGAAGCAGATTTTCCAGCTTTATTAGGTGAACCGTAACCAATTGTTGTTCTTACTTCAATTAAAGTAGGACGGTCTAAATCTTGTTTCGCTTGTTCAATTGCATTTGAAATTTCGTTCAAGTCATTTCCGTCTTCAACACGGATTACTTGCCAGCCTTGTGCTGTAAAACGTTGTTCTACATTTTCAGAGAATGATTTGTGTAAATCACCATCTAAAGAAATATCATTTGAATCATAAAGGACAACAAGACGTCCTAATTTTAAATGTGCTGCTAATGAAGCTGCTTCAGAAGAAATACCTTCCATTAAGTCACCATCACCACAGATTGCATATGTGAAGTGATCAACAACATTATATGATGGTTTGTTGTATGTTTCAGCTAAATGACGTTCAGCCATTGCCATACCAACTGCCATTGCGATACCTTGACCAAGTGGACCTGTCGTTGCATCTACACCTGCAGTATGACCAAACTCTGGATGTCCAGGAGTTTTACTTCCCCATTGTCTGAATGATTTTAAATCATCCATTGATAGATCATAACCAGTTAAGTGAAGTAAGCTGTATAGAAGCATTGAACCATGTCCTGCAGAAAGAACGAATCGGTCACGGTTAAACCAGCTTGGGTTTGATGGGTTTACATTCATGAACTTTGTCCATAAAGTGTATGCCATTGGAGCTGCACCCATTGGCATTCCTGGATGTCCTGAATTTGCTTTTTCAATTGCATCAATAGATAGTGTACGGATTGTTTCAATTGATAATTTTTCTAATTGTGTTAATTCACTCATTTTGTTATTCCCTCCGAAAATATTTATTTTCATAAGAAAAGCGCAAGCGACTAGTTAAAGCCCTGACAGGTGTAAGATGCATAGAAAGAGAAAGTTTTTTTTCTTCAATTCCTGTGCGGGCTATGACCCCAGGGTGCTAGGCTGCTTGTGCTAGACATTAAAACAAAACTTGCCTTCACTATAACCTCATGTAAGTATTTAGCTGCATTTAAGCGGGTTCTGTCGCGTTACATTTTAACAATACTTGACCGTCTTGTATAACGAAATGCCCTGAAGACTGATCAGATAAACTCCAATCAAGAACAGCTGCTTTTAATTGATTGGCAATTAATCTGTCTAATGCAGTTGGATATGGTCCTCCTAATTGTGATTCATCAATCTCGACAAATCTCCAATCAAGATCAAATCCAGTAAAATGTCCTTCTAATTGTTTCGGATCTACTCCCTCGTTCATCAATAAGAAAGTATAACCTTGTTCGACGATTTCTTCCTCTTTTACATGTTGCTTAATATGTTCAATTTCTTCCACACTAGCTGTTGACACAATTTCAGCTTCAACTGCCAGCGCTGAATTTACTACTAACTTCGAAGTCCCATTTCCGGGAATTTGCACACAAAAGACTCTGACTTTACCATAGTTCAATGAACTTGCAGTATCTCTTACACTCTCAATGTTTTCAACAATCGAGTTTAATGCTGTATCATAGCCTAATGTAAGCTGTGAACCTTTTACATCATTAAAAATACTAACAGGAACTTGTAAAAGTTTCCCTGATAGATGTTCGCTGTTAACGACACTTCCACCTAATAAGATCACCTTATCAAGAGTTGATAATTGATCCGCTATTTGTAAAGCATTCTCGTTCCAATATTGAACAGGAACACTTCTTACCACATAGCTATTTGAGCCTAATGTTGCTGCCAGGCTCTTTTTCGTTAATTCTTTTAATTCTATATCTTTAGTTGTTCTATTGCATTCGATCCCATATACAGTATTCTCTTGAATGGATAGTCCTTCTATAAGGGTACGAACGATCTGGGCTGTACCAGCTGTAGCCCAACCAAAATGAACGACACCTATTTTCATGTACGTAACCCCCTTACAAAGAAATTTCGTTCATCACCCGATGAACATTTGTCACAATGATTAGTATACATGAAAAAAAGGAAAAGATAAATACATAAAAGTACTAATTGTAAAAAAAATTGAAAGACTTTTCTAAAAATTTTTTAAACGATATTTCAAGGAAAAGACAAAATTTTTCTATTGTAAGAAATCAAAAAAGACCATTACATGTTAGTAGTGGTCGTCTTTATTTAATATAAACATAAACATGAATAACATACGTTTATACCATCGGGAAACTGATAATAAATGATGTACTCTCTTGATTAGATTCACAGTGAATGGTGCCTTTATGCTTTTCGATCAGTGTTTTACATACATAAAGCCCTATTCCAGTCCCTAAACTTTTTGTCGTATAAAAAGGTTCAAAAATAGCTTCTTTCATTTCTTCAGGTATTTCGGGACCATTATTCGAAATCGTAAACACAATTGATTGCTGTTTTTCCTCGCAAGTAATCACTAACTCTCGATTCGATGATTTATGTTTTAATGCATCAATTGAGTTTAATATAATATTGACTAATACTTGCTTCACTTCATCTTTTACTGCAATGATTTTACTTGCTGACTGTATGTTCGTGATTACATCTACATCCCCATCAACAATGCTTGGATATAGAAATGAGAGAATTTCTGTAAACAATTCTTCAATATCAAGCTCTTCTTCGTTCTTATCGACAACGTCCAGTTTAGAAGCATGAAGGAATTGAGTAATTCGAAACTTTAATTGATCCAATTCATGCTCAATCGTTTCCATATATTTCAATGAGGGGTTTTCCATTTTTAACAGCTTTATAAAGCCAATTACTGATGTTAGAGGATTTCTAAATTCATGAACAAAACTAGAGGACATTTGACCGAGCAGGGATAATCGATCCTTGTGAGATTGATTAATAAACAACACTTTTTCTTTTAATTCCATATCTTTTAACTCCGTGTATCTCGTAACGGCATGATAGCAGTAACGATCAAAATGATTGTTAATCACATCGATGATTGGCTGCAAGTCCGTAATCGATATTCCAGATTTGATTACATATTTTATTACCGTACTCCGTCCTAAATTCACATTGTAAACAAATTCACCAATATTGCTATTACTAAGGACCCGTTCTTTTGCAACCTTATAAGCAAACTCTTTTACAGTCTCATCTGCTACAGGTTCCATAATTGCCTTTTTAATTAACACGTACATATGGAATCCGTTACCTTCTATATGCTCCTTAAACATATCTTTTTCATGAATGAAAATACTTTTATGCCAGGCTTTTAAAAAATCTTTTTCATTACTTTCTAAATACTGAATTAATTTCTTTTTCGTAGCAATTATTGATCCAGATGTTGAATCCAAGCTATCACCACTTTCACTATTACAAACTTTTTTTAAATAATTTGACAAAAAGCAAGAAAAACCTTCTTTATCTCTAATAAAAGTATCTTTTGGAGATGGCTTTTTTGTTTTACCCTACTAGACTTTAATAGATCTTTAAAAAGATAAAAATGGTAATTGATACCAATCATCAAATTCACTGCAAGCAAAAAAAAGGTCTTCCCTAAACTCGTGCTAACCCTTATTGATCAAGCAAACCGTATTTTTTTCTGAAGCGCTGTAAAATCTTAACCCAGCTGTTTGCAAAAACGATGAGGAAAAAGACGTTCGAAAAAGCATGAGCTAAATCGAAATAAAGGCTTGCCCCATAATAAGCAACGATTTCAGCCATCCCAACCCGTTCACCTAAACTGACAAAATACCATAGATTCATGACCCATCCAAAAAGAATTCCAGCCATAAATCCAAAAATAAGCCTGCCGATTGTATGCTTCATTAGCCATGTATGCCTCAATAGTCCTGCAGTTAAACCGATCATTCCCCATGCATACATTTGCCAAGGGGTCCACGGCCCTTGGCCTAAAAATAAATTTGACACTAAAGCAGCTAGTGCCCCGACGACAAAACCGCTTTCTGCTCCAAATGCAATTCCCGTGACGATGATCACAAAGGTTGTTGGCTGCACACTTGGAATCGATGCAAAGGGCACCCGACTTACAGCTGCAATCGCCGCCAAAACCGCCAGCATCACAAGCTCTCTTCCAGCTACCTTTCGACGCTCAAAGCGAATCATAAAAGGAAGAAAGGTACATGAGATAATGAGGAAACTTACAAGGACATACTGTTGGGAAGAAATCAGAGGCTCTACAATAAGAATTAAACTTATGAATGCCGCAATAACTAATAGGATTACCCGTGAACGCGCCAAATTTTCCGAGCCTCCTCAACTGTTAAGACATCAGGAATATCGCTTCCTCTTGTCATTCGATTGATTACTGTTGTATAAAACGCATTCCCTTGAAAAAAGCTTTTTGATGGAGCCTCGATTGTTATTGAGCCTTGGAACATCATGGCACATCTTGTTGAATACTTGGCTGCAAACTCAATATCATGAGTAACCATTACGATTGTTAACCCTTTTTCCTGCAATGATTTGAGTAACTCTCCAAATCGGTATTTTGCTTCAGGATCAAGCCCTTTAGTAGGTTCATCAACTAATAATAGCTTCGGCTTTGGAAGCAGTACTCCTGCAAGTGCAGCCTTTTGCATTTCGCCGCCGCTAACATCATATGGATGTCGATTCTTTACGTTTTCTAGTTGTAAAACCGTCAATAGTTCATTCATTCGCTCTTCCCCAGATTGGAGATGGTGAAAGTCAATGATACTCTCAAGTTCATCTTTTATCGTATCTTGGATAAAGAACAACTTTGGATTTTGCGGAAGATAGCCGATTTCTGATGGCATTTGCCTCTTTACTTTTCTCCCTTTATAAAAGACAGTGCCGCGTTGTGACTGTTCAAGACCTGCCATAATCTTTAATAATGTTGACTTTCCAGTTCCATTGGCCCCAACGATTGAAAGCCATTCTCCTTCAAAAACGGTTAAGGAAAGTCCGTTCAATATCAGGTTCTTGTCCTTTGAATATTGAAAATCAATTTGTTTTAGCTTCATTAATTCACTCTGATCATTTACCCTTTGCTCGAATGTCCCTCTACTTTCTATACGACGATTTTTAAGCCAGTTCTTCCCTTCCTTCACCGATAATGGGATGTCCTGAACATGTTTATTTGTTGTGTTTTCAAGGTAAAGCAAGGCAGGACTAGGTAAGTAGTGGTACATGGGATGATTTGCATTTTGTCCAAGTGTAAATATAACCTGTTTAGGATGGTCAAATGACACAATTTCTCCCTTGTCCAATACAATCGCTCGATCCGCAATCCCAAACAACTCCTCTAATCGATGCTCTGCGATGATAACGGTTATCCCGAATTCTTCATTCATCGTCTGAAGCATGCTAATAAATTCTCGAGCTGCGACAGGATCTAATTGTGCGGTAGGCTCATCAAGCAACAGGATTTTAGGCTCAAGCAATAGCACAGAAGCTAAATTTACTAATTGCTTTTGACCTCCAGAAAGTTCATGTGTTTTTCTGTTAAGTAATCCCTCTAAACCGAAGAAATGAACGATTTCTGCAACTCGCTTCCTCATTTCCTCTGTTGAGGCACCCATATTTTCCATCCCAAATATTAGTTCTTCTAATACATTCTCCATAACGATTTGATTTTCAGGATCTTGAAACACCATCCCAATATCTTTTGCAATCTTCTCTGGATGTGCACTAGCTAGTGATCGGTCTTCAAGAAAGAACTCACCTGAAAAGCTGCCATGCGGGGCAATTTCTCGCTTCATCAATCTTAATAGTGTTGACTTTCCACTACCAGAAGGACCGCAAAGAACAATAAATTCCCCCTGTTCAACTGTAAAAGAAACTTCATGTATCACCTTTTGCTTTTCTTCAGGATATGCAAAGCTTATCTGCCTTGCTTCCAAAAATGCCATCGTAACTCCTCCCTTCCTTCAATCATTACTGGTGCACCTATAAAGAAGGTATAAATCATCAAATAAAACCATTCTCTACCTTGAATCGCCATTGTTTCTAAAATAGGGTAGATACTTAATACACCATCACCTAACCACCAGCCAACTATTCCAATGGCTCCAATAATGATCATAAAAAAACTCGCCAGCCAATCTTTCATCTGCCATTTATATGGCGTATATTTACTGCGTTTCTTTAGCCCATACCCTCTTGCAGCCATTGAATCAGCTGTTTGAATGGCTTCTTCAAGTGACCATGTTAACAAGATTTGGACGAAATTAATGCCATTTTTAACACGATCCTTTACTTTCCCTTCTATTACAGAAAGTCCTTTTCCTTTTTGGACGGTTTCTATTTCTCTTAATCTTCTTCTTAACAATGGAACAAATCTCATGGAAAGCATTACAAGTAATGCCCATTGTGGCAGCCATCTTGAAAATAAATATAAAAATTTATCAGCAGTGATGACAAGATTATAAGAAGTAAATAAAACCATAATCGTAAAAATAGATAATGCTGAAATCATCCCGCCATAAATTGCTTCGAGCATAATCGGGTTGTTGTAAAAATAAAACAATATATGTGTACCGCGATGATTTACGAATGGATTAACGATGAGAAAAAAGCAGGATAGGATGAGTAACATGAGCAACCAGCTTCTTAAGGTTTTTCCTCTATCTAATTGAAAATTAAATAGAATAAGAAAAAGTCCCCCAACAAGCAAAAACACCGGATGCTTATAAAGCATAACCAGTGCTGTTGCTCCTACGTAATATAAAAAGCTGACAAAAGGATGGTACGAATGAATGCCTCTTGTCATTATTTGCTATCCTCTTTGTAATTTGTCGTGTAGATCCATTGTATCGTATCGCCATTTTTCACTTCAATCACATCTGAACTTCTACCTATAGTTATACCATTTCTCTTTGCTGTCCAGCCGCTTAAAGGCCCGCGGTCAAATTCAAATAGATTCGCAATTCCTTCCACATAAGCAGTGGATCCATTTCCCGTTACACTAATCGGTATTCCTTTTTGCTTTAAAATCGATTGCGTAACATCTAAAACAGTATTTCCAGCTGTAATTTCTACCTTTGTTGACGAGAGGATCGTTCCTTTTTCAGAATCACCTATAACTGCAATGGTAACCGTTTCTTTTATTTCTTTTTTCTTTGGTGGCTGGGTTTGTGGCTCCTTCGGTTTTTCTGCTTCTTTTTCTACAGGTTTCTGTGCTGGTATAGATTTCGTTACCGTGCTGGATTGTGATTTTGAAGTAGTAGTTGTTTGATTCGTTTCTTTTTCTACAGGTTTTGCCGCTGATTGAGTAGTTGTATGATTTGCAGGCTTATTTTCGATTGTACGATTAGTCGATGGTGCATCCGTTTTTTCTTCATTTTCTGTCTTTTCACTTGTATCATTGGTATTTTTTTCGCTGCTTGTCGAATTTACTGTTGTAGACTGAACCGTACTTGCTGCATCTTTTGATTGCGCTTTCTCATTTTCTTGCTCTTCAGACGTATTCTTTTTTTCTTGCTCAGTTTGTTTGTCAGCTGTGGCTTGATCTGTTGTTGTCTCTTCTTTTTTTGCTGTCTCTGCAGCTGGTACGACTTCATCTTTTTCACATGCGGTTAAGAACAATAATGACGCGATAAAAGCGATGAGCATGATGTTAAACTTCTTCATCTTATACCTCCTATCCTACTAATATCCTTCTTTTATTTGGATTCTCATAACATATGCTATATCAAGAAAACGAGGGTGACTTTAACATAAAGAATAAGCATCCCTCCAACATGAACAATCGTATTGATTGGTTGAAAGAAATGAAATTCTTTTTTGTCCGTCATCCTCATTTCGTTTATGCTTTATTCATGTTTCGTCGCTTTTGATAAACAAAGACAACTAAACCGATTATTACTAGAATGCCGCCTGCTGCTAATAAATTAAAATGTGATGTTGCTGTATTTGGCAAGCGGTGTGTTTCAGTTGTTGTCGATTGCTGTTCTTTGTTGGTTTCAGTATTTATTTTGTTATCACTGTTTGTATTGTTAACTGAATCTGCTTGTTCTTCCTCTTGTGTTGTGTTGTTATCCGTATCAACTTTCACTTCATCTGATTTATCATCTTCTGCCGGAGTTACAGGTGGTGCTGGTGTAGAGCCATTGTCAACAAGCGGAAGTGAGTATAAAGAACCTTCACCGTTCAAAAACAATTGATAGGCAACAATACCACGATATGCTTGGTCAGTTGAAAATACATCACTCGTGTCTCCCCCTTGCCAATCAAATCCACCATCAACATTTTGGAAAGTTAACAGATAATCGATTAAACTGCCTTCATCATTTGTAAATGCTTCACTATTCGCATCAATTGCTAAAGCTGAAAGTCCAATGATGATTTGCGCTGCCGTAGAACTATTATCTATTTTATTTGTTTGAAACTGATTAGATAAGTAGCTTGTAGCTAAATCGATGGCTGCCTTCACGTCACTTTCAGTTTTGTAAGGAGCAAGAGCAGTTATTACCATCGCTGTTGTATCACTATCACTTGTTGAATCACCACTCCATGACCAGCCACCATCTTCGTTTTGATTCTCCATTAAATAACCAACTAGTTCTTCACGGGACCAATTTGCATTTTCAGGTATGTCGAATTCAGCACTATCTAAGGCAATCAAAGCATTTGCTACACCATTTAATCCTTGCTTTGTGACATTTCCGTTATAAATTTTTTCAACTAGATTATAGCCTTCAATATTTGTTGGATTCCCACCAGCCGCTAAAACACCTAATGTTAATCGCTCATAATCTGTAATTTTTGAGAAACTTCCATCTTTGTCTTTAATTTGCTTTTTAAGGTTTTCAAAGTAGTTTGCTGGCAAGGTTTTCCCTGCTTGTTTAATAGCAATTGCCTGCCAATCACCAAATTCGTTTTGTAGCACATATTCTGTAGCATTAATAATCGAATTTGTTAATGTTGCTTCATCAAATGGCTTAGCCGATGAAAGGTCTTCAGGTTGTTCCACTTCTTCTTCTTTCGGTTCTTCTTCAGGTGTTTCCCAAGATTCATATTGTAAAGAGATTTCATCACCATTCTGAAGTTGATAATCAGAGACACCTTTTTGTGCTTGCTCACCGTTTATGTAGAAAGCCCAATAATAAGTTCCTTCTGCTTTTAAACCATCGATACTATCGATCATTGCACCAAAATCATAGGTGGTGTAAGTCATTTTTTCAGGACCTAAAACTACTTTTAATAAATCAAATGCTGTTGGCTGATCAATAAAAGAGATCGTTGAAGGATTTAGGATCATGTCATTTTCTTCATTACCGATAACCTTTAGTGAAACACTTGAGTCTGTTAGATTTGTCCAATCAACATAACGAAAACTTATTTTATCTCCATTTTGAACCTTATAGTTGTCAGCACCAACTTGTGCCGATACACCATTAATGTAAAATGCCCAGTAGAACGTTTCGTCTTCTGCCGGCGTTAAACCATTAATTCCTGTAATCATTTTCCCTGATGGATAATCAACATACTCGACATTTTCCGCTCCAACCGAGTTAACGAGAACGTCAAATGCTGTTGTATCTTCCTCATAGATATAACTCGTCTCTTCAAGAATATTTTCGCCATTGCCTACAATCGTAATTGTACCTTCTTGTGTGACCTCCTCAGCAGCAAAGGTAACAGGCTGAAAAGTCCCTACTGATAAAGTACATATGATTATAACAGCAAAAAATAAATTTCTTACTTTCTTTAAAATCACTCTTCCTTCTCTCCCATCTAATATGTAAACTTAACCATAAAAAAAACCCCTTATGAGGAGTTAGATCAGATCATTAAGAAGTAGACGTCAAGAATATGTCGAATCCCTCTTAACACCCTCCTATCCTCGTAGTACAAGGTGTAATAAAAACAGGCAGGTCTCCTGACTCATGATCAACGCTTCTTTACAACCTTCCCATTACAGTGGTTACAATGTAAAAAGCTCTCATTTACAGTGGCGGGACCGCGCCGGATTTTCACCGGTCCTCCCTTTTCATGATAGCTTTATATAAGTCTATCAACCTATTTTTACCGTATTTATGCTGATTTAATAATAGTCTAGTATAAAATAAGTGTCAACAACAGGTCATAAGTTGAGTAGCAGAGACATCAGCAACAAACCTCAGACAAGGTTATATCTAACAATAAAAAGCATTACTTGGCTTCTTGTTGTTTAGCCAAATAATGCTTTCTGGTTTTTCGATTACTTTGTTTCACGATGTAATGTACGCTTTTTCAAACGTGGACAATACTTCATCAATTCGATTCTCTCTGGATTATTTCGTTTATTCTTAGTAGTTATATAATTTCGATCCCCTGTTTCTGTACATGCTAATGTTATCGTTACTCTCATTTTTTTATTCCTCCTATAATAATATAGATGTTTCTCAATTTAAACTGCTGCTGTAAAGGCTGGTAGTGGATCAACAAAGGTTGACCAATCTTGATTCATCTCATCATTTGTTAATAGACATTGATCAAGGGAATCCACTATTTCTTGATGATTCATCTCAATCCCAATCATTACGAGTTCTGTTATCCGGTCTCCATGCAGCTCATCCCATTTCCTTAATAAATCAGGCTCTTCCTTTAGAATCTCTTGCTGTTCTTTCTTCGAATATGTTGCAATCCATTCACCTGCTCCTTGAATCATAATCGAAGGACCAGCTTGCGATAGCAGACCAACCATATTATTTCGTGAAGCTAACCAAAAGAACCCCTTTGCACGCACAACATCTACCGGCCAATTCTCAAGCCACTCCATCAATCTTTGCGGATGGAACGGACGTCTGCGTTTGAAAACAAATGATGTAATACCATACTCTTCTGTTTCAGGAATATGTTCAGTCATAAGCTCCTTGATCCATCCTGCTGCCTGACTTGCTTTTTCAAAATCAAACAAATGTGTATCCAATATGTCAGATAGATTCACCTTAGAATAGATACTTTCTATCACTTTCGCTTCAGGATTTAATTTCTGAATAACAGCATTTAATTCCTCAATATCTTCCCGATCAACTAAATCTGCTTTATTTAAGACAATGATATTGGCAAATTCAATCTGATCAATTAATAAGTCAACAACCTCTCTCGTATCCGTTTCATCAGTTGCCTGCTTACGATCCAAAAGTGTTTCACCAGAAGAAAAATCATGCCAAAAGCGATTGGCATCAACTACCGTTACCATTGCATCTAATTCACAAAGCTCTGACAGATTAATTCCTAGCTCATCGTCAACATATGTAAAGGTTTGGGCAACAGGAACGGGCTCTGAAATACCAGTTGATTCGATGACTAGATAGTCAATATCCCCTTGCTTAACTAGTTTTTCAACTTCAAAAATTAAATCCTCTCGTAATGTGCAGCAAATACAGCCATTTTGCAGTTCAACCAGCTTTTCCTCTGTCCGTGAAAATCCGCCTTGCTTGATGAGTGTGGCATCGATATTCACCTCACTCATATCATTCACAATGACAGCGACCCGTTTATTTTCTTTGTTCGCTAAAATATGATTTAATAACGTTGTTTTTCCTGATCCTAAATATCCGCTTAATACTGTTACTGGGACTTTTTTATTCATTCAATCTTCTCCCTCTTACAAAACGATACCATTACGATTTATAAGTGATACGAATTAGTAACACCTTAACATCTAAACAACTGCTCTCATTGTCATCAAATGGTTTATTTCTTAATTCGTAATTATTACGTTTTATATCGTATAATATTTCGTCTGAAAAAGCAACTCTATAAAGATAATTAAATATTTATTCGTCTATCAGTTTCTCTCTCATTCCTTTTACCTTCTAATTATTCCATCTACAGTGAAAAAAATCGGGAGAGATAATAGATTTTATGTTTCAATTTAAAAAACTTTGGGAATTAAAAAGGTATAGATTACGTAAAAAAGGACTGACACATAATAGTCAGCCCTATCTACTATTTTATAAATTAATACGTACTACACGTCCGTTAAACTTACTTCCCCAATAACCGCTAGACATATTTGCAATTGCTACACCTGTTGAGCTTTGAGAACCGATGAATTTTCCGCCACCGACATAGATTCCAACATGTCCGTCTTTTTTGTACGTATCAAAGAAGACAAGATCTCCCGGTTGCATATTGCTAGATGAAACTTGTGTACCTGCGTGCTTTAATGAATCTGTATTTCCACTTAATTGTACACCAACTGTTGAAAATGCCCAAATAACAAATCCTGAACAGTCAAATCTACCATTTGCGATATCTGATGCACTTCTACCGCCACCAAAGACATAAACAGAGTTACCGAAATACTTATAACCTGCTCTAATTAAGTCATTAACAGTACCATTAGAATTTACTGGTGTTGATGCTACTGTTTTTTTGTTGCTAGTACTGCTTTTTTTACTGCTTGTACTAGAATTAGAACTTGAGCTTGAAGAATCGACATTATCACCGCTTGTTAATTCAACATCAGCAGATTGTGAAGCTTGTTGTGAAATACTTTGTTCAATACTAGCCTCTTCTGAAGCAAGATTACTATCTTTTCGCTGTAAACTTGCTTTTGCAGCTATTGTTGCAGTTTCATCATTTTTAAGCTGTTCTTTCAACTCATCATTGTTTGCTTTTTGTTCAAGAACTTGAGCATTCATACCTTCTAATTCTGTTTTCAGATTTGTTAGATCAGCAAGCTTTTTCACTTTAGCAGCTTGCGTTTCTTTTAAAGATTTTTGATCTGCCTCATGCTGTTGTAAAAGTTCTCTATCTGCTTCGACAATTTTCCCGACTGCGATTGCGCGGTTTACAAAATCACTGAAACTAGAAGAACCAACTAATACATCAAAATAGTCAACATTTCCACCACTATGTTGGTAGGAAATAGCACGTTGTTTTAAGATTTCTGTTCTATTTTTAATTGTCTCTTCTAAAACTGCGATTTCTTCTTCCATTTTACTAATCTCTGCATTAGCGGCAGCAATTTCTTTTTCTGTTTGTGCCATTTTTTTGTTGTTTTCTGCAATAGCTTGATCAACGCGTTTGATTTGCGCATTTAAATGATTAATTTCTTCTTGAATCTTCTTTAAATCTTGATCTGCATTTGCAATATTTTCTTGAACTTCTGAACGCTGCTGCTGAACTTCTGATAAACTCGAACTTGATTCAGCATTTGCTGAAGGAATAGCAAATGTACTGCCTAAACCGATCATGACTGCTAAATTCATAACTATTAGTTTCTTTTTTGACATTCTCTTCCCCTGCTTTCGATTCTCATTCAAATTCTATTTCTATGTATCTAGTAATATTCTTTTATCATCAATTTGTAATACTTTAGACTTATTCAGCCACAATTAGTAGTATATCATCAAAATGCGACAAAATTATGTTATTAATATTACAATTATATTTCAAATATAACAAAAGACCTTTTTTTTCACCCTAAAAAAATCCACAGAGTAAACACTAACACATATCAATCACTATTTCTAGTAGCTTATAGTCTCTGAATTTAGTAGGAACTTGGGTCTAGTTAACTCATTTTTATCAATAAAAAAGACGATTCCAAATGAAAGGAATCGCCTTTTTTCCTATTAATGCGGATAGTGTACGAGACTGCCATCAGTGGGGGTATCCTTACCTACAACTGATGGTTAGCGAGACTTATCACGCTTGGAACGCCACATCCTGTGGCTTTAGCCCGACTTGAACGTCCTGTTCTTCGTCGAACTTTTACGGGCAGCCTCACCTTCGCTTCTTTGTATTACTCAAGTTTAGAGGCGGGGTAAATAATTTCATCAATAATTCCATACTGCAGTGCCTCTTCTGCACTCATAAAATAATCCCGTTCTGTATCAATTCTTACTTTTTCAATTGGCTGTCCAGTGAAGTCTGCATATAATTTGTTTACATGCTCTTTTAACCTTAGAATTCGTCTTGCAGAGATTTCGATATCTGTCGCCTGCCCCTTCACTCCGCCTAACGGCTGGTGAATCATAATTTCACTATTTGGTAAGGCATAGCGCTTTCCCTTTGTTCCGGCAAGGAGCAGGGTAGCACCGAAAGAAGCAGCCATTCCTGTACAAATTGTCCTAATATCTGGTTTTATATATTGCATTGTATCAAAAATGGCAAATCCTGCAGAGGTGGAACCACCTGGACTATTTATATACAATGATATATCTTTTTCAGAATCATCAGCAGCCAAAAATAATAATTGTGCAACAACACTGTTAGCAACTTGATCATTGATCTCATCACCAAGCATAATAATCCGATCTTTTAACAGACGGGAATAAATATCATATGACCTTTCTCCTCGATTCGATTGCTCAATCACATATGGAATTGCTGTCATTATAAAACCCTCCTTGTCAGTGTTTATACGTTATGCAGCCAAGCATAGTACGCTTGAAGGAGAGAGTGTTTTTGAAGGAATGGCCGTAATGGATTCCTTCATTAAAGAGTGTATCATCGGAATAGTACGAATAAGGATAGAAGGATCCTGTTGGACGAGAGCGTCATGAAACAATTCTGATAGCAATTGTCTTTCTTCCTTTTCCCAGTCGAGCTCTGTGCTGCTTTGCTTTTCAATTCGCTTTTTTGAGCGATATAAGATTGATTTTACCGCCATTTCTGTAGTCCCAAGAATTTCTGCAATCTCATTAGATTGATAACAAAATGCCTCTTTTAAAAAAAGGATAACTGCTTGTTTCGGCGTAAAATGATTGAGTAGATATTGAACGATCTCCATCTTATCAACAGATGGATGTCCATTCATTTCAGCGATATTCTCAAGCACATCCTCTATCGCTTCTTTTTTCCGCTTACGGATTGTATCGATCCATTGATTATAGGCCATTTTCTTTAACAGGGCAGAGGAGATCTTTTCAGGCTTATGACCATATTTCTCAATTGCCTTCAGAAAAGTTTCTTGTGCAATATCCTCTCCATCCCAACTGCTCTTCGTTAAAAATTTGCTATATGCCAAAAGCGCTGGTATATATTCCTCAAGCTTATATAACTTCTTATTAGCAAGGTCCTCCCGCACGTTACTATGCATACTATTCACTCCTTTTAACACTCTCTATTTTATAAACGAATAAGGGGGTAGAAAAAGATATGGGGTTTTTTATTTTATTCTATTTTATTTGTTTGAGTACTCATTTGCTAAGGATGTTTTATAAAGTAAACCCTGTTTTTAGTTGTTCCAATATGGTGATAATTTAACTTATTGAGGAATTTTGTTGCACTTGTTCTTGAAGAAATATGGAGAAATGAACGAAGTTGCTTTTTAGTAATCTCTTCACCAAATAAATAGTTGTAATCATCTAATGCATGTATGTGTGCATCTTTTGATAAATGTTTACAAGACGAACAACACCAAAATCCGTAGAATCTGTTCATTGGAATGTGTCCGCATTTCTGTATAAAAATTTGCATATTTTAGGCTCGTTAAAACCCCTTAGTTGAAGAAGTAAATTCCTTTTTCTGTTGAATATTATCTTCTTACTGTTTAGGCACTTAATTAGTAGTTATCTTGAATATGACATATTTCAGATCACTTTATAATACTTTTTATTATCGTAAATTTTAATTGTAAAGAGGGAGTGGAAATATGGCAATAAGACCCCCGGTATTAGAAAGAGGAGATACAATTGGATTAGTTACACTTGGCACCCCTCTTGATGCAAATATTATTAATACCAGAGTACAATACTTGAGAAATATGGGCTTTAATATCGTTTTTGGCAGGTATGTTTATTCTTATGGCGGCATCGTAGCAACATCAGCTCAACAAAGAGCAGATGATTTAATGAATATGGTCAGAGATCCGAATGTCAAAATGATCCTTGCAACCCGTGGAGGGACTGGGGTTCAGACCATTCTCCCTTATCTAAATTTTGAAGTCATTAGACAGAATCCTAAAATTATAACTGGTTATAGTGACATAACAGTATTATTAAATAGTTTATATCAATTTAGTAATTTAATTACATTCCATAGTTTAATGCTTATTGACTTTAGACCAGAAACACCTGCTTATAACTTCAATCAATTTTTTGAAGCAATTTCTACGTTGAATTCTCCCAGGGTGATCCAAAATCCACCGAACATAACCCAAAGGGGTTTAGTTCCGGGAAATGTAACAGGTCCAATAGTGGGTGGAAATTTGACTTCGTTAGTAAATGCACTTGGTACACCATATGAAATTGATACAAAAGGAAAAATACTTTTTTTAGAAGAAACCCACTCTCCAACTACAATGATTTTTAGGTATTTAACTCAATTATTAATGTCAGGTAAACTTCAAGATTGTCTTGGTATTATTATGGGAGAATGTACGAATTGCCTTGTATCTTATGGTACAACATATGAAGATTTAATTAATTCTTTATTAGTCCCTTTAAGAAAGCCACTGCTAGTCAACCTTACTACAGGTCATGGCTTTTATAAAGCCGCTATTCCAATAGGTGCTAATGTAAATCTAAATTCAACAGATAATACATTGACAGTGCTTGAACCAACCGTTTCTTAGTGTTTGAAGTTTTTGCTTAGTGAGGATGTAAATAAAACTCTGTTTTTCTTAATATACAATATATGTCTAATACGACAAAATTTTAACATCTTTTGTTCTTCTACTTATTGAACAATCCTGCTTCGTTTTTATTTAATAAGTAACAAGCATTCCTTTGTTAAAGGAATAAACCAGTTAATGAAAGAAAAATAACAGGCATTAACCTGCCTATATATTCTTCCTTTATCCCATTTACTCTTTTATCTATTTCGTAAGTTTAATAAGACTTATGATAAATAACTATAAGGCTTCTTCTACTATTCATCTTGTTAGCAACATCCTCAACAAAAAAGGCCTTAATCCTTTTTGGAATAACGCCCCCGTTCGCATGCTCCTGCTGCCTTTTTACATAAATCAAAGGAATTGGAGAGATTGAAACTTCTTTTCTTTTCATTGAATCTTTATGGCGATAATTGAACCATTTTTCAATTTATTGCACTACCACAAATTCCTCTGTCACCTTCATTTCACCATTTACAAATATTGAGAGAGAATGTTCTCCAGGATAATGTTTCCTTGTTGTTAAGTCATTAAATGAATGCTTTTTTGTATAAATCTTTTTTTCACCCGGTTGAATGACTGTTTCAGTGATTTTGAATAATTTTGCTGATTGTTTACCGTTTGCTTTTACGAAGTTGATCTCATATTCAATTCTCAGCTTAGTTGGTTTTTCATCTGTTGATTTGAGGCCGAATGAGAAGGATATCGTGTCACCAATATGGATTGTCTTTGTAACAAGCAAATCTTCTACTTTTAAATGAGAATTTCCTGCAAAGCCAAACAGTTCTAGTGCTTGTTGATTACCTTTTTTCATTAGTGTTCTGATCCCTTTTTTAATAATCCAGTTCGTCAGTTCGTGTTCACCATACCATTTCTGCGCAATGTCTAAGACGAGTTCTGGATGATCTTTTGAAATGTCATTTAAATTATTTGCTACACTTTTGCGTACATAGTGAGAGGGATCTTTTTTTAAATTTTCTAAGATTGGAATAACCGGACTTGGATCTTGTTTGAGGCTTGATAGAGCGATTCCCCACGGCAATCGCGGCCTTGAGCCCTCACTTGCTAATCGTCTGACATGCTCATTAGGATGCATGCTCCATAGAAGAAACTGCTTCATCATTCGAGACTGGTCTTTTACCACAAAAGGTCTTACTGCAAATTCAGATGTAGAAAGTTGGGTGAAGTATTGGAGTGCTTCCATAGATTCCTCCCAATGATCCAGTCCATATACTTCTACATAGTCTGGGAATATGATGCCAGTTAGACCGCCTTGAAAGGACGGAGCTACCTTTTTTAATACTTCAAGAACTTCCGTATAGTCCAGTGCTATTGTTTGATGAAGACAACTTGTAATATGTCTTACTCGCTGTTTTAATGCGAGTTCATTCCAGCTTTCATTGTAAATAAGTGCTTGAAATTGATCTTTATTAAAACTTGCTTGCTCTGCTTTTATCTTATTCGAGAGTTCATTGATAAATTGTTGATTAAATAAATTTCTAAGTTCCTCTGCCATTTTCTGCTCCTTTTATTTCATTTATTATGAACATCCTGCTATCTCGGGTAGTATCAGCATCTATAAAAATCTGAATATCAATTCTTTCCTTTTTCCTTTAAAATATAATAAATACATTAAAGGGGATGCAATTATCATGACAAAACAATTTGAATTAAAAACAGTGCTCGTTACGGGATATGCGAAAGCCCCACAAGGCAGTGCAATGTATGAGATTTATAAGACATCTGGTATTGTTTTAGAAATTGATATTGAAACAAATGTCATTGTGAATGCAGAATTTACATTTGTCACTGATCTTGCTCGAGATTTTTTGAGCAGAGTTCTTGTCAATTATGATTTAACAAATGGGTTAGATGATCTCATTAAAAGGATTGAGACTCATTATTATACACCATCAACAAATTCAGTTATTGTCGCATTAAAAGCTGCGTACACACGTTATATTGAAAAAAAGAAGAAAATGGAGGAAATCTCTTGATAGCAAAATTCTATTTTGTTAGAATAAAATAGAATTAACTGAAAACGTTAACATTCTTACGAACGGATAGTGTCTTCTTAATGGTGAAATACACCCATTTCATTTAAATTAAGAAAGCCCAGCTTATCCATTGGAAGTGAGGAAATTTCTTTGTGTTTCCTTTTTCTTATGGTCAAGTCTGGGCTTTTTTGCGTTCTCGCAAAAGTCTAGTGACCTTCAAACAAAAAGGAGTTGTTTTAAGTAACTCATACGACTAGTTTACGAGGAGGCAGAAATAAAATGGGGAAAATGAAAACAACAGAAGAAGCTATTCTTCCGATTAAAACTGGCTCAATCATTATGGTTGGAGGCTTCGGTCTTGTCGGAGCACCGTTGACACTGATTGATGGACTAATCAACCATGATGCCACAGAGCTAACCATTATTAGCAACAATCTTGGTGAAGAAGGAAAAGGCCTTGGAGAGCTATTACGACAAGGAAAGATCAAAAAAGCAAT